>JAICIG010000128.1 GCA_025924495.1 Pirellulales bacterium | reverse complement strand
TCGCTTTGAGGCAATACTTCCTCGCTGCTGGGCGAATCGAGCATGACCCGGCGCCCCATGGGCGTTTGCGGCCACCAGCGCAACGCGGCCGCGAGCACGATAGGCACGGCCACGACCGCCGCGCCGAGAAAGCTCAGTCCTTCCCAAGGGCCGCGGTAAAAGGCCAAGGAAATGGCTGAGACCACGGCGACGATGGACAAGAAGCCGATCAGGCCGCCTGAAGGAACGAAAACTTCGACGATGATCAGGCCCAGCCCGATGAACATCAAGAGCGCCGCCCAAGCCAATGGATCAAACATGGCGAGGCCTCAACCGATCGCTCGAACGACGACGCGGTGTCCGCGCGCTTCAATCACTTCGACCGCCTGACCCCGATCGACAAATTCGCCCTCCGTAAGAACGTCGATCAATTCGTCGTTGATTCGTGCTTTGCCGCTGGGTACGAGCGGCGTAAAAGCGACGCCGTGGCGACCTACCAGGTGATCGAAACGAGCGAGGGCCTCGCGCTCGGCGATCACCGACAATTCTTCATGCGATGGCGGCGCTAATAGCATGCGGTTAAACATCGGCGCGTGCGGCAGGAAGTGCCTGAGGAGCGCCGCCGCCACAACCGTCCCCAGTCCCGCGCCGGCGAGCACGAGCATGCTGTTGCGTAAATGCGCGAGCTGGTATGCGTTGCGAGGGATGATAAATGTCTGGCTAGCGAGAATTAGCGAACCGATTACCAGCAGGCCGCCCGCCAGGCCGAACAAGCCGAAGCCGGGCAAGACAAAGATTTCCAGGGCCAGGCAGCCCAGCCCGGCGGCGAACATCAGCACTTCCAGCCAGCCAGCGGTGCCGCCGAGGTAAGCGCTCCAGAAATAGAGCATGAAGCATAATCCGGCGATCAGGCCGCCTAAGCCGATGCCGGGCGACTGCAGTTCTGCATACAAAGCTGCGCCTCCTAGCAGCAACAAGAACCAGGAGACGCCCGGCGAGTTCAGCGCGTCGATCAGAAAATCCGCCCAACCCGGCTCGATCAAGGTCGGATCATTTTCCAGGCCGTATAACGCCTTGAAGCCGTTGAAATCGTCCACCAGTCCGTGCAAAAGTCCGACCTGTTCGGCCTGCTCGCCCGTCAATTGTAGTGGATCGTCGCGACGAGTTATGGCTTCGCCGCGTTGCCACTCATCGGGTTCGGCGAGTTTCTTGGCTTCTTCCTCGGTCAGGAATTCGACTAGGCCGTCGGACTGACGCGTGTACTTATAAACGGCCAATCCAGGATCGACCATTGCAGCGGCTAATGCCGGCGAATGGTGCTTCTCGGCCGCGATGGCAGAAACCGATCTGGCCGTAGTCGGAATCTCCGCCTCGTCGATCTGGTAAGCGCCCCAGCCGCCCAGAATGGCGCCGGGATGCATGACAATATGATCACATGCCAAAGCAATGAAGGCGGCATCGCCGCGGGCCTCGTTCGGAATATACGCCACCGTGCGGCGCTCGGAGGAATCGAGCCCCTCCAGAAAATTGGCCAGGTTAATGCTGTCGTCGGGCGAGCCGCCGGGACTGTCGATCCAGAGGCAAATCAAGTTCACTTCATTGCTGCGCATCTGGCTGTTCGTCAAGTTTTGCACCTGTTCGGCGAGCGCTTTGGAGATGGGGCCTTTGATGGCAATCCGCACCGGCCGCAGTTGGCCTTCGAGCGAAAAATCGTCATCAACCGCCTTGGCGGGCAGGCTCAAGGCCTTGGCCACCGCTTGCCGATCCTGCGCCACGAAGGTCGCAAATCCATACTCTCGCGCCTTCGCTGCGGAAAACAGGCCCGGTTTCCCCGCAGGGATTACCACCTTGGGCTTGCTGAACGATTTCTTCTGTTTCAGTTCTTCCAGTCGGTCGCCGCGCACGAATTCGCGGCTGACGTCGGTTTCGACCAGCAGCAGTTCAATGGCTGGATCGAGCATCTTCAAGGCAACGTCAGCAGGAATTGTCTTACGGCTGTTGGCAATCTCGGCGTAGGCGTCGCGCATCGAAGGCTTGATGGCGGCTTCAAACGCCCCCGCGTTGCCGATCTCGGCATTCTCGCCCATGATGATTTCATCGCAGGCCATGGCGACCAGTACGGCGTGCCCGGTAATCGTTTCCGGCACGTAAGCTACCGTCGTAGCGCCGTTCAGATGAGGGCCCGACAAATAATGCGCCAAGTCGAAAGCCTGACCGAACTGGCTATTGCCTGGCTGAATTTCGAAGATCAGCACGGGCCATTCGCCCTTTTCTTTGGCATTCTTGATAGCCGTACTGGCGATGCGTTTGACTCGATTGTCGAGCTTGTCGGTAATCGGTGCGGTGATGCGAATCAGCCGCCCGACGCGCTGCTCTTTGGCTTGGTCCGCCTTGGCAGCGCCGCCCGCGCGGGGCTTGGCCTCTTTGACGGCAGCGTCAGCATCTGGTTGATCGGCCTCGCCTCTGGCAGCGTCGTCTTGCGCGTAAATGGCCGGCACAGGCCAGGCAAGGAAAAGTGGGCCAAGCGCTCCGCAGGCGAGCGTCAGAAAAGCGAGTTGCAAGCGAGTCGCGCCGAGCAACCGGTTTTTCCATTCGTCCGTGATTGGATTGGGTCGCGATAACATGGGGAGGCGACTTTCCTTGCGTGAAAATTGCGCAAGTATTTAGCCGAGTTGGCCTTTTGACCGGTTAGATTATAGGCGTGACAAGTAACGAGTCAAATCGGCGCCCCCCGTCGACTGGCTATATGCCTGTCCCGCGTCGCCGGTAAGCTCTCACGACGCAAGATGATCCGATCGTCCGCTGGGCAGGCGTTGCTGAGTGCGGGACCCGCCCGAACTTCTGCCTTGCTGGACAGCACGCCGGAGCGTCTTGCGCGGCAATTGCCGTCTGATCCTTTCCCAGGGCAACGCACTGCGCGCGAGAAAAAACCGCGGGCCATCGGCGGTTGGTCCGATGGCCCGCGGTAGGGGATTGAGCGGCTACTCTTTTGAGCGGAGCGCCGACAAATTACAACTTGTACCCTTCGCGATACTTGGGCCGAATCACGTCTTCGACCTCGGGAGCGTTGGTCGCTTTGATGTTTTTGGCGTCCCACTCGATCTTCTTGCCCATTTCGTTCGCGCTCGGGGCGGCCCACACCGCCAGATTGCCTAACAAGATCGTCTCGGTGAGCGGGCCCGCGTAGTCGGGGAAGTTTGACATGGCCTGCTCGCCGCCCTTGATGGCGCGGATCCATTCTTCAAAATGGCCCGGCGACTTGACGAACTCGACCTTCGGTTCGCTGATTCCGCCGAATAACTCCAACGGATTCTCGGCATAATCGCCGGGAGCATAGAGCTTGCCCTTATCGCCGATAATCAGCGCTCCGCTGGCCGCAGGCTGTTTGCCATCCAGTAGTTCTTTGCCCGGCTTCTTGCCGCCGTCATACCAGGTCATCTTGACCGCCGGCCGCTGGTCGTTAGCCGGGAACTCGAAATTGATGATCGACCACTTTGGATAGCTGTCTTTATTATGGCCCGAAGTCTGGGCCTGCACCGAAGTCGGATCGCGCAACTTGAGGCCCATGAACGGCATGTTGACCGTATGGCAAGCCATGTCGCCCAAGGCGCCTGTGCCGAAATCCCAGTAGCCGCGCCAAGCGAACGGATGATAGCCGACGGCGTACGGGCGATAGGGCGCCGGGCCGATCCATTCTTCCCAGTGGACGTGCGGCGGAACGGGGGCTTCGGGCGGGCGTTTTTCGCCCTGGTCCCAGATGGGCCGATTCGTCCAGATATGGACGTCGCTGATTTTGCCCAAGGCGCCCGATTTGATGACGGCGGCTGCCTTGCGGAGCGAGTCATTGGCCGTGCCCTGGTTTCCCATTTGCGTGGCGACCTTCTTCTCGCGAGCAATCTCGCCGAGCACGCGCGCCTCGTAGATGGAGTGGGTCAATGGCTTCTGGCAGAAACAGTGCTTGCCGAGCCGCATGGCCATCGCGGCAATCGCGGCGTGATTGTGGTCGGGCGTGCTGACCGTGACGGCGTCGATGCTGCCCGCCATCTCGTCGAACATCTTGCGGAAATCGTTGTATTTCTTGGCGTTGGTAAATTTCTTCGAGGCGGCGTCCAGCGTCTTGTCGTCGATATCGCAGATCGCGACGATGTCGCCGTGATTGCCGGCATCGCTCGAGTCGCTCGAACCCTTGCCGCCGACGCCGACGCAGGCGATGCGAATGCGTTCGTTGGGCGACTTGCTTTCCGCCGCTTGCAGACCGCCGGCCACCCAGAAGCCGACGCCGGTCGCGGCAGTCGTTTGCAAAAACTGGCGACGGTTATTTTGTCGAGGCATTAGTACCACTCCTTGACTTCGATCGCTGTCAGAAAAATATTGGTCCACGGGAGTTGTCCACAATACCGTACGGTCCAGCCTTCTACCACCGTTTTCTGGCAGTTTTCCCGCGGTTTGCGGGGTCTTCTTGCCGAGGCGGAATGCGGCTCATTCGTCCAGCCGAGCTCTTTCAATGTGGCCGAAAAGACGCGCCGGCAGGGAGGGTCTGGCGACATCTTGTCGCGGCGCGGGAGCCGCGGGAGAGGGTTTGCTTTGCCCCTGCGGTGCAAGTACGCTAAATCTCTTTCCTACGACTGGATCGGCAACGAGAACTACCAACGAGAGCAGCAGGACCAATGATGTTTTGGGCGATTGCAGCGACGATATTCAGCGCGACTCTGGCGGCCGCAGAACCAGAAGCCGCGGCCATTCAATGGGTCGAAGAACTGGGCGGCAAGCTTACCTACGACGATGCCAGGCACGTGACCGCCGTCGACTTGGGCGACCGCGACGCCAAAGACCAGGACTTGAGTCGTCTGGCGGCCTTCAAACACCTCGCCAAGCTGAGGCTCTGGGGGCCCGACATTACCGACGCCGGCATGGTGCATCTCTTGCCGCTGGCCAGCCTCACCGACCTGACCTTGGAGAACACCGGCGTCGACGATGCGGGCCTCGTACAACTGACGCAGCTCAAGGGACTCAAATCGCTCAATCTGCGCCGCTCGGGCGTATCGGATGAAGGTTTGGCGCTCGTCCGCGAATTCCCCAACCTCGAACAACTGCACTTGCTCTACACGCGCACTAGCGACGTTGGCCTGAAGAACATTGAAGGCTTGACTAAGCTTCGCCTGCTCGACTTGCGAGGCTGCCCTCGCATTTCCGACGCGGGCCTTGAAGTGCTCGCCACGCTGCCCAATCTGGAACGACTTAAGCTGCGCAATCCCGGCGTCACTGACTCGGGGCTGGAATACGTCGCTCGATTGAAGAAGCTCAAGGGCCTCACGCTCGAGGATACCACGATCGGCGACTCGGGACTCGAATTGCTCAAGGGGCTGCCGAATCTCGATGAGTTTCATCTGATGCGCTGCTACAGCGTTACAGATCAGGGGCTAAGCATTCTGGCCGGATTTCCCAAGCTCAAACAGCTTTCGCTGCGTGACATTCCACTCACTGGCGCTTGCCTTGTCCACCTCACCAAGATGCCGAACCTAACGCGGCTCGACCTCAACGAAACTCAGGTGGACAACGCCGGCTTGGAGCATTTGAAGAACGTGAACAGCCTCGAGCGGCTGGAACTGTGGCACACGCGCATCACCGACGATGGCCTGAAATCGCTCGCGAGTTTGAAAAACTTGCAATTGTTGAATCTCGAGGATACTTCCATTACCGACGCCGGCCTGAAACACTTGTATGGCTTGGGCAAGCTTAAAGAACTCACGCTCAAGCTGACCAAGGCAACGGAACAAGGCATGAAGCAGCTCCAGCAGGCGTTGCCGAAACTGAAGATCGAAACTTGAGCCGCACCTTATGTAACGTGCGACAGGAAGCCGTCGTGAAAAACGACTTAATCCGCTGCGTGATTGCCAGTCTGGCCGTACTCGTGGCCTGCGCAGCGCGCGGCTTAGCGGCCGAAGCCGAACGGCCGAACATTTTGTTCCTGTTCACCGACGATCAGAAAGCTGACACAATCGGCGCGCTAGGCAATCCGGCGATCAAAACGCCGGCAATTGATTCATTGGTGCGCCGGGGCTTCGCCTTCCGCAACGCCTACTGCCTGGGCGGCAACATGCCGGCCGTTTGTACGCCGAGCCGCAACATGCTGCTCAGCGGCAAGGCCTTCTTCCGCTGGCAGGGGCCGCTGGCTCCGGCCGACTCGCCAAATCTTCCGCTGTCATTCAAGGATGCGGGTTATCAAACCTATCACCACGGCAAGCGCGGCAACACGGCGACGAAGATTCAAGCTTGCTTTGAAATCAATAAATACGTGGATGAAAACATCGAGCGGACCTCCGGCGAGCCGGCTCGGTTGGTGGTCGACGATGCGATCGCGTTTCTCAAGGACCGTCAGGACGATCGTCCGTTCTGCATGTACTTGGCGTTCGGTAATCCGCATGACCCGCGCGTTGCGGCCAGGAAGTACACAGATTTGTACGCTCCCGACGAAATCCCCCTGCCGAAAAACTATCTGCCGCTGCATCCCTTCGACAATGGCGAGATGACCGTTCGCGATGAGATGCTGGCCCCCTGGCCGCGCAGCAAGCAAGAGGTCCGTCGCCAACTGCACGAGTATTACGCTGTGATCAGCGGCATGGACTTCCACCTTGGCCGCCTGCTTAAGACGCTCGGCGAGTTGAAACTCGACGACAATACGATCGTGGTCTTCTCATCCGATCAAGGGCTGGCGATGGGCAGCCATGGTCTGTTCGGCAAGCAGAATATTTACGACGCCGGCATGAAGGCGCCGCTCGTCTTTGCCGGGCCCGGCATTCCGCATGGCGAGAGCGACGCGCTCGTGTATCTCCTCGATATCTACCCTACGCTGTGCGATCTGGTTGGGGCGCCGATTCCCGCCGGGTTGGATGGAAAGAGTTTCAAGCCGGTGTTGCAGGGCAGAACCGACAAGGCGCGCGGCGAAATCTTCCTGGCCTATCGCGACGTGCAACGTGCCGTGCGCGACGAGCGGTGGAAGTTGATCCGCTATCCCCAGGTCGACGTAACTCAATTATTCGATCTCAAGAACGACCCCAACGAGATCCACAATTTGGCCGGCGAGCCATCGCAGTCCGGCCGGGTCGGCGAGTTGCTGGCGCGATTGAAAGCCGAACAGCGGAAGTTCGGCGATTCCTTGCCGCTGGTTGTCGATCATCCTCGACCAGCCGCTTGGAACCCGCCGGCCAATGCGCCGCAGAAGCAGCCCAACGCGCGCCGAGAGCGGAAGGCCGCGATCAGGCAGGCCAGTTGATTCTTGCCACGCGAAACAGCTTGCCGCGGCCGATGAACTCCCGCGCCTACTCGGGCGACTTGGCGCAGCGGAACCCGACGTGCGAGCTGCCGGTGTTAATGTCGCCTTTGCCGCGGCCGCCGGGCATGTATCGCGAGCAGTACTGGTCGCTGCAGAGGAACGAGCCGCCGCGTTGCACGCGTTTGGGCAGGCCCGGCTCGTTGGGATCGAAACTATTGTCCGGTCCCTGCGGATCGCGCCCAAGGCTGTGCTCGTAGTAGTCGGGCCGATACCAGTCCGAGCACCACTCCCAGACGTTGCCGGCGACATCGTACAGGCCAAAGCCGTTCGGCGGGAATGCCTTAACCGGCGACGTGCGAGCCCAGCCGTCTTGCTGCGCGTTTTGATATGGGAAGCGACCTTGCCAGGTGTTGGCCATGATTTTACCATTCGGTTCGAATTCATCGCCCCACACATACGGCTGCTGCGTCAGCCCGCCACGAGCCGCGTATTCCCACTCCGCCTCGGTCGGCAGTCGCTTGCCCGCCCATTTGGCATATTCGACGGCATCGACATAGCAGACTTGCACCACCGGATGATCCTCGCGTCCGACGATGCCGCTCTGCGGCCCTTCTGGATGTTGCCAAGAGGCGCCAGGCACGAACGACCACCAAGCCG
The DNA here is from genome assembly GCA_025924495.1 of Pirellulales bacterium. Next base: position 10,272 of record JAICIG010000128.1, on the reverse strand, counting down.
CGTAGTTGGTCAAATCCACCGGGCGATCGGGCGGGGTGAATACCAACGATCCCGGCACGAGATTCTCTTCGGGGACGCCGGGAAACTCTTTCGGATCGGGTTTTTGTTCCGCCACCGTGAGATAGCCAGTCGCCTGGACAAACGCCACAAACTGTCGGTTGGTCACCGGCGTTTCATCGAGCCAGAATCCATCGAGCTCGACCGTATGAATCGGACGCGCGTCGCCGAACGGCTGATAGGCGCTGCCCATCGAAAACTTGCCGGGCGGAATCCAAACCATGCCTTTCGGCGCCGGGCCAGGAGGTTCGGCGCTGCCCAATTCAGTTGCTTCAACTTTCCCGGCATCCGCAACGCTGGCCGTTGCAGGGTCGGGCAAACGGGCGTAGCCGTCGTCCGGCTTAGCTTGCCGCCTTGTCTTGGCGGGCGGCTCGCAACATTCGGGATCCGCCTGCGGCGTCGACGTATCGCTCGAGACCGCGGCGTTCATTGCCTCGGCTGGCGTTAAAGGCTTGTTTTGTTCGCCAGCGCAACCGGGTAGGCAGGCCAAGAGCCCGAATGTGAATAGCGATATGGCTGCAAAAGCATTTTGCCAAAGACGTGGCCTGCAATCCGCTGGGCGATTCAACTTCGACTTCGATTGATTCATGAACTTCTTCAACTTCTTCTCGCGACGCTAAAGCCTCCAGCCTAACCGCTCTGCGGATCCAGCTCAAATGAGAAGGCCTAGGGCGACTGAAACTCGCTCGGCTCACTGCTTTCGCAAGCCGACTGGTTTGCCGTCGAGTTGCCACTTGGCGGCAAGCGGCACGCCGAGATGCGCGAGCACGGTCGGCGCGACGTCGACCAGATAGACGGGAGATTCGATGGTTCCACGGGTCGCCGACTCGCCGCTGACGATCAAAAAGCTGTGCAGGACTTCGGGATCGTTGTGCCCGCCGCCGTGACTCGTTCCTTTGCCGCCATGGTCGCTCGTCACCACAATCAGCCAGTCCTCGCGGCCAAAGCTCTTGCGGTCTTTGATTGTGCCCAGCAGCTTGCCTAAATGACCGTCGACTCGCTCGACCGCCTGGCAGTACGCGTCGACTGAAGGATGAAAGCCGAACTTATGTCCGGTCTCATCGACCTGGCCTAAGTAGACGAACGCCGCCGTGGGATCCGATTCGGCCAACAGCCTGGCGCCTTCGCGCGTTATCTGTTCATCGCCCGTCAGGTACAGCACCCCTTCGGGCACGGTTGTGGCGACATCGGCCGCCGAAACGATATGTTCGTGAATCGGCTTCCAGTCGACAATCGATGCGGTCATCGCTTGGGGAGAAAACGACTTGAGCCGGTGGAAGAAGTGCGGGAATTTGTCGAAGTGCGGCTCGACGAATTTGTTATCTTGCACGCCGTGTTTATCGGCCCATACGCCGGTCAGGATGCTTGACCAGCCAGGGCCGCTGACGGTGTCGTTCCGCTTGTAGCGCTCGCCGAGAATCAACGTCTCGCGGCTGACGGCGCCGTGGCGGATCAATTGATCAAGGTGAGGCGTGTCCGCGGCCTGAATCGCGTCGAAACGGCATCCGTCGATCCCGACGATGAGGGCCTTCTTTATCTTCGCGGGTTCCGCGACCGCGACGACTGCAGACAGGTAGTAGCAGACTGCGGCCAACGACGCCAATAAACGCCTGGCTCGCGGCGTGGACGACATGGTTTTTCTCCCGCTGCCGGCGTCTCGATTTTTGAACTGCGCAGACACGACCGGCGCCCAAGTGCTGCTTTGATCTCCAGGACCTTATCATAATCGGCGCTGCCAGAGTATGCTCGCCCCCGGCCGCGTTTGAAAGATCCATCCTGCTTTGCAAGTCAGCGAGTCATGACCATCCAATTCGAACACGTCAACGTCAATGGGCTACGACTGCACGTTGCCAAAGCGGGGCCGAGCGACGGTCCGCTGATGGTTTTGCTGCATGGCTTTCCGGAGTTCTGGTACGGCTGGAGGAAACAAATCGAACCGCTCGCCGAGGCTGGCTTCCGCGTCTGGGCGCCCGATCAGCGCGGCTACAATCTCAGCGACAAGCCGCGCGGCATCCGGCACTATGCGATCGAGCTTCTCGCGGCCGATGCCGTCGGTCTGATCGAAGCAGCAGGGCGAGAGCAGGCCATTCTGGTTGGCCACGATTGGGGCGGCGCCGTAGTCTGGCAGGCGGCGGCGCAACACCCCCAGCGCGTGTCACGCGCCGTGATTCTCAACGTGCCTCATCCGGCTGTGATGATGAAGCATCTTCGCACCAACTTCAGGCAGTTGCTGCGCAGTTGGTATATGTTCCTGTTTCAGGTTCCCTGGTTGCCGGAGCGTTGGTTGACGTTCCATCGCGCTGCGCCTCTGGCTCGAGGGCTTCGTCGGTCGAGCCGTCCTGGCGCTTTTTCGGCCGAAGACTTGGAACGTTACCGTGAGGCTTGGCTGCAACCGGGCGCGATGACCTCGATGCTGGCTTGGTACCGTGCGGCGCTGCAGTTGCATGCTCCAATGTCTGGCCAGCGACGCATTCTGCCGCCGACTTTGCTGATCTGGGGCGCCCGAGATCGTTTCTTGGGTCGCGAATTGGCTGCTCCCAGCGTAGAGCTTTGCGATCAAGGCCGGCTCGAATCGTTCGAAACAGCGACGCATTGGATTCAACACGAGGAACCAGACAAGGTGAACGCCTTGATAGCTGAATTCGCTCGGCCTTGAGAGCAGGAAATGGGCGGCGCGACGCGTTTTTGGCCGGCCGCCTTTCGCGCTCGCATGCTGCCTTAAGAAATAAGGCGGTCGCCGGCCCATCGTAGCGGACCTCGACGGCAGGTCTCGGGACTTCCTTACCGACGACTAAGTCCGCTTCGCATGGGCCTGAGCGACCTCAACGCAGTTCCCGGCTGCGGTTCGAAGTAAGCGCAAAGAATGGTCGATCGCGACGACTGCCTGGAGCGCTTTCTGCGCAGGTCAGACCGCCGTGCGGCGAGATTCAGCAGACGCTTATACTCAGAACGGGTCGCGGTCGCTCCCGGCCGCCGACAACCCCATCCCCCGTAACACAGCAACGGAGCGGCAACGTCGAAGCGCGCGCCGATTTCACAAAAAAGCTGGCGCCTTTTGCAATCCGATGTGGAGGCGAGATTTTTTTGATTTCTCGGCCGAAACATGTAACGAAGTTTCGACTGTCGGCCACCAATAGCGACAACGTTTGAAGGCGAGCGCGCCGGCGGAAAACTGCAGAATGACGCTGTGCAGCGAAGATAACGGCCACGCTTATTGCTCGCAGGACGCATTCCGGCCGCCGGGGCGTAGGGCAGGCCGAGGTAGGACGCTCCCGTGATCGGCGATTGCCCGCCTAAGGACCAGACCGTCGTCTTTCTCGACCGGTCGGCAGTCCACGCAGCAAGTTGGAGTCCAATTGATGAGCAGGCGCGGCGTCGGCTGCGAACATCTCGGCGATCAAGCCTTGGGCATCGTCGGCGGCGTGCGTGATTCGCGCCATCCAGAGCGATTGCAACAGCCCGGTGGAATCGAACAGATCGGGCGGGAAACAAGCGAGCACGCCGGCGGCGATCTGGCGATTGAGATCGCTGTTGGGACAGCGATCGGAAACGCCCTGGCGGAAAGCGGCTCGCAACGAAGCCATCGCCAAGGGCCAGGCCTGGCCGTCAAGCGACCAGCCGCGCTGATGGCGGAAGTCCTCGGCAAATTCCCGCGCAAGCGTCGGATTCGCGGAAAATTCAGACACATCGTGTTCGACGGACAGATGCCCGATGAGCAGATCGGTCCAGCGCTCGGCCCGTCGCCGCAAGCGATTTAACGTCAGCGCATCGTGCGAAGAGACTCCTGGGCCGTGCACGAGCAGCAGCAGTGCTCGGTGACGCGCTTCGGAGTGTCCGAGAAGGATAGTGCGAGCAATCGGCGAATGTTCATCGCATCCACGACGTTGATCGAAAGCAGCCAACACGGCCGTCCAGACGCGCGTCAGGACTTCGCTGGTCAGAATCTCTTCCAGTACGCTCTTCAAATGACCGTCAGACGGCGGCGCCTGATGCAACGTCTGAAAGAACGCAGAGGCATGCGCCGAAGCTGGTGAGTTTGACGGCATTGATGCCCTCAAGACGCGGCTCCAACGATCGAGCCGACATTTCGAAGCCGCCCAATACTGTCCCAGACCTTCGATGGCCAAAAATGGCGAACTGCTGCGGAGGAGTGCGGGGCCGTGTGCAGATGCCAGAGCGGCCAATTCGATCAATTCGCGACTGTGCATGATGCTCTCGCCAAAACAGCAACGAAAAATAGCGGCAACGCGGGACTAGCCGCACGACCTTCCCCTAGCTGCGGCTGGGATGGCTGAGAAAGCAAAGCTGGCGCCGTTGTGCTCCGTGACGGCGGCCGAAAGTCTTAAGCCGCTACGTACGCAGCCACTTAGCCCCTTTGCCGACGGCCGCAGCTCAATTCGCGAGTCGGTTGAATGTCGTTTTTTCTCAACAAATCGAGGCCGGAAAACGACGGCGTGCCGGCGCCGCGAAGACTCGATGTATCGCCGGATGTTGCAGGTTGAACTAAGTCCGGCCGCAGCCCTCGGCCTCAGCCGGCCCAGACTTGCGCCAGCGCCACGATCGTTTCGGCGGCTTGGGCCATTTCTTCCAGGCAGGTCCATTCCAGCGGCGAGTGCGGATTGTGTTCGCCGGTCGACAGATTCGGGGTAGGCAATCCAAGCTCGGTGAATCGCGAGCCGTCGGTGCCGCCGCGGATGATCGTCAATTGCGGCTCGCGCCCGAGGCGGCGCAGCGCTTCTTGCGCATGAGCGACGGCCCGCGGCTCGCGCGCCAGCCCTTCCGCCATGTTGCGATATTGCGGAACGACCGATACATCGACGGCCGAGCCTGGCCATGCGGCGGCGGTCTCTCTTGCGGCGCGCTCGAGCAGCTGAGCATATTCGGCAAGACGTGGCGTATCGAAATCTCGGAGCAGGATCGAAATTACGACCTGGGCCACGCCGCCATCCATTTTGTACGGATGCAAAAAGCCCTGTCGGCCGTCGGTTGTTTCGGGAGCGAGCTCATTGCCGGGCAATCGCGAGAGAAAATCGCCAGCGACGCGCAGCGCATTGACCATTCTTCCTTTAGCGATCGAGGGATGGATATTGACGCCTCGGACCGTAACTGTCGCCAAGTCGGCCGAAAAGGTTTCCACGTCGATTTGATCGCAACCCGATCCGTCGAGCGTGTAGCAGGCGACGGCTGCCAGTTTGGCAAGATCGACGTGGTCGACGCCGTGGCCGATCTCTTCATCGCAAGTGAAACATATCCGGATGGCGCCGTGTTCCAGCTCAGGATGTTCTGCCAGGTACTCCACAGCCTCCATAATGGCCGCAATGCCTGCTTTGTCGTCGGCTCCCAGCAGCGTCGTGCCGTCGCTAGTGATGATGGTTCGTCCGACAAGCTCACGCAGTTCCGAGTTGGCCTCCACGCGGATGACTTGCGAGCGATCGCCGGGAAGCGTCAGGTCGCGGCCATCGTAGTTGCGCCATACTTGGGGCTTGACGCCTTTGCCGGTGGTCTCCGGTGAAGTGTCGAGATGCGCGTTGAAAGCGATCACCGGAACTTGCCGCCGGCAGTTGCTCGGCAAGGTCGCCAAGATGATGCCGTAGCCGTCTTGTTCGACGTCGGCCAATCCGATCTGCCGCAATTCAGCAGCCAACACTCGCCCCAGTTCCAATTGGCCCTCAGAACTCGGATATCCTTTCGAGCCGTCTCCGGCGGTGGTATCGATCTGAACATAGCGAAGAAATCGCTGCAGCAGTCGTTCATGATTCATGCCAATCTCGCCGCGTTGGAACTTGCGGGGGTCGCCGTCCGCAGGGCACTTGCGGCCGAGGGGCGGAGAGGCGTATTCTTCGTTGCGTGGTTCGCGTTTCGCATTCTCTAGAAAGACGATCAATATATCCCGCCATGTCTAATGCTCGCTACCTGGTATTTGATATTGAGAGCGTCGCCGATGGCGAACTCGTTTCGAGACTGCGTTATCCGGGCGAGTCGTTGGCCGCGCAGCAAGCGATCCGCCGCTATCGCGATGAGTTGATGAAGCAATATGAGAGCGATTTCATTCCCTACACGTTCCAAGTACCGCTTTCGATCGCGATCGCCAAAGTGGCGGCCGATTTTCGGCTGCTTGATCTGGTGACCTTGGACGAGCCGCAATTCCGGCCACATATCATCACCGAACACTTTTGGCGAGGTTGGGAAAAATACGGACGGCCGACGCTGGTCAGCTTCAACGGTCGGACGTTCGATCTGCCGCTCTTGGAACTGGCGGCCTTTCGCTATGGAGTCAGCGTACCGGGCTGGTTCAATCTCGCCGCCAAGAGCTTCGAACAGCCGCGAAACCGCTATAACCTCGATGCTCATCTCGACCTGCAAGAGCTGCTTACCAATTTTGGCTCGACGCGTTTCAACGGAGGCTTGAATCTGGCGGCGAATCTGCTCGGGAAGCCGGGCAAGATGGACGTTCAGGGCCACATGGTCCAAGACCTGTTCGACGCGGGCAAACTCGCCGAGATCAACGACTATTGCCGTTGCGATGTGCTCGATACTTACTTCGTCTTCTTGCGCACCCGCGTTGTAACGGGGCAGATTACCCTGGATGACGAACAGGGTCTAATCGCCGGAACGAAAGACTGGCTGGCGAAGCGAGCCAACGAAACCATGGCCTACCGTCTCTACCTGGAACGTTGGGGCGACTGGCAAAACCCCTGGGAAAAATAAGGCTCTCGCCGAGACGATCGCCGACGCAACCGGGCGGAAAAAATTTTCCCTTGCTCGTTTCAAACCTGAGCTATAGTTGTTTTGTCCGGACGTTCTGGTCGGCTGCTTCACCGCCACCGTTCTGACAGGGACGCCGCAAGAAGCGTCAGAGACTTACCCGCGGCGTGAGCCCGTCGAGCGTCGATTCTGACAGACTCTCGTCGGGCTTTTTTATGCGCTCGCGGCCATTACTGCGGCCGAACGCCGCAGCCAACGAAAACTGTCCCGCTTGCCTGCAGGCGCACCGCCGCGGAGTTCCAGGCATTACGCGGCGTACGCCTTGCAAGCAAACGGACGACAGGGGATCGGAGCAATTATTTCCGACGCGGATCGGCCGCGTCTCTGGCTCGATCTACCGCTCGTTCCGAAGCCTCTTTGACTCGCTCCGCCGCGTTTTCCGCGGCTTCCTTGACCTTGCCCGCCGCTTGGTCGAGCTTGCCTTCGCGCTTCATCTTCTCGTCGCCCGTAAGCGCGCCAGTTGCCTCTTTCACTCGCCCCTTAACCTGATCAGCTTTGCCTCTCATGGCGATAACCTCAGTCTTTTGGTTCTCTGTGCGTTGACTTGCCTATGAATCGCTCAATGCAACAGGCATGCCGCACGTTCGAAAGCGTTTGCCACGGACAGAGGGCTAGCGAGCCGAACGTCCAACGAGAACTATGTCTAGAGCATCGTAGAACGCACAGAGTCGTCGCCCGCCCGATTCCGTTATGGCTGGCGGGAGGCCAGCCTGAATGAACCTGAACCGAATGAGTGCGCTCGCCTTGGCAGTTTAGGTAAGTCGCGGCGGCTTCGGCAGTTCGTCTTGACCTCGATGCGCGTCGAAGGTTATAAGCCGCGATCTGTTTTCCGGGGACCAGGTGAGCGACATGGAACACACCTTGCGTAAGAGCCATTGGGAAGGGATCGTGGATTTTCTCGTCGTACAACGAGTGACGATCTCACTGGTTGTCTTCAGTTTGCTGCTGCTGAAAGACATCGTTACAGGCACCAAGCCGCACGACACCTGGAATTTGCATGACCCGTTTGCAATGACCGGACTGGCGCTCGTGCTGATCGGCTTGTCTGTCCGCTCATGGGCGGCAGGAGTGATCAAGAAGACTAAGGTTCTGGCAACCACCGGCCCCTATAAGCTCTGCCGCCATCCGTTGTACCTCGGTTCGCTGCTGATGATGCTCGGGTTTTGCATAATTGTCAGCAATTTGCTCGATGCGTGCATCGTCTTCGGCCCCGTGCTGGTCATTTACATTCTGACCATGCGACGCGAAGAGCGGCGGCTGGTGGAACGGCATGGCGAAGCTTGGACTCAGTATGCAGCCGCCGTGCCGCGATTGTTTCCCTATCGGCTACTTACCAACTTGCAAACCGAATGGTCGCTCGGCCAGTGGCTGAACAATCGCGAGTACAATGCCGCCGTGACCGCAATCGCCGCTCTGGCTTGCTTGCACTTCTGGCGGGTCATGTAGGCGGTCGGCAGCCGGAGAGCGAATCGGCCTCGTTGGAGCCTTCGCGCGATAGAACAGTCGCGCTCCGCAGGCACTGAAGAGGCGAGTAAGTCTATGCTTGCCTCGCACTAAGCCGCGACTCGCTCTTATCTCCTGACTCTTCCGCCCGGCCTCACGGCCACGCTTCCTGGACGTCCCCCTTCGCGAAGGCTGAACTCGGCCCAGATCGGCAAGTGATCGGAAACGGCCAGCGCCTGCTGCATGCTCAGGTTGAATTCGCGCATCAGATCGACGACGCCCCCCTGGCCCAGGTATTCGGTCGTGGCGCGCGAGTCGAATAAGATGTTGTCATAGAGTTTGTTCCCGCGCGTGTTCGTCGCCCGGCCCGAGATGGCCCAACGCAGATAGGGCATCTGCCCTAATTCGCCGAAGTGGTGGTCGTCGGCGTTCAGGTCGCCGAGCAGAATGATGTCGTCTTCCCCCCGCCCGTCGCGGGCCACGGCTCGAATCACGTCATCGAGGACGCTCAGTTCCTTGGCGACCTCGTCTGGGTCGGTATGGATGTCGATCAGCGTAAAGGTGAACGCCTCGGAGTCCGGCGGTCCGCGCACGCGAAATCCGGCCACTAGCGGTTCGCGATGCAACAGGTCGTCGGGATCATTGACCGTGTAAACCGCTTCGCGATCGCATTCCAAGCTGGCGGCGTTATAGATAAAGGCGTATTGCTCTTTGCTGTCGCTGCGACCGAGGCGAGGACCGATGACATAGTCGTAATGGGCGCCTGCAGCATTGACCATGGAGACGAAGCGCGGCAGCAGTTCCTGCGTTTTGGCCCGCACCTCCTGCACGGCCACGACGTCGAAGTGGCGGATGATCTCTGCCAGAATCCCGGCGATTTCGGGTTTGTCGAGCTTGTGTTCGCCGAACACTTGAATGTTGAACGAGGCGATCCGGAGCGTGTCTCCTTGCCTCACAATGGGCGGCAGCGGCAGAGCAGCCGCTTGTTCGACCTGGTTAGGATCGATTGAGCCGAGTCCGAGTCGCTCGAAAATGCCGCTGGAAAACTTGGTATATCCCAGCCAACTGGCGACGAGGGCGACTAATACGGCCAGCCAATAGCGACGTTTTTTCACGAGCCCCTCCTTGGGCTGTCGAAGAGACGAGAGACGTCGCGCTGAGTCAGCCCGCGGATTGGCCTCCTGCCGCGGCTAGCGGGCGCACCAGCGCGGGGCCGCATAGAATAATGCAAGCCGCCCCTGCGCCCTAGGGCAGTTGGCGTCGGCGTCCGAGCGTGGGCAGCCCGCTTCTCTACGGTTTGTCTTGGGAGACTACCTCCTCGCCTCGCGGACTAAATGGCCCAATTCGGGGAGTATGAGCTTTTCCATGGCCAGGCGGACGGCTGCGGGAGAGCCAGGCATGGTCAGCACAATTGTCTTGCCCAGGACGCCCCCCACTGCCCGCGACAGCATTGCGGCTGGGCCGATCTCCTGGTAGCTCAGCATCCGGAATAACTCGCCGTAACCCGGCAGCGGCTTCGTAAGCATGGCGCTCACGGTTTCGAAGGTCAGATCGCGAGAGGTAATGCCCGTCCCGCCCGTGAGCATGATCGCATCGATTCCGTGCTGGCTCGCCAGGCTTGAGAGCAGGGGGCGCATGCGGTCGGGCTCATCCGGTATAATCTCCCTGGCAAGCACGCAATGGCTTGCCGCGAGCAGGCGGTCGACGACGGCTTGGCCCCCTGAGTCGTTTTCAAGGGTTCTGGTGTCACTGACGGTTATGACGGCACAGCTCAGGCTGGCCGGCGAATGGGAGCGGTGCTCCGTAGCAGATTGGCTCATGGGGCGGCAGGCGCTCCTTTGGCTCAGTACGGGTAGTCTAGGTAAAAGACGCGGGAATTCGTTGTCCGAGCCCGGTTGCCGCGCTTATACTAAACTGATCTGGCGCCGTCGATCAGATTGGGAAGATTTCTCCCGTTTCGCAGTGCTTTTCCGAACCGCAACAGGAATGAAGAGGCCGCCATGTCGA
>JAICIG010000127.1 GCA_025924495.1 Pirellulales bacterium | reverse complement strand
GCCTTCAGCCGCCAGCCGCTCGCCAAAATCTTCGGCCACGGTGCAGGCTTCGCGGAACGTCTCGGCGATCTTCTTGGTGTTGCCGGCCGGGTCCTTCAACCATTCGCTCGGGCTGCTCGCCGAGTCGATGCGCACCACGCCGTAGGGACGCACGCCGAGTTCCTTGAGCTTCTTGGCGATGCGGCAGCCTTTGCGCACCTGTTCGACGAATTGCTTGCGGTCTTCCGGCCCGCCCATTGCGGAACCGCCGCCGGTCGGAGGCCAGACCGGCGCCACCACGCTGCCGATCACCAGGTTCCGCGAACGCACTTTGTCGGCCAGTTTCTTGAGCTCGTCATCTGAGGAATCGATATCGACATGCGGCGCGAACAGGAACAGATCGACGCCGTCGAACTTGACGCCGTCCACTTCGGCCGCCGCCGTCAGATCGAGCATCGTATCCAGTTCGATTGGCGGTTCGGAATCAGGGCCCTTGCCGACCACGCCCGGCCAGGCGGCATTGTGAAGTTTGGGGAAGTTGTTGGTGTGGGCGGTGCTCATGCTCTCAGGAGCCTTTCTTCTTTTTGGAAGCGTGAGAGCGCTTGGCATGCTTCGCCAGCGCTCGAGTCAAAAACGCGCGCACGAGGCTGTTCTCGTCAAGCTCGTACATCTGATCGATAAAGCAGGAAATGTCGTCAGGCGACAGGAACGGGAAGGCCGCACTTTGCTCGATCGGCTTGTATTTTCCCGCGACGAGTTGATGGAAAGACAGTTTGTTCTTGCCGTCGTGCCGCCAAATCTCGGGGACGCCCAGCGCGGCATAAACCGCCATCCTCTTGATGGCCGGGCGTCGCACATCGACTTCAACTACAAGATCCGGCGGCGGATCGTGGTCCGGATCATAGTCGAATTTTCCGCGCATTAATGGCTCGTTGGCGATGTAATAGGACTCGTCCGGTTCAAGGCCTCGGCGTATTGCCGCGCGGCGCTGAGTCGTAGAGCCGACGCTCTTGATCGGAATATCGAGCTCGAGCGTTAGCATTTCGATAAGCCGACCGATCATCCTTTTGATCGACTCGTGACGTTGCGATGGCGACATTATCTCCAACGTTCCCCGATCGTACGTGTGCCGCATTCGATGGTCGGGCAGTTTCTCCAGGAGCAATTCGTATTGCTCCCAGGAAACGTCGTTCAAAAGGGCCGGCATCATGAGCGTGTTCGTACTGGCGTGGTACTCTACGAACTCAGGACCAAGCGACTCGGCCACTTTCCGAGCCGCCTGCGCAGTGACGCAGAGGATTTCGATGCGATCTTCAGGACGAACTGCCGTCGCACACATACGACCACACTCGCGCCTTACTTCCGGTAATCGCCCACCTTCGGCAAGCTCCTGTGCGTGTTCGGGCCGAAGTAGCGCAGCCCGACGAGCGGCTCGCTGCCGGTGTTTTCGATTTCGACGCCGGCTGAAGCTGCTTCTTGCGTAATGAACACTTCGTCTTCGGTCTCTTCGCCGAAGTGGATCATCGCCGGCGTCTGCAAGTTCAGCCGGCCCATCCGGCCGCGGCCTTGCACCGTGATCCAACTGCTGGCGCCGGGATCTTTGAGCGCACACTTCGCGCCCGGTTCGATCGTCAGCTCCTTGGCACTGAAGAGTTGCTCGCCGTCGACCGTCCCGTAGACGATCCAGCGATCGGTGTAGCCCTTGCCTGAGGAATTCTGGTCGACGATCGGTTCGAGATAATTATGCTCCTTGAAGTGCGTGTCGACGTTCTTCTCCCAGTCGAGCTGCTCGATGATGAATTCAAGGTCCTGGTGCTTCTCTTTCGGCACGTCTTTGACCAGGAGCGACCAAGGCACCTCGCGGCCTTCTACGAGCGACTGGAACATGCCAAACACGTCGGAACCCCATTGCGGCTCGTAGGTGCAGAGCGACCCGGGCGCATGGAGCACGCCGGGCGGAATCAGCCAGCCTGTGCCGCGCTTCAGCCGGTAAGCTCGCGACAAATCGAGAATGCCGTTGTCCCCCTTCGACCAATCTTCCAGACACTTGCGCAACTGCGCCTTCGTCGTGCCGGGCTCGAGGCCCATGAAAGTGTAAGCGAAATTGTTGTCGACATTATTGAGTTGCGGCGGGAAGTAATAGCTTTCCGGCTTCCCTTCTTGTCCGGTCAAGGCCGCATGCTTGAACCCCTGATGCATGTGGTGCGGAATCGGGCCCATGTTGTCGAAGAACTTCGAGTAAACCGGCCAACGCTTGTACTTGTCGTACATCGTCTGGCCGATCAACCGCTTGCCGGATTCGCTGACGGCATCGCGGAGCGTGAACCGCTGGCCCTCGAACGCCACGTAGCTGAGCCCTTCATCGGGTACGCGGTTTTCGTTGGCCGCCTCGGTCGTGCTGCCGAACCAGCGCTCATCGATGCCGCCGCGGTGGGCCCCATAGGCGTACCAATCGGTCGGCGCCAGCTTGATCCGCTTGCCCGGATGCAAAAAGCTGCGCGGCACCCAGGTAGGCGTCAGGCGGAGCAACCCTTGGCCGGCGTCCAAGGCGCGGTCGAGCAGGGCGGCGACATTGTCTTTCTTGGCGATCGTAGAGCTAACCATGGGCACGAAAACTCCGCAAAAAAACGCGGCAGAAATTGCCGCGAAAAAGTGGTCCGATCGCCTTGTTTTATTCGTTAAATGAGCGACTGGCAAGCGGCCACGGCGCGTGCGGCATGTGGCCGGCAATCCTTGACCTTTCACACGAGGCGGGCATTTTTGGTGCTCTTCAGGAGGGCAGGCATTCCCGCCTGCCAACCGGAGTTGCCTCGACGGACAGGAAATGTCCGCCCTCCTGGTTGACAGGAATGTCCGCCCTGCTGGTTGCGTCGAGGGGGACGACGATCCTGGGTAGAAAATCGGCGCGGTGCGTCGTACATTCGGGCAAATTGCGCATTGCCCCAGGGAGACCTCGCCATGCCGCGCCGTACGTGGACGCTTGTCGACGTCGACAACGACATCTATCTCGACGCATTGCAACTCGGTCCCGCAGATGCGCCGGGCGCCAAAGATTTCTCCTTGCGCAAGCGCACGCTCCGCGGCGGATTGCGCGACGGGCTCGATCTCGTCGAAATCGACAATGGCTGCATCCGCTTCGCCGTACTTCCCGGCCGCGGCATGGGACTGTGGCGCATCTGGAGCGGCGGGCTTGAGATCGGCTGGCCTTCGCCCATCAAAGGACCGGTGCATCCCAAGTTCGTGCCGACGGATGAAGCCAGCGGCATCGGCTGGTTGAACGGCTTCGACGAATTGCTTTGCCGCTGCGGATTGGAGTACAACGGCGCCCCCGAATGGTCTGCCGACGGCAAACTCAAGCACCCGCTGCACGGGCGAATCGCGAACCTGCCGGCCCATTTTGTCGCCGTCTCCATCGATGCCGAGGCGGGCGAGCTGTCGCTGACGGGCATCGTCGACGAAGCGCGGCTGTTCGGCAATAACCTGAGGCTGAAATCGACCATGCGGACAAAGTTCGGCGAGCCGAAGCTGACGGTGATCGACGAGATCGAGAACGCTTGGGCTGTGCCAGCCGATCTGGAATTGCTGTATCACATCAACATCGGCCCGCCGCTGGCGGCGCCAGGCTCGAAGTTTTCCGCCCCGATCGAGACCATGGCTCCCAGAAACGACTACTCGGCGCGCGATCTGAAAACGTGGCAAAGCTATCCGGCGCCGCAGGCCGGCGCCCAGGAGACCGTACTGTACTGCGAACTCGCGGCCGACAACGACGGTCGCACTGGCGTGCTGCTCGAAGCCGTCGATGGCCGCCGAGGCATGAGCCTATCATTCAACCGCAGGCAATTCCCCTACTTCGCGTTGTGGAAAAACCCGCAAGCTTACAGCGACGGGTATTGCACCGGCCTGGAGCCCTGTATCAACTTCCCGAACCCGAAGTCTTTCGAGCAACAACAAGGGCGCGTCGCGCGAATTGCACCGGGCGAGGTGCGCCGCTTCGAGATCGAAATCGAAGTTCACAACGAAGCGCGCGGCTTGAAAGAACGCCGCGATCAGATCGAAGCCTGGCAGAGCACAGCCCGAGAGAGAATCTATTCCGATCCGCGGCCCGAGTGGTCGCCTTGAGAAAGACTGCAGGATAAAGGCGAAAGCGTAAAGAGACGATGCGGCCTGGCAGAAGCGTTGCTTTGCTGATTTCTCTGCGAGACTGCTTTCACTTTGCTCGCTCTCTCTTTACTCGTTCTCCACCGGCACAACGATTTTCCCTCGCTTGCCTCGTGGCGCCGGCTTCTTGCGCTCGGGCTTTACTTTCGTTCTAGGTTGCTTCTTCCTCGTGTCCGGCTGCGCTTCGCCTTCGAACGCGGCCGCAGCAGGTTGCGCCGCCGCAGGGGGCGGCTGGAGTGCGTCCAGATTGCCCGCCTTTTCTTCAGGCATGGCGCCAGCGCCGCGGCCACGCGCGTTACCCCGAGCAGGTTGAGGTTGGAGATCGAGTCCGCCGCCAATGTCCGCGTCTCCCGCCTTGGGTTTGTCGCCTTGCGGCGGCTTCATGTCGGCTGCCGCCACGTCAGGCTTACCGGCGGGCGGAATGGGTTTGAGCGCCGCGGGCAGCGGCTCTTCATCGTCATCGTCGCTCGGAGGCAGCGTGCCCGTGTCGGCCAGCAGATAGCCGGCCCAGAAAAAGGGATTCTCGGCAAGCGGGGGCTCGTGCTGCGTCTCGTTCTTCACACGCGGCTCCATCTCCGGATCGAGCGGCATGTTCGAGACGAGTTCAATGCTGCGCTGCCAGGCATCGGCGGCGGTCATTTCCGGCAATTCCTGGACGAACTCGCGGATCAGGTCGTAGCTGCTTTGGCCTCCCGTGCGCCAGCGGCTGATCAGCACAGTGCGAGCGCCGGTCGACATCAGCCCGCAGACCGACAAGAAAATCTCATTCGCGGCCTGTTCGGGCGACAGCCCTTTGGCGGCGCGTTCGGCTGAGGTGCGAAAGCCAGGCATAATGATTTCATCTGGTCCGCCCCACGGCAAAGGAAACCAGTGCTGCAAGGCACTGCCTGGCTTATCCTGATCGAGCGGCACCGGCGACCATGCATAGGGGCCCGCGGATGACGGCGCGATTTCGTTGTAGACGACCAGCCGATCGAACAAGCTACCGTAGATCGCCGAAGCGGCGGGCAGTTTGCCTTGAATCGCAACCGCCCCGGGCACGACCCGGCTGAGATCTTCGAATGCGGCGGTGGAGACCTCAGGCTCATCTCGCGGGAAGAGGCGACCAAGCACCACGGCCGTGTTGCCCCCTTGACGTCGCTTGCGAACATCGCCTACCGCCAGTCCGACGGTGGGCGCATAGCGGATGCGAACTTTGGAGATCAGCGGCTTCGTTTCGTCGCCAGCGGCAACTTGCAAGGCCTCGAAAGGGATGTACCACAACAGGCCATCGGGGACGATCGCCAGTTCTTCAAACATGCCGCCGCCCAAATCGGCTTTGCTGCCCGCGGTCAGCGCATCGAGGACCTCTTTGGCCGGTTTCTTCCAGCCATCGTCATCCAGTTCCTCGCGTTTCAGTTCCTTATTTTGTTCGAAGTTGCCCCACTTCTGCAGCATCGACTGCACTTTGCCGACAAACGTCTTCGGCGAAGCCTTGATGCTCCAGTAGCCGTACTTGTCGCGCGTCATCAGGAAAGCGTACGTGCTGCGGCTGGTAGAAAAGAACGCCAGCAGGCCGTGTCCTTTGGGCAGCGTCTCTTGCACCTGTTTGGTGCTGCGCAGGGGCGGAAATAGCAGATTGCACGGCTCGCGGCGCAGCGCGATCTCGCGCAGAATCATTTCCTGCTCGACGCTGAGCCTGGCGAGTTCCGCCAGCTTGTCGGCTTGCTGTTGGGCGGCCTCTTTGTCGGTTGGCGCCAAGGGCGCTTGCCGCAGTTCAGCCTGCAATTGCTTCGCGCGGCGAGATCGCTCGACGTAGCCGGTGTAGCGACCCTCGAGGGCCACTCGCTGTTGTCGCGCGTCGTTATCGAGGATTCGGTCGGAACCCTCCAGCAACCACCGCAGATTGAGCAAGCGTCCGCCGAATTCGAGCGTGGTCAGAAACCGATGACGCCGCGCCAAATCGGCAATTTCGAGCGCCCGCTCATGCTCTTTACGAGTGATCGCCACTTCGAACCAATGCTCGTAGCTTTGCCCATGCGGCACGGTGAGCACCGTCATCGATTCCAGCGGATCGGTCGACCAATCCGCCGGCGTTGGATCACGGAGTACGAGCGCAAACAAATCCATCGCCGTGCGGTCGGTCAAATCGTTCGTCTGCCACATCGAATCGACCAAACCGATTTGGAATAGCCACAGCGACCCCATGTTTTGGTAAACCATGGCCGCGGCCAATGCGGTTTCGCCGGTGGCGGCGTCGGCCATCTCATACGCGGCGAGCGCCTTGATATAGTTCAAGCGCGCGCCGAGCTTGCCCGTCAGGATGTTGGTGCGGGCGGAGAGAACCGTGGCTTTGGTCAGAGAATCCATCGCCTCGCGGCCACGCTCGACCAGGCAAAAATTCTCGGCAGTTAATACCAGCAATGAAGTCTGGAGTTGCGTTAGGCCTTGGCTGGTAGCCCAGATCAAGGCCGCCGGCAGCGGTTCGTACAACACCGGACGGTTTTCCAGCACGTGCGTCAAAAAACCGTAGCGTAGCGCTTCCTCGAGCACGCCCATGTCGGCGAAATTGCAGGCCGACGTGGAAGCCTCCAGAAAGAATGTTTTGGCAACGGGCAGATTGCCCGTCTCCAGCGACAACCGGCCTAGTTCCAGCAAGGCGGTGCACGTGAAAGGATGATCGAACGCGCCTGCGGCAATGGCGCCGGCCTGCAGCGTCTTCATGGCCTGCTGGTTTTTGCCCGCGGCGGCGTAAGCCAGACCCAGCTCAACGTCGACGTAAGCCTCCGACCAGTGATTCGGCAGCGCCGGTCGCGTCACCAGCGAGTTCAGCACGGTCTGCGTCAACGGGTGTCGAGGCGCCGTAGGGCCGAGCAATTCGCGCCAACGGCGCAGCGCCAAGCAGGTGCAGCGCACGATCTCCTGAGGAAAGATGGGCACCGCCTGCGCCATCTGTACAACGCCGCCCTGCGCGATCTGCTGATTGTTGTTGATCCGCCCCTGCATGATCGGAACCGTCGGCGGATACTCGCCGATCGCCGCGCCACGCTTGGACAAATACCAGGAAGCAAGCGGGATCTGTCCGGCATTGGCCGGCCGAATCGCCAGAGCGAATTGCACGCTGGCCAGCCAGTCGGGGAAGGTGGCGTAGAGGGTCAACGCGTTCTGGAAACAGGCCATCGCCTTTGCGTTTTGGCCCATCTGGTAATAACACTCGCCCTGCATCGTTTGGAAGCAGATGGAGTCGATCCAGTTGCCGCCGTTGGCGATTACGAGCGGATTCTTGATCGACTGCTGCTGCATCAACTGAAATCCAGCGAGAGCAGCCAGATAGTCGCCGTCGTAGAATGCCGGCATCAGGGCAAAATAGGCGGGCGGCGGGATGGGCTGACCGCCCTGACCCATGGCCCCAGCTGTGGCGCCGAACAGAAGCAAAGTCGCCGCGAACGCCCTGATTGCGCCCACGCGGCCTCCTCGAAGGGCGGCACTTGAAATGATCATCGCGGCTTCTCCAGTCGCATGCGTAAGTACCAGCATAACGCGGCGCCTACGCACAAGCAAAGAATCTCGTGCATTGTAGCCGTTGGCGCGGCGAGAGGCGCGGAATAGGGAAGATTTGCCAACTTTTTTACAAACAAGCCAAAGTCGCGGCCGCGCCGCGGACGATAACGTGGCTGTCGATTTTGCCGTCATTAATGATTGCACGGATTGCCGCGGCCCGATCAGGCACGACGCCTGCCCGAGGTGCGTCAACCACACGGAGTAACGGCTATGAGCGTGTCGAAACATCGCCGCCCGGCCTGGACGCGCCTGCTGGGCGGATTCGGCCTGATTGCGGCGGTCAGCGCAATCGGCTGCCAATCGGACATTGGCGGGCAAACGCTGCCCAGCCCCTACTGGCAGACGGACGACGTCCAGTACTTCCCGCCAGGTCCTGAGTTCAAGCTCAGCCGTGAGGCGGCTGCCATGAAATCCTACAAGAACGAGCAGCTACGCGCGGGTAAACAGCCCGTTCCGGTGGTGCCGGGCGAAATGCCGCCGGGTATGGCTCCGGTTCCTGCGGCAATTCCGCCAGGCGGCATTCCGCCGGGCGCGGTTCCGCCCGACGCGGCTCCATAACAGACAGAGTCACTAAGTATTGTGAGTCGCTAAACGTTGGCGGTACGCGCCCGGACGCCCTCGTGCCCGGGAGCAAGCCGCAGTCAAGTTTCGTCGAGCGTTTGAATCGGTCCTGAAGACCGTGCCAGCAACTCGCCGGGCGGAGCCTTTCAGACTCCGTACATCTGGCACGTACCGAAACAAACGCTTGGGGGGACGGCGCCCTTCGCGCCTGGCGCCCGAGAGAAGTCCTTACTAGGAATCTCCGGGGCGCCAGGCTGACGAAGGGAATTCTAGGAAACGCGAAATGGCGAGTGCGGAATTCGGAACGGGTACAGGCGGAGTCCGCCCTGCCCTGTTTCTTATTCCGCCGCCTAAGTGTTTATCGCTAGAAGCTGGCCCGGGCTGTGTTTCCCCGGATGATGTTTCGTTGAGGTCTGCGTTCCAAATTCCGCACTCCGAATTAATCAAGGACTCTTTGCCATGGCCGACGCGCAGTTTCTCGAAACGGTCCAACAGATGGCCAATAATGTCTTCATCTGGATCGGCTTCGGCTTGCTGGCAGGGCTGCTGGCCAAGGCCATCATGCCCGGTCGCGATCCTGGCGGACCAATTGCCACGCTCTGCATGGGCTGCGGCGGCAGCGTTATTGGCTCGGGCCTGTTGATGTATGCCGGCGGCAACCGCATCTCGCCGATCAGCGTGCTCGGCTTTCTTGTCGCTACCGGCGGCGCCTTCGTGCTGTTGTTCTTTTACCGATTGCTCGCCGGCCGCTTCATCCGTGAAGACGGCGAGGGCCGCGGATATGGCGTCGGCCCCCGTGCCCCTCACTATCGTCGCGGCCGCAGCCGCCGCTCGGTGTACGAAGATTAAGTGCAGTTGCAAGCGAGCGGGAGGCGTCGGCTTCCTGTTCGGCTCGCATCAGAGTGCGGTTACATACTCTCCGCGATCCTTCCGCGGTTTGAACGCCCCTCGCGTTCACGTTCCGCGCTTGATTTTTGCGACGACTTCGCCGGGCGTATTGCTCAAACGGTTGCCGCGGATGCAACGTCGAGCCAGAATGCCTGGAGAGGCGCGAGTTCTTCTGCTCGCAGCCGCATGCCTTGTAGCCTCTCGGCAGTCGCAGCCATGCTCGGCGATCTCAAATCCAAGCACTTGATCGTTGCCAAGGGCCTGCTGTTCGGCGTCTGTCTGTTGTTGAGCGGCATGGCGCTCTTGTTGCAGGCTCCTTCACTGCAGACCGCTTTGCTGATCACGCTGCTGGCCTGGTCCTCCGCCAGGCTTTACTACTTTCTATTCTATGTTCTGCAAACGTACGTCGATCCCTCGCTCAAATACGACGGCCTATGGGCGATGCTGTCGCAGTTCATGAAAGGCAAACAGCCGGGCGCGGAGCATCAATCTGAGCGCGCTGGCTAATGCGGACTGGGGCGCCCGAGATCCGTATCGCACTACTCTGCTGGCTCTCTTTTGCAGCCGGCTAAGCGCGTGCCTTGCGCCGCCTGACGAAACACTCGCCGAAGCGGCCGTTCTATAAGTTGCGGCGGCGAAAGCCGTGGCTTTCACCATTCGGGCGCAATCGCGGCCTCAGCAAAAAAGGCAAGAAAACTTGCCCTGGACAGAGCGCATCGGCAAAAGGCCGTTGGTAACATGGCAATCGCTGCAAACGCGAATTAGTTTGCAGATTGCTCAACGGGGACGTCGCACCATTTGTCCGCGCGGATAGCACGCCGCCAGATCGCCTCATTCATGTCCGATCGCTACGAACCCGCCTGGCGACGTCCGATCGCCGACGTCTTCCGCCGCACCGCGGATGCGGCGGTGAAGTGGTGCGTCCGCTTCAACGTTCATCCCAATACGGTTTCCTATTCTTCGATCGTCGCCTCGTCGCTGGCCGCCATCTGCTTTTGGCAGGCGTCGCGCATTCCCGCCTTGCTGATCCCGGCAGTCGGCTTTTGCTATTTGAGGCTGTGGCTCAACATGCTCGACGGCATGGTGGCGCTCGCCTCGGGCAAGGCCAGCCGGACCGGCGAGATTGCCAACGAACTGCCCGACCGCATTTCCGACGTCGTGATTTTCGTCGGCGTCGCCCATAGCGGACTTTGCCACGTGTTGAGCGGCTATTGGGCGGCTATCTTCGCGCTGCTGGTCGCCTATGTAGGAACGCTCGGACAGGCTGTCGGCGTGCAACGCGAGTTCAGCGGCGTCATGACCAAGCCGTGGCGCATGGTTGCACTGCACGTCGGCGCCTGGTGGACCCTGGTGCAGTTGGCGCTGGGCAACGATCTGCACCTGGGGCCGCTGACGATTCTCGATTGGACGAACCTCGTGATCGTCGCCGGCTGCCTGCAAACCGTCTGGATCCGGCTGGTGCGCATTGTGCGCGCCTTGCGACAGGAAAAGCCGCCCAACGTCGAATCGCGCGCTTCTCGACAGAAAGCCGAACGTTCGAGCACGAAAGCCTAAAGTTGTCGCGTTATAAAAGGATCGGCGCCTGTTTGATGGGGCATGAACAGGCGCTCGGGGCGCCAGCCATGGTCTCACGGCGGAATCCAATGAGATGCTCGCAGACTGTCCGCCACGAATGCCTTGATTGCACTTTTGACAGCACGATGGCCGGAACCACATTTTGCAATCGGCAGTAAGGATCCTCACGACAGTGGGCAGCAACATTTCAGCCAAGACGGCGCCCGATAGCCAACTTCGCAGCGGATCTTCAATCGTAGCGCCACGTAGTCGCCAGTACAGCCTGCGCGCCATCCTGATTGGTATCGCGGCCGCCGCCATGCCGCTCGCATATTTGGCCAATCGGGAGCATCGATTCCAGCGCACGGTGAAGATTCTCAGCCATCTGATCGGAGATGGCGTCGATGTCGGCATCTATGCGCCGGGATACGAAGGGGCCAAAGGCATCTTTGACCTCAACTCGTTTTCGCGGTTCGACCGACTAACCGACATCAGTTTTCGCCGGAACAAGGTAACGGATCGACACCTCGCGTTGCTTTCCGGGTTGCCCGCATTCGAACGCCTTGACTTCGCGAGGTCGTCCCTCACCGACGAGCAATTGCGTTTCGTCGGCCATCTCACAGGTATCAAGCAAATCGATCTCGCTCAAACGACCGTAGGCGATTGCGGCGTTCGGTACATTTGCCAATTGGCCAGTATCGAAGAGCTGGATCTTCCATTCACTCGTATCAGCAATGAAGGGTTGGACCCCATCGCTTCATTGCCCAATCTTTCCGAGCTTTCCGTCGCTGGCGCCAACGTCGGCAATCGCGGAATTCGATTCTTGAGCCGTGCAAAGAAGCTGAAGTATTTGAATCTTGTTGAGACGCAGGTGACGGATGACGGCTTGGCGTCGCTGTTGGTTCTGCCAGAGCTCCGTTCATTAATCCTCGCCGAATGTGCAATCACCGACAAAGGACTCGATACGATTGCAAGACTTGGCTCGCTGAGAGAGGTGTGTTTAGACAATACGGACGTCAGCGACGAGGGGGTTGCTGCATTAAGGAGTCGCCGCCCGGACTTGAGCGTCACACATGAACGCTATGAAATTGCCTCGCAAGAGGAACTCGAACAACTCGATCGCTTGCTAGAGCAACCGTGACCGTTCCCAAGGCAATGGAAGACGGCCTGGCCCAATTAGCTTACGTTCCGCGATCCAAAAAAAGCTTGCATTTTATGACGCCTGTCGTAATAATTCGCGAAGGATTACGACACTGGTCATAACTGAGGCTTCTGCGTGACGAAGCGAAACGCAATCCGCCGGCTTTCGGCGGCCGAGATGGAGATAATGGAGATGCTCTGGCGTCATGGCGACGCGACGCTCTCCGAGGCCCATCGCGAGCTGGGGCTGCCAATCGGCTATACGACCGTGCAAACTCGCCTGAATCGGCTGGTGCGCAAGGGGCTGGTGCTGCGCAGCGAGGATCGCCCCGCACGCTATCGCGCAGCGGTCGCTCAAGACGCCGTCAGCGCCCACGACCTTAACTTGCTCGTCGAGCGCGTCAGCGGAGGCAGCGTCGTGCCGCTGGTGGCGCACCTGGTCCGCGATCGCTCCCTGACCGTTTCGCAAATTGCCGAGCTCAAGCAGTTGCTCGATGAAGCCGAACAACGGCTGCGCAGCGAAAAGCGAGGAAAAAAGCCATGAACGATCTCTCGACGGCGCTCGCGAGCGGGCTCCTGCGAACCGCCTTGGCCCTCTCCGCCACGTTTGTAATCGCCAGCATCTTGCTTCGCTTTTCCTCCACCGCTTCACCCGGCGTGCATCGCGCCATGTGGATCGTCGTCCTTTTGCAAGGCTGGCTGTTGGGACGTTACGCCCTCAACATTACTTGGCACGAATCGGCCAGGCTCCAGCCGCATCGGGCGACCCAGGATGCTTTGCTGGAGACTTCAACCCTCACGCCGCTTCCGCCAGGCTTCGGCGATGCTGCCGACACGCAGCGCACGGCAGAGACGAACCGCGCACATGAGGACGACGCGTTGGCTGAGAGCTTCGTCTGGAACTGGCGCGTCTTCATGGCAGTCGGCTGGCTAGCAGGATGCGGGTTGGTGTTGTTGCGATCGATCGCCGGCTATGGACGCTTTCTCCGGAATTTGCCCTTGGGCAAGGCGCCGCCGTCGGAGGATGAATCGGTCTGGAGGCAATTGCTCGCCGAACGGAAAATCCGGCGGACGATTCCATTGCGGATCACGGAAGACTTGGGACCCATGCTCTGTCGGGTTCCCGGCGGTTACCGGGTCTTTGTTCCCGACTCGCTGTGGCGCGAACTCTCGGCCGAGGCTCGCCTGGCGGTCCTCCGGCATGAGCTTGCGCATTATGAGCGCGGCGACCTCTGGAAATCGCTCGGCGCGCACTTGCTCGCTTTGCCGCAATGGTTCAATCCATTTGCCTGGCGAGCGGTGCGACATTTTGACGAAGCCGCCGAATGGGCTTGCGACGACGCCGTGCGCCGCGCCTACCCGGAGATTGCGCCCGAGTACGGCAGAGCATTGTTATCGCTGGGAACAGCCCGGGCTCCGCGAGTCGTATTGAATACCGCAGCGCAGGGTCGTGGTCTCGTGCTCAGGATCCGACGTATCGTAGCTCCTCATGTCCCGGCTGACGCGCTGGCGAAAAGAGCCTGCTTGCTCGGCGTCAGCCTGGCGTTGCTGTCGGCCGGCGGAACTCAAGTGAAACTGGTCGCGCGCGATGCGGCTGGACCGGAATCGACGCCTGCGGCGACAGCCGAAGCGGCGGCGCATGCCAAAGCCGCCGAAGCGATGCTCGAAACGGCCAAAACAGCCTACGAAGCGACCGCCGCCGGTTACGACGCGGGAACCATGACTCTCCCGGAGCTTTACCTCTGGTCGCGCCGCTGGCTGGAGGCGGAACGAACGTTGGCAAGCACGAAGGAAGACGAACTCGCGGCGCTCGTGCAGCACTGGCAGCGCATGAGAACCACTCTCCGCAAGGTCGGCGCTTTGTATTTCGCCGGCAGCAAAGGGGGCGAAGCCGAGAAATATCACGGGGCGGAATTTTGCCTGGCCGAAGCGGAAATGTGGCTGGTGAATGCAGGCGGCGCCGTCCCGGACCGTGTCGACTAGCTCGCCTCGGAAATCTGATGCATCGTGCCCAAGAACACACCGGAGGGCTTTTCTATGAAAAAGGCATGCCTGATCGCAGCCGGCCTCGCTCTGTTACTCGCTGGCGGAATTCAAGTGAAATTGATCGCCCGCGAGCAAAATGAAAAACAACCGGCGAAAGCGCCACGCGCGTCGGCGGAGGCTCGTCTCAAAGCGGCCGAAGCCGTGCTCGAAACGGCGAAGCAAACGAGCGAACTTACGACCGCCGAGTATGACGAAGGGACGGTCACCCTGACGGACGTCTACGTCTGGTCGCGGCGCTGGCTCGACGCCCAGCGGGCCTTGGCGAAGAACCAGGAAGAAGACCTCAACGCTTTACGAGATCACCTGAAGCGGATGCAGCGGCTGCTTCGGATCACGAAAGCCTTACACGAGATGGGGGTCAGGGGCGGCGAAGAGCAGAAACTGCGCGCCATAAGATACTACGTGGCAGAAGTGGAACTCTGGATCGTTGACGCCGGAGGCGAGCCGCCGCGCGACCCTCAATGAAAATCGACGGCGTCCAGCGCCGAGGGGCATTAAACCGCTCGGGCATACCCCTTGCGGATCCAATGCATTGTGCCTCGTCTATTCGGAGGATTCTCGTATGAAAACCGCATCTCTAGTCAGCGTTACTGTGGCCTTGCTGGTTTTGGGCGGATTGCAATTGGAATCGAGGGCTCGGGGAGCCGCCAATCGGGATGCCGCAACGGAAGTGCAAGCCATTCTTGCCGCCCGCACTAAGGCCTCCGAAGCGATGCTCGAAGCGGCCAAGAAAACTTATGAGGCCACCGCAGCCGGCTACGATGCGGGGACGGCGCCGCTTGCCGACTTGTTCATCTGGTCGCGACATTGGCTCGAGGCGGAACAAAAGCTGGCCGACTCCAAGGCAGAGCGGCAGGCTGCTCTGTTGGGGCATTGGCAGCGCATGAAGATAGCCCATCGAAAGGTCGCCCAATTGTATCGGGCGGGGAGCAAAGGGGGCGAGGACGAGAAATATTTCGCCACGAAGTTCTATCTGGCCGAGGCGGAACTCTGGCTTGCCGAGGCGGGCGTGACGGCGCCGCAGCAAGCAAACTAACCGCGGAGCGCCGCCGGGCTGAGTCTCTCTCCCGGACGCGGTTTCCACATTGCTCCGTATTGCGACTACCTGGGGGGCACTGGAAATTCTGTCGTCGCGCGGGAATTTTCTTGGCCCTTGGCGCGTCTTGAAGAGTGAGGCGGCCTCGCTTCGCACTTCTTTGCTTGCAGCTCAAGGAGCCAATCTCATGTTCAGGCGAACTGGATCGTCGTGCGCGCCGCTCGCGCTTTATGCCCTCGCGACGCTGATCGTTGCGTCAGGTTGCGGCGATGCCGGGCGAGCCAAGTTGGCTGCGACGCCGGCGGCCGCTCCTGCCGAGTGGGCGCCTGCCTACGATGCCGTCGCTTCCGCTCAAGACGGCGCCTTGGCGCAGCCGTCAAACACCGAGGCCTATAACCGCATTGACGAAAACCCGTTTCTAGCGGTACGGCAGAATCCGCTTTCGACGTTCTCGGTCGATGTCGACACGGCATCGTATGCGAACGTGCGGCGCTTCTTGAATTCGCACTCGCTGCCGCCAAAAGACGCCGTGCGGATCGAGGAACTGATTAACTATTTTCCGTATGGCTATGCGCCGCCGCAGGATGACGCTCCTTTTTCGGTGCACGCGGAAACGGCTGCCTGTCCTTGGCAACCCAAGCACCGGCTGCTGCGAATCGCGCTGAAAGGGCGCGAGATCGATTTCGAAAACCGCCCGGCGAGCAACCTGGTGTTTTTGCTCGACGTCTCGGGCTCGATGGACGACCCGGCCAAGCTGCCGCTGTTGCAAAACGCCTTGAGGCTGCTGGTCGAGAAACTCGGCGAGAATGATCGCGTGGCGATTGTCGTTTATGCAGGCGCCTCGGGACTGGCGCTCCCTTCGACGTCTGGTCTCTATAAGGAAACCATCCTGGCCGCGCTCGATGGATTACATGCTGGCGGCTCGACCAACGGCGCCGCCGGCATTCAGCTTGCCTACCAGATCGCGCGCGAACACTTCATCAAAGGGGGCGTGAACCGCGTCGTGCTGGCGACCGACGGCGACTTTAACGTGGGCATTTCCGACCAGGGCTCGTTGACCCGCTTGATCGAGCAGGAGGCCAAGAGCGGCGTCTTTCTCAGCGTGCTTGGCTTTGGCACGGGCAATATCAAGGACGCCACGATGGAGCAATTGGCCGATCGCGGCAACGGCAACTACGCCTACATCGACACGATCCACGAGGCCAGAAAGGTGCTTGTCGAGCAAGCGGGCGGCACGCTGGTGACGATCGCCAAAGACGTCAAGCTGCAGTTGGAATTCAACCCGCAGCAAGTCGCCGCCTATCGGCTGATCGGCTACGAGAACCGCCTGCTGCGAGCCGAAGACTTCAACGACGACCGCAAAGACGCCGGCGAAATCGGCGCCGGGCACGCCGTCACGGCGCTCTACGAATTGACGCCGCTCGGCGCTGAATCGGTTACCGCAGCCGTCGATGCACTTAAGTACCAAACCGGCGGCGAGGCAACTGCGGCCGCCGGCAGCGGCGAAATTGCCACGCTCAAGCTCCGTTACAAAGCACCCGACGGCGAAGAAAGCCGATTGATCTCGACTGAGATCGTCGATTCAGATCACTCTTTTGATCAGGCCAGCGAAGATTTTCGCTTCGCCGCCGCCGTCGCCGCCTTTGGCCTCGTGCTGCGCGACAGTGCTTACAAGGGCGACGCCGCGTTTCCGCAGATCGAACAATGGGCCGCTGCCAGCCGGGGCGCCGATGAAAACGGCCATCGGGCCGAGTTCATTAAACTCATCGAAAAAGCAGAAGAGCTCGGTAAGCGATGAAAACCTGCGCGCCGCGCATTCGTTGGCGGCGATTGCGCTAACGATAATTAGACTGCTACTATCTCTCAATTCGCTAGCCAGGCATTCGCCTTGACGAAGTCAGGCAGCGGCGCAGAGGACACTTTGCGGGCTCGCGACTATCCTTGCTCATCTCCCGACGGGCCGTAGAGCGCAGGGACCGGAATATCGTTCAGCCGCAGATAGGCGCAGAGATAAGCCCGATGATGAATCGTGTGATTGATGACAAAGCTGCGGATCACGCCGATGCGTGGCATGGTCATTAGCGGCTTGCCGCCGGAGAGCAGCGACCACTGTTTTCTGAAAGCCTCGTCCGAGGTGGCGGCAATCGCCTTGCGAGCGGCGGCCACGTTCTTGTCGAACACTTCCAGGAGCTGCTGCCGGCTCTCAGCCTTGGGAGATTGATACGGCTCGCCGCCGACCGGGTTGATATCCCACGAATCTTTTTCAAGCGCGCCGGCGACCCAGCCCGGAATTTCCGCCAGGTGCGCCGCAACCCAGCCGATCGTGTTCGATTTCGGATGGGCCTTCCAATCGAGTTTGTCGTCCGGAACGCGTTCCAGCGTTTTTCGCGTCCCCGCCATTTCATGTTCGAACTCGGGCAAAATCGCTTCAGCAATGCTCATGACTTCCTCCGTTTCGAATCTGGTGACATGTTTCCCCTGAAAGACTACCGACAGCTGGGTGCTTTCTTACAAACAAGACGCACGGCGGTCCTTCGGGAATACGGATCGGCACGGGAATGTCAGTATAGTGTATACGTGTACAGTATCGCGTCAATGCCACTTGAAAAAACCGCGCATTAAATCGCGCGCATCACCGCCGCGGAACCGACCGGGGCGTGTCGCGATGTCAGCGGTTTCGAGTGCTGAACCACGTTTTGCCGCATCGGCACACGTGCGAACTCGCCAGGCTACAGCGTAATAAAAAAGCCCCGCGTGAAGCGGGGCTTATAGAACTAGCGGCGCAGGGACTCGAACCCCGGACACGCGGATTATGATTCCGCTGCTCTAACCAACTGAGCTACGCCGCCGAAGTGCTGCATTCCACGGCACTTAAATTGGCATTCGGGAGGGTGACGATACTTTACCGCTGATACCCGTCCTGACATCTGACGCCCTCACGAACCCGAGGCCAACATGCCAAAGCTTAGCTGAAAACCAGCGGCGAACAAGCCCTCAAAGCCGCGCCGTGATTTTCCTATATTTCCGCACGCCACAAGGCGTTGGGCGAAGAAAATTCGCGGCTAAATGTACTATTTCGGCCCGCGGGATGACCCTCAAGGCGCCCTCGATCGGTGGCATGGTCATGCCAAGCGGGGCGCGTGTCGTAGAGATTCGTCAAGTCCGACGTTTTGAGTGTCTCGGTTTCTTCGCTCCACGTCTGGGGTCCCAGCCCAAGTGGGCAGACAGGGACTCGATGCTGGCTTCGATGTCGCCGGGACGGATACCTGCCCGCCGTGCCGCGAGTTCAACGTGGTGGCGCGGGATGGGCTTCAACGGATCGAGAAAAGGCGCTAAACCGTCGATATCCCTCGTGCACACCACGG
>JAICIG010000126.1 GCA_025924495.1 Pirellulales bacterium | reverse complement strand
TTCGGGTCGGATCGAACTCGATGGCGTCGACTTGCGCGAAATCGACGTCGACAGCTACCGCCGCTTGCTCGGAATTGTCGAACAGGACATCTTTCTGTTCGACGGCACGATTGCCGAAAATATCGGCTATGCCGCCCGCCATGCCAGCCTCGAGGAAATAGAGCAAGCGGCCACCGTCGCCCATGCGCATGAGTTCATTGCCGCCTTGCCCGATGGGTATGAAACCCTGATCGGCGAGCGCGGCGTCAAGCTGAGCGGCGGTCAGCGGCAACGACTGGCGATCGCCCGCGCCGTGCTTGCCGATCCGCGGATTCTGATTCTCGACGAGGCGACCAGTAATCTTGACACAGAGAGCGAGCGATTGATCCAACATAGCCTGCAGAGGCTAATGCAAGGCCGCACGAGCTTCGTGATCGCTCATCGGCTCAGCACGATTGTGAACGCCGACCGGATTGTAGTGATTGAGCGGGGCAGAGCGGTGGAGTCAGGTACGCACGCCGAACTGATGCAGGTCAGCGGTCGTTACCGTCAGATGGTGCGGCGACAGATGGGATTAGGTCATGAGATGGACGACCTGGCGATCTCTTCCTGATGGCCCTCTTCATTCGCCCTGAGCGACCTCCAGCGAGCGGCACCCAGTTGTTCGGGCGGCCACCGCCCGCCTAGGGCGTTGTTGCATTTGCACACTGTCCTGTCAGGCACGTCGATTTCGAGCAACCCGCGCTCTTTTGCACCACATGCCCCCGCGCGCCGCACATAGGAAGCAGCATCGTTGGAGTCGCAAGTCATTTACCTGCAGGTCTTTATCGCGACGAACTAAATTAAGTTGAATTTCGGTCGCTTTTTTGCACTTCGCGAACGGCGCTCTATCCTTCCTTGACGGGCTACGAAAGATTGAACTAAGAGGGTGAGGTGACTCATGGCGACGTTTGCGCGTGCGACGATGTTTTCGCTGGCCGTAGTGCTGGCAGGATCGGCTTCGCTTTCGGCCCAGGAATGGGCCCGGAAGATGTTCACGGAGACCAAGCACAACTTCGGCACGGTCGCTCGCGACGCCAAGGTTGAGCACAAGTTCCGCATCAAGAACATCTATCAGGACGACATCCACATTTCGGGCGTCCGCACCAGCTGCGGCTGCACCTCGCCCAGCGTCACCAAAGACACCCTCAAGACCTATGAAGAGGCGGAAGTTCTCGCCCACTTCAATACCGACCGCTTTAGCGGCCAGCGAGGCGCGACGTTGACGGTCACGATTGACCGGCCCTACTTTGCCGAGGTCCAGTTGCGCGTCGACGGATTCATTCGCACCGACGTCGTCATGACGCCGGGCGGCATCGAGTTCGGCTCGCTCGACGAAGGCGCCGAGGTCGAGAAGCAGCTCGACGTTCGCTATGCTGGCCGCAACGATTGGAAGATCACCGAGATCAAGTGCTCGAACCCGAATCTGGTTGCGACCGCCACTGAGACGCTCCGTCAAGGCGGGCAAGTCAGTTACCGCGTAAGCGTGAAGCTGAAGCCAGGCGCGCCCGCCGGCTACCTGCAAGACCAGGTATTGCTGGTGACGGACGATCGTCGCGTGACGCCGATCAGCGTCGAAGGGCGGCTGATTCCAGAGCTTTCGGTGAATCCGGTATCGCTGGCCTTCGGCCGCGTCGAGCCGGGACAGAAGGTCACCAAGCAGATTGTCGTGCAGGGCAAGCGCCCCTTTTCGATCGCCGGCATCGTTTGCCATAATGGCGAGTGCTTCGCCTTCGATGTGCCGACGGATGCCAAACGCGTACACCTGATTCCGGTCACTTTCACCGCCGGCGACGAGCCGGGCAAAGTGAACCAGCAAATTCAGATTCAGACCGATCTGACCAGCGGTGCGAAAGCCGAACTGCGGGCCTTGGCCGAAGTCATTGCACCGTCGAACGAATCGCCCCGCACCGATGAAACTCCAGACCCCAAGCTTTCTGCAACTACGAGGAGGAACCTGCCGTGAGTATGCGAGCGATGACGTTGGCGCTGGGATTGGCAGTCTGTCTTTCGGGTTCGGCGATGGCCCAAACGGTCGTGTACGAAGCCTACAGCCCGGTCGTCACGTCTGCCTACGCAGCTCCAGCCCCGGTTTATACGTACCGGCCGATTTCGGGTTCAACGTTCACCAACTACTATCCGAGCTACGCTCCCGCGCCGGTGACGACCTACAGTCCGGTCGTGACGGCCAGTCCGGTGGTGACGAGTTATAGCCCGGTGGTCACTGAAGCGCCTGTGGTCACCAGTTATAGCCCGGTCACCAGTTACAGCCCGGTCACCAGTTACAGCCCGGTTGTGACCTACAGTCCCGTTGTAACCGCCTACAGTCCGGTGGCGACCACGGCTTACAGCCCAGTTGCCACCGTCGCGCCCGTGACGAGTTACTACGCTCCGGCCGTTGTCCGTTCCAAGGTGCTCTACGTGCCGGGCCAGCCGGTCCGCAATTTCTTCCGAGCGATCACGCCGTAAGGGCCGATCGCCGAGACGACCGATTCGAGCTTACGGCTCCGCGACGCTTTCGCTTCGCGGAGCCGTTTTCGTTGAGGCGTCGCCTCCACTGCGAGGCGTCGGTTGGCGGACGCTAACGTTGGGAACAAAAGCGAAGCCGCTTTGCTGAATGCCGCAAGCCGAGTGGCGCCACAGCGTTTGGAAAGCATAGAATTGGCCGGTCTGACGACCCCAAGGAGGCGCGGCAATGTCGGCTCGCAATAAGCGGCGTTGGTTCCAACTCAGCCTGCGTGCGTTGTTAGCGTTGGTTGTGCTAGCCAGCGTGCCGCTCGCGCAGCTCGGCATGCGGCTCGATCGCATTCGCCGACAGGAACCAGCGATCGCCGTGGTGCAAAGAGCCGGCGGAGCCGTCTGGATCTTACGCGAGCCGGTCGCCGCGCCGAATCCGCTCGTCGCAGTCAACCGCCCCATCTACGACTCGCAGCGACAGGAAAAAGGCTCGCTCGAACAGGTCGTCGAGGACGCCCGGTATGGAGAGGTGGTCTGCATTGCTTTCCCAAGTGCGGGGTATACTCATGGGCTGGTGAGCGGCAATGGCGCCGTCGACATCGACGGTCAAGAGATCGCCTCGGGGTCACATGGCAATTGGGCGCTGCACAGCGACTGGCGCCGATATTGGCGCGGCGACGGACCGGTCGTTCAAGTTCAACCGCGGACCGCTTTCACGTGGAAGACGCTCGAAGCGTTGCCCTATCTCCAGGTTCTTGACGTAGGCGATCGACGTCTCGGCGATGAGGACTTCGATCAGCTTTCGCACTTTACTAGTTTGCGCGCACTCATTGCGCGGCGATCGACAGTGAGCGATGAAGGTTTGCGGCTCGTCTCTCGGTTGAAGAATTTGCGCATCCTATCGCTCGGAGAGTCTTCCATCACTGATCGAGGGCTTCTTCACCTTGCCAATCTGCGCCGTTTGGAGGTCTTGGAACTTGATCATTCGCGAGTCAGTGGCAGCGGCCTCAATCATCTGAATAACATGGCCGAGTTGAAGCTGCTCTCGTTGCGCCACTCGCCCTTAACGGACGAAGGGCTCGAATACATCGCCGGATTGGCCGAACTTCGACGATTGTACTTTTACAACACGTCATTGACGGATTCCGGGCTGGCGAAGCTTCAGCCCCTCAAGAATCTTGAAATCCTCCATCTCGGCAAGACGGCCGTCACATTTGCCGGCGCCGACGCGTTTGAAAGGAATCTCGGGCGCGCCGCGACGATTCGCTGACCAAACGGATTTGAGCCTGGCCCCGGTTGCTGGTAATCTTGCGGAAATCTCCCGCCTGAATCTCCGCCCTCCTGAGAACCCGCCATGCTCACCGAATCGTCGCGCCTGAAAGACTTTCCTTCGCTCGCCGGCAAAACCTATCTGAATACGGCTGCGGAAGGCATTCCGCCGCTCGCCGTCGGCGAAGCGCTAAATCAATACTTCCGCGACAAGCAATTGGGCATGGATGGCCGCGAACCGCACTTCGCCCAGTGGGAGGCCGCCAAGGCGCTGGTCGCTGAGTTCTACGGGCTGTCGGCCGCCGAAGTGAGCATCTGCTCCTGCTCGTCGGAAGCGTACAACCTGGCTGCCATGGCGTTGCATCTCAAGGACGGGGACGAGGTCGTTATCAACGAGCTCGATTTTCCTGCCGGGGCGACCCCCTGGCTGCAGCCCGATTGCCCGGCGCAGACCAAAGTCTGGCGGGCCAGACAAGGCGCGCTCCGAGTGGAAGATCTCGTCAAATTGCTCAGCCCCAAGACGCGTTTGGTGACCGTTTCGCTGGTCAGCTTCTTTAACGGCTTCCGCTTGCGATTGGAAGAAGTGATCGCGGCCGTGCGCAAGCACTCGCCGGCGCTGGTGGCGGTCGACGTGACGCAGGCGCTCGGGCGCGTTCCGCTCGAGCTGAAGGGCGTCGACCTGATTGTCAGCAGCACGCATAAATGGATCCTCGCGTCGCACGGCGGAGGACTGGTCGGCGTGCCGCCGGGACGCGCCCAGGATTGGACTGTGCCGGCGGGCGGCTGGTTCAATCTGGAAGACGCCTTTGGGCCGGCTCGCTTTGATCGCGCCGTCAGCAAAGCCGGCGCCGCCAGCTTTACCGTTGGCATGCCGAACTTTCCGGCCGTATACGCCATCCGCGCCGCGCTCGATTACATCCGCGGCGTTGGCGTTGAGGCGATCGACAAGGCGACGCGGCCCCTGGTGCTCGCCTGTCTGGAAGGGCTAACAAAACTGCCGGTCGAATTACTCACGCCGAACGAGCCCGAGCATGTCGCCGGCATTATGGCCTTCCGGCATCCGCAGGCAGACGCGCTCTACCGTCACTTGCACGCACAGAACATCCACGTCATGAGCCACGCCGGCCGCTTGCGCATCGCCGTGCACGGCTACAACACCATGCACGATGTCGAGCGATTATTGGCCGAGCTGCAAGCGGTGCTAAAGGCGGTCGCCTGATCACGGGTCGCCTGGATTTGTCTGAGATCTTGGTCGTTATCGTGGCGATTCGGCGTTCGAGAATCGCAAGTAGTTCTTTCCTCCGGAAAAACTGAGCTGAGGGCCTCCGGCTCGCCTGTCTCAATATCAGCCTTTTCGGCGGTTTGCTCCATTCCGCCGGCACGACTAGACTGAAGGGGTTGCGTCCGTCCTCCCGCCCCGCCTTCCTGCCGTGCTTGCTATGCTGTGCGAATCGCTTGTTCGTCGCGTGGTTTCCGCCGCCTGGGTGCTTGTGTTCCTCTCGGCGAGCGCTGTTCGCGCGGGCGAAGCCGCGTCGGAGGCCAGGTCGGCATCGTTGCCGGCTCAAGCGACGATCAAGTTCGAGCTGGATGTGCTGCCGATTCTGACCAAGGCGGGTTGTAACTCCGGCCCCTGCCATGGCAAGTCGCGAGGGCAAAACGGCTTTCAGTTGTCGCTGTTGGGGTTCGATCCTGAATTCGATTACGCCAGCTTGGTCAAAGATGCGCGCGGCCGTCGGCTATTTCCCGCCGCGCCCGACAACAGCCTGCTGTTGCGGAAGGCGGCTGCGCGGCTGCCGCATGGCGGCGGCGAGCGTCTGAAGTTCGGCGGGCCTGAGTATCTGTTGATCCGCCGCTGGATCGAACAAGGCATGCCGCGCAAGACGACGGCCGATGCCGAACTGGTCCGCATTTCGCTGACGCCCGCCGAGCACGTGCTGGCCGCCGGCGCCGAAGAGCAACTGAGCGTAACGGCACATTACTCCGACGGTTCCATTCGGGACGTCACGGCGCTGACCGATTTTCAATCGAGTGAAAGCGCGATTGTGGCGGTTAATGACCGAGGGTTAGTCAAGGCGGGCATGCTGGCCGGCGACGCCGCCATCATGGCGCGCTATATGGGCTTCATCGCCACCTGGAATACCGTGATTCCGCTCGCCGACAAGCCGGACCCAGCCGCATACGCTTCGCTGCCGCGCAAGAACTTCATTGATGGATTGGTTTGGGAAAAGCTTGAAAAGCTTGGCATGCTCCCTAGCGAATCAGCGTCGGACAGCACCTTCCAGCGCCGCGCCTTCCTCGACGTGATCGGCCGCTTGCCGACGCCCGAAGAAACGCGCGCCTTCCTGGCCGACACGTCGCCGAACAAACGCGAGGCGCTGGTCGATCGGCTGCTCGAGCGCCCCGAGTATGCCGACTTCTGGGCCAGCAAGTGGGCCGATCTGCTGCGGCCGAACGCCTACCGCGTCGGCATCAAGGCCACGCTCAGTCTCGACGTATTTTTGCGAGACGCCTTCCGTCGCAACCAGCCGTACGACGAGTTCGCGCGAGAGCTGATCACGGCGCGGGGCAGCACTTGGCGCAATGGCGCGGTGACGTTGTTTCGCGACCGCCGCACGCCCGACGAAATCACGACGACTGTCAGCCAACTGTTTCTCGGCATTCGGCTGGAATGCGCCAAGTGCCACCATCATCCGTTCGAGGTTTGGGCCCAGAGCGATTTTTATGGGCTGGCCGCCTACTTCGCGCGCATTGGCCACAAGGGAGTCGGCCTTTCGCCGCCGATCTCGGGCGGCGAAGAGATGGTGTACACGGCCGATAAAGGCTCGGTGCAGCACCCGCTGACCGGCGAGACGCTGGCGCCGAAGCCGCTGTTTGGCACGGCCCCCGAGATCAAGCCGGACGACGATCCGCGCGAGGCGCTGGCGGAGTGGATGCTGTCGCCTGAAAACCACTTCTTTGCCGAGGTGCAGGCCAACCGTCTGTGGGCCGACCTGATGGGCCGGGGCCTGGTCGAACCGGTCGATGACATTCGCGCGACGAACCCGGCCAGCAATCCCGCCCTGTTGAAAGCCCTCGGCGACGAATTCCGCCGCCTTGGCTTCGATCAGAAGAAGCTGCTGCGGACGATCATGACTTCTCACGTCTACGGTCTCTCGTCGTTGCCGAACGCGCGGAACGTGACCGATACTCGCAATTACTCGCGGCACTATCGGCAGCGATTACGGGCCGAGGTGCTGCTCGACGCCGTCTGCGACATTACGGAAGTCGGCGAGAATTTCGCCGGCATGCCGCCTGGATCGCGGGCGATGGAAATCTGGACGCATCGCGTCGATTCGCTCTTTCTCGATGCCTTCGGCCGGCCTGACGCCAACCAGGATCCGCCTTGCGAGCGCACGCCCGACACGACCGTCGTACAGGCGTTGCACTTGATGAATGCCCCGAATTTGCACGCCAAAGTCACCAGCGACGCCGGCCGCTGCGCGAAGCTGGCCGCCAGCGACAAAACGTCTGAGCAGATTGTCGAAGAAATCTACCTGTTGGCCTACAACCGGGTGCCTGTGAGCGAGGAAGTGCAAATCGGCGTTCAGATCTTCGCCGCCAGCCAAGGCAACCGCCGCCAGGCGACCGAAGATCTGCTCTGGGCGCTGCTGAATACGCCTGAGTTTATGTTTAAGGATTAATTTGCTTCGAGCGCGCGCTCTTGCCCGCTTACGGATGCTCGGAAACTCTGCCTTCTCCGTTCATGAGGGAATATCGTTGCGGGTTTCTGCGAATTTAAACGCAGCGACGCGAGGTGCGATTCATTCGCCGATCAACGGGCGTCCGATGCCGGAGAGCGGCTTCAGCGTCGCACTGTAAATCCGATAGCGGCAGTCGTACGCGCCGAGGAATAAGGCGTTCTGGTTGGGCGTGTTCCAGTAATCAGTGAGGCTTAATTTTTCGGAGTCGCCGCGCCACGCAATGACGTCGCGGCCATCCACCGACACCTGCACTACTCCTTTGCGGATTGTGCAAATAACCTGAGAGGGACGCCCCTTCTTGAACACGGCGCCTTTGTTCATCGCAGCGGCGGCGCCGCCGGCATGCTCCAACTGGCTGAAGGTCCCATCTGGCGTCGTATAATTCAGGTTCGCCATAAAACGATGTCTGCCCAAGCGTAGTCCAAGAACCAATGCATTTGGCTCGTCCAAGGGTTGGGCGATCACCGCGAGGCGATATTCGTCAGGCGATTGGTAGGGCAATTCGATGCGCGCCCCGAAGTATTTCGGAGAGTCGAGTCGCCTGTTCTGGAGCGTCCACTGGCCTGCAACGGCGTCGCGCTTTACATCAACTAGCGCGAGCAAGTCGACCGGCGGACTGCCTCCTTGCAACGCCTGCTTAGCAGCCGACTCGCTTGCCAAGGCATCTGCTTCTTCAATCCTTTTTTCGGCACGCACGCGAAGCAATCCCGTGGCTTTCTGCAGAGCTTGCGAGTACCAATACACCGCTCGGTCGCGATATCCCGCTCGGTCGCGCTCCGAGCCCCGTTCTGCCAAACTCCACCAGGCGTCGGCAACCAATATCTGCATCGCCGCCTCGGTGGGACGACCGGCGTCCTCCCTGGCTGCGGCGCGTAGGGCGCTTTCATCAGACTTGAGAAGATAACTCATCGCCGCGGACCAGTCGTTCTGCTCAAACGCCAGATGCTTGCCGAGGATCGTATTCGCTCGCGGATCATCAGGAGCCGTCTTCAATTTTGTATAGGCGTCGGCAATCGCTTTTTCCGCAACGTCTCGCGACTTGCGTCGCGCGTCCAAGGCGCGCTTTGCGGCCGCCACATCTTTGCGCAACTCGGCATCGCGCAATTTGGCGGCCGTCGACTGCGCAACCTTGGTCGCAGCATCGGCCGCTTCGAAGCGCCCCGCCTGCACGGCCTCGTCGATTAGTTCCAAAGCACATTGGATCAGCACGGTTCGGGCATCCGCGGTTCGCGCGTCTTTGACGGCCGCCTCGATGTACTTGACCTTCACGTCGGGCGCATTGATCTCAAAATGCGCAGCCATTTCGTCTACGGCCTGAAAAGCCAATCGCAACTCGCCGGCATCGGCTGCGACGTCGGCTGCCGCCATAAAAAGCGCTGCCTGGCCAACGTTGTCGTCCGTGCTGCCGCCGGCAGCGATCAGCAGCGTTCGCACCGCAGCCAATTTGTCGCCGCCGCCGATCTCCTTGCGGTAGGTATCAAGTACAACGCGCTGGGCCGCCGCGACAGCCGCCCGCTCGGGCATCGGCTGTGCCGCCCAGACAAAGGACGCAGAGGCAGCGAAGATTATCGCAGCACGAATCGCCGCCACCGGCATTGATTGCCCCTTGTTATGAGAACGAATTTTGAGCGGCCTTGATTCTAGTGGTTGCCAAGACTGCTCTCAATAACGCGCCGTCAGGCGACGATTCTGGCTCGATCCGATTAGAATAGGCGAATT
The DNA here is from genome assembly GCA_025924495.1 of Pirellulales bacterium. The sequence continues at coordinate 9,074 of JAICIG010000126.1, read as the reverse complement.
CCGTTCCTCTCGCTTGGCTGAAGCTCGTTCCGCGCATTTAAGTCATGACTGAGACTCCCGACGGCAATTTATTGGGTCAACAATTGCAGCCCCAGCGGCAACGGCGCGCCAGAAAGTTCGTGCTGGCTGCAATCGGCGCGGCAGTCATTCTTGGCGGGCTGGCATATAGGCACTTTTGGCTGGCTCGCCCCATTGGCTCGGGACCGGCAGGGCCGAGCGTGTCGCGGCAAGCGTTCGAGGCAGTCTGGACCAGCAGGCCAGTGTTAGTCGTTGGGTTCGGCGATAGCGTAACCGCAGGGTTTGGAGCGCCCAGGGGGCATGGCTACTTCGACCGCCTGATTGAAAATCCCAAAGATGAGTTCGAGGACCTGCGAGGCATCAATCTTAAACGCGTCTTGCCGAATCTGCGAATGAGCAACGTGGCGTTGTCGGGTTCGACATCGTTGGAGCATGCAGAAATCTTGGTATCGAAGATCGTGCCGCAAGACGATGAGACATTCGGAATCGTTTTGCTCACGACCGGCGGCAACGATGTGATTCATAACTATGGCCGTACGCCGCCGCGGGAAGGCGCGATGTACGGCGCGACGCTCGCTGAGGCCCGCCCGTGGATCGACAGTTTCGCTGCGCGGCTTGACGCCATGGTCGAAGGAATCGAAGCAAAGTTTCCCGGCGGCTGTCAGTTCTTCGTCGCCAATATCTTCGACCCGACCGACGGCGTCGGCGACGCAGAGCATGCCGGGCTGCCAGCGTGGCCTGAGGGGCTGCAAGTGCTGGCCGCCTACAACCGCGTGATTGAACAGTGCGCCCAAGAACGAGACAACGTGCATCTGGTCGATATGCACGACGAGTTTTTGGGACACGGCATCCATTGCACTCAGTTCTGGAATGCCCATTACTGCGCCGCCGATCCGCACTACTGGCTCTACGAAAATCTCGAAGACCCGAACGACCGCGGTTACGACGCGCTCAGGCGGCTATTCCTGAATCAAATCAGCCGCATATTGCCCAAGGTTTTGGCGGCCGAAAATATGGCCGCTCCCTGAAATTGGCACGTAAAGAAAGCTGCAGCCACGGAGCTCGTTTTGAGATCTCGCTCATATCCTGCACTCTTCCGAAATAGCCGTCCGCAAAAAGCCGACTTTTCCCATCAAGACGCGCTTGCATGTCTTGGTATACTAGGGGCAAGCGTTCCTGCCTGATTTGACCCGCCACGAATCACTCCTTGCTTGAAGCGATCCGCGGATGAGCACTCATAAGAACTGCGAAGGTTTCTCGCGTCGCGATGCGTTGCAACTCGGCCTGGGCATGCTCGGCTGCGGCGGGCTGACCAACCTGCTGCGGCTGCGAGCCGAAGCCGGCGAGTCGAACTCCGCGCCGCGCAAGCCGACGAGCTGCATTTTGATCTGGATGGACGGCGGGCCGTCCCACTTCGAGACCTTTGACCCCAAGCCACAGGCGCCGCTCGAGATTCGCGGCGACTTCGAAGCGATCGATACCAAGATTCCCGGCGTGCAATTCTCGCAGTACATGACGCGGCTGGCGGCGATCTCCGATAAGTTCGCGGTGCTGCGGTCGGTCTGCCACAACCAGGCGAACCACGGCGCGGGCAACCACTACATGATGACCGGCGCCCCGCCGCGGATGCCGGTCGGCTGCGGAGCATTCGTCAGCTTTCATCCCAGTCTCGGTTCGGTGGCGGCTTACGAGTGCGGCGCCCCGAGCGGGCTGCCGGCCTACTTTTCCATGCCGAGCATCTCGCGTTCGGGCGGGCCGAATTTTCTCGGCGCAAAGTACGCCCCGTTCGTCGTCGCCGACGATCCGAACAATCCGAACTTCCGCGTGCGCGATGTGGCCTTGCCGCAAGGGCTAGCCGACGGACGCTTCCTCGGTCGCCGCGAGCTGCGTTCCGCAGTCGACCGCATGCAGCGCATCGCGGACAAGGCCGCGGGCGACCCGGTCAACACGGTCGACGACTACTACCGCCAGGGCTACAACCTGGTGACCAGCGTCGAGGCGCAGCGCGCCTTCAACATTCACAGCGAGCCTGAGAAGACTCGCGAGGCCTATGGCCGCAACGGCTTCGGCCAGCGGGCTTTGCTGGCCCGGCGCCTGGTGGAAGCCAGCGTGCCGTTCGTCACGCTCTACGAGGGCGGCTGGGACCACCACTCGGACATCTTCGGCGGCATCGCCAAGCGGATGCCTGCGTTCGAAAACACCATCGCCACGCTGATCGAAGATCTCGAAGCCCGCGGCACGCTCGACACGACCATGGTCGTAGCCCTGGGCGAATTCGGCCGCACGCCGAAGATTTCCACTTTGTCCGGGCAGAGCAAGCCGGGCCGCGATCACTGGTCGAGCGCCATGTCGATTTTGTTCGCTGGTTGCGGCACGCCAGGCGGTCAGGTCATCGGCGCCACCGACCGCAATGGCTACGCGGCGGCCGAACGCGTGCTGTCGCCCGAGAACTTCGTCTCTACCATCTATCGCAAGTTGGGCATTGATCCCGGCAAGATCTATCACACGGCGCAAGGTCGTCCGGTCCATCTGGTCAGCGATGCCACGCCGATTACGGAACTGATGGGCTAGCGGAGAGGGGACAGGCGGCAGGGAACAGGTTAGAGTGGAGACGAAGGCGACGATGTCGCCGCTTTCCTGACGCCCGGCGCCGTTGAAACTATGCGTTTGCTTTCTTTTCTCGTGTTCCTTGCCGCGTCGGCAGTTGCTCAAGCCGCGCCGCCAACCGTCAACTATCTGTTCCCTGCTGGCGGACAGCGAGGGCAAACGGTCGAAATCACGGCAGCCGGTAACTTCGCCAATTGGCCGGCTCAAGGTTGGGTCAGCCGGCCGGGTGTGACCGTTTCGGCCGCGAAGGACAAAGGCAAGTTTTCGGCGGTCATCGCAGCCGATGCCGCGCCGGGACTGTACTGGCTGCGGTTCTATGATGCCGAAGGCGCGGCGCCGCCGCAGCCGTTTCTGGTTGGCACGCTGCCGGAACTTAACGAGCAAGAGCCGAATGACTCGCCGCAAAAGGCCCAGACGCTATCGGGCGTTTCGGTCACGGTCAATGGACAGTTGCAAAAGCGCGGCGACGTCGATGTGTTCGCCGTCGGCCTGACGCAGGGCCAGACGCTCGTCGCCGCGATTGAAGCACATCGCACACTTGGCTCGCCGGTGGACGCTGTATTGCAGATCGTTTCGCCGCAGGGCGCCGTGTTGGCGCAGAACGACGACGAACGCGAGATCGATCCGCTGTTGGCCTTTGTCGCGCCGGCAACCGGCAATTACCTGGTGCGCGTGTTCGGTTTTCCTGCCGCGCCGGATACCTCCATCTCGCTGGCGGGAGCCGAATCGTACGTTTATCGTCTCTCGATCGTCGCCAGCGGCTTTCTTGACGCCGCCTTTCCCTTGGCCGTTGCGAAAGACGCGACGACTGCCGTCGAACTCGTGGGCTGGAACCTGCCCGAGGCGGCGAAAATACTACAAGTAAAGCCTGCCGCCGGAGCCGATTTCGTCGACGTGTTCGAGCCGTCGCTGGCCGAATCGCTGTCGTTGCCCGTCGAGCCGCATCCCTCGCTGGTCGAAGTCGAACCCAATTCGCTCCAGCAGTCGCAAATCGTGTCATTGCCGGCCACCATCACCGGACGGATTGGCGAACGGCGCGACCGCGACGCTTATCGCTTTACCGCCAAGAAGGGCGAGACGCTGAAATTTCAGGTCGAGAGCCGTGCGCTCGGTTATCCGCTCGACGCCGTGTTGGAATTGTTCAATGCCACGGGCGGCGCGCCGGTGGCGCGAGCCGATGACGCCGGCAACAAGGCCGATGCCGAGCTGACCTATGCCATTCCCGCCGACGGCGAGTACCGGATCGTCGTCTCGGACCTGTATCAACACTTCGGGCTGCGCTTTGTCTATCGCTTGCGCGCTGGTGCGGCGACGTCCGATTTTCGTTTGACCGTTGATAACCACGCCTTCACGATCGCCGCGGGGAAGCCGCTCGAGATTCCGATCAAGATCGAGCGACAACAGAATTTTGCCGGTGAAATTACCTTTCAACTCGAAGGGCTCCCGCAGGGCACAACGGGGGCGCCAGCAAAATCACTCGCCACAGGCGACTCGGCTAAGTCGGTCAAGTTAATCGTCACTGCAGGAACAGAGCCGTTCTCGGGGCCGATCCGCGTCCTCGGCGAATCGGCGGGCCCGATCAAGCATGCCGCCGCAGCGGCGCTGACTAATCGCTCTGAGGGCACGAAAGACGTCTGGCTGACGATCACTGTCGCCAAATAAGCGAAGCCCCGGCCGCACAGCACGTTGTCTCGGGATCCGCTCACAATGAATGTTGGCGGCAAGACTTCGCGCGAAGTCAGCTATGTCTTTTCCGTAGAAAGCGTGGCGATGATCTCGCGCAAATCGGCTTCGATCGTAGCGCAGATCTGTTCCAGCGGCAGGTCGTTCTCGTGACGCCCGAACGGATCTTCAATCTCGACTCCGATCTCCTCGACGCCGAACAAGATGTAGGAGATCAGGAGCACCGCCGGCACGGTTCCCCAGCCGTATCGTGCGGCCAGGGCAAACGGCAAGGTCAAGCAGTACAAGATCAGTGCACGCCGCAAATGCACGACGTAGGCGAACGGCATAGGGGTATTATGAATTCGCTCGCAGCCGCCGAGCGAATCGATCAGGGACCGCATGTTGTTCTCGAGGGTGGCTTGTTGAATATCGGAAATCAAGCCGCGCTGGCGCCCGTCGGCGATCAGGCCGGTTATGCGCTGTGAGACCGCCAGCGGCAGGCGCCCGCCAGCTTGTACGGCGCGCACTTCGTCGGCCGGCAACTCGTCGGCGACAGGGCCGAGTTCGGCCACTCCGCGCAGGCGATGCATCGTGGCGTAGGCGAACGTCACCGTCCACAACAACAGCGAGCGGGCCAGTTCCGGCGCCGCCGCGAAGTAGATACTGCTCAGCCGGGCCACATTGCGGCTGTCATTGACGATCGCGCCCCACAGTTTGCGTCCTTCCCAGAACCGGTCGTAGGAAGAGTTGGTGCGCAAGACCAGCAGCAGGCCAAGCGCCACGCCGATCAGCGAGTGGGCCGTTTCCGGAATCGACAGCGACGTCTCGCGCCTCACGGCGAATTGATGCGCTGCCACCACGGCGACAGTCCATGCGCCGAATGCCAGAACGCGGCCTGCGATCTCGCGAAGCATCGAGCCCCGGACATCGAACAAGTGGCTGTACCAATCGTGGGGATCGTAGCGGTGCATAGTTTCAGGGTCAGCTTGATGGAGGCGAAGGATGTTCGTTGAGCGTCATTCGGATGCGCTGCTTCTCGACGGAAGGCTCGCGGATTGTATCGCCATGCAGCCGCGAGGCAAGCAGCGCGGCGGGTGAGAGAATAGACCCACTTACTGAACCGTCTGCCGGCCGATACGGCGCTAGGCGCTGCTCGCCTCCATTGCTGGGGAGCGAAGATGCTCATGCATGTGCAAAATGGCGCGCCCTGCCAGAGCTGTCAGTTGTTCGCACAGCTCCCATTTGTGACCACGTTTTGTCCACAGCGGCCAAAAACGCGACGTTTAGAACTAGCAGCACCGTTTGGCAGTCTGCGGCGGGATTGCCGTCCCGCCGAAGGATGCGGGACCAGTCGGAATTCCAAGATCATGGGACGGGATTTGTTTTCGCGGGCACGTCGACTGCTGGCTGTGCTGCTAGTTGTGAAGACGTTCCAGGGGCATTTGCTTGGGAAGGAGCAGAACTGTGTTCGAGCTTAAACGAGCCTATGAGCCAGCCTCGAGCGACGACGGTTGCCGGATTCTTGTGGAACGTCTCTGGCCGCGAGGCGTGAGCAAGGAGCGGGCCGCGATCGATCTTTGGCTGAAGGACGTGGCGCCCAGCGCCGAGTTGCGCAAGTGGTACGGCCACGATCCTGAGCGTTGGGAGGAGTTCCGCAGGCGGTACTGGCAGGAACTGAAGTCGAATCGCGAGGCCGTCGACGCCTTACGCGAGCAGCAGCGCAGCGGAAAAACGACGCTCGTGTACGCCGCGCATGACGAACAGCACAGCGGCGCTTTGGCGTTGAAGCAGTTCCTCGAGCAGCGCCGACCTCGCAGCAGGCCCGCACGCCGTAAAGCAGCTTCGAATAAAGCAGCTTCGAGTAAAGTCTCGCGGCGTAAAGTGGTGCGCCATTAGCTGCTAAGGCGGCCCGCTGCTTAAAGGGAAAAATGGCGGATGCAATTTGCTACAATCACGAGCGCTGCGACTGATCGTCGCCGCTCGGAGGAAACAGTCATGTATTATCTTTACGGCTCGAAGCGTGACGCGCCGCGTAGGCTGGTAGCAACCTTCGACGGCGAGCAACAGTTGCTGGCCTATGTGCGTTGGGCCACCTTGTCGGAGCATGAAGGGGTCTCGAAGTTCGAGCAAGGCAGTTCGCTGGCTGGCTATCAAGGCTGGAGTTATGGCACAGAACCGCCCGCCAGCCAAGATTCGGCCGCGGTCGATCATAACCCTTCGCCGAACATGCTTTGACCGGACTCGACGGACTGAGATGAAATATTCGCCGCCGAATTCTCGTCCCGCGGGGCGAATTGCCTCGTTTTACCGCACCACGGTCGGCAAGAAGGCGGTGATGGCGATAAGCGGCGTCGTCTTATTCGTCTTTCTACTCGGCCATCTGGCAGGCAACTTGCAGATCTTCCTGGGGCCCGAGAAGCTCAATGACTATGCCGCGCTGCTCCAGCGAATGCCTGAGGCGCTGTGGCTGGCTCGCATCGGCCTGCTGATCGCGCTAGTCGTCCACATCATCGCGGCGGCGCAGTTGGTATTGGCCAACCGTCGCGCTCGGCCTGTGCCCTACGCCGTCAAGCGAGATGTCGAAACGAACTATGCCGCGCGCACCATGGCTATCAGCGGTCCATTGATTTTGCTCTACGCGGTTTATCACTTGCTGATGTTCACGTTCCTGGCGACCGGTCCTGGCTACAGCCGCGTCGATGTCTACCGCAACGTCGTGCTGGCCTTCCAGTCGCCGACGATCTCGGCGATATATATTGCCGCTATGCTGCTTTTGGGACTGCACTTGCACCATGGCGTGTGGAGCATGCTCCACACGCTGGGCATCAGCAACCCGCGCTACAGGCGATTGCGGCGCGGCATGGCGCCGATGGTCGCCTGGGCGATTACGGCCGGGTATATCTCCATTCCGCTGGCGGTGCTGGCCGGCTTGGTCTCGTGACGCAGGGGTCGCCGCGCGTGCAACTCGACGCCAAAATACCGGGCGGTCCGCTGGACCAGAAATGGGCGAAACATCGTTTCGAGATGAAACTGGTCAATCCGGCGAACAAGCGCAAGTACAAAGTCATCGTGGTCGGGACGGGATTGGCGGGGGCTTCGGCGGCGGCGACGCTGGCCCAACTCGGCTACGAGGTTAACTGCTTTTGTTTCCACGACAGCCCGCGGCGCGCGCATTCCATCGCCGCTCAAGGCGGCATCAACGCGGCCAAGAATTATCAGGGGGATGGCGACAGCGTCTATCGCCTGTTTTACGACACCGTGAAAGGGGGCGATTTCCGCAGCCGAGAGGCCAACGTTTATCGCCTGGCCGAGCTGAGCATGGCGATCATCGATCAATGTGCGGCGCTCGGCGTGCCTTTTGCACGCGAGTACAGCGGCTATCTGGCCAATCGCTCGTTCGGCGGGGCGCAGGTGTCGCGCACCTTTTATGCGCGGGGCCAGACGGGGCAGCAGCTTTTGCTTGGCTGTTACTCGGCGCTGGCCAGACAGATCGCGTTGCGGCAAGCGACGATGCACCCGCGGCATGAGATGCTCGATCTGGCGGTGGCCGACGGTCGGGCCTGCGGTATCGTCACGCGCAACCTGGTCACCGGCGCCATCGAACCGCATTCCGCCGATGCCGTGGTGCTGGCCACAGGCGGCTACGGCAATGCGTTCTACCTGTCGACCAATGCCAAGGCCAGCAATGTGACGGCCATTTGGCGCGCTCATCGGCGCGGCGCACTGTTCGCCAATCCTTGTTTTACGCAGATCCATCCCACCTGCATTCCGGCCTCGGGCGAGCATCAAAGCAAACTGACCTTGATGAGCGAATCGCTCCGCAACGACGGACGGATTTGGGTTCCGAAGCGCGCGGGAGATGCACGTCATCCAAGCGAGATTCCCGAAGCCGAACGTGACTATTACCTCGAGCGGAAGTATCCCAGCTTCGGCAATCTTGTGCCGCGCGACGTCGCGTCGCGCAACGCCAAGGAAGTCTGCGATGAAGAACGCGGCGTCGGCCCCGGCGGCCGCGGCGTCTATCTTGACTTTGCCGAAGCGATCGAGCGGCTCGGGGAAGACGTCATCCGCGAGCGCTACGGCAATCTGTTCGAGATGTACCAGCGCATCACCGCGGAGGATCCCTATCGACAGCCCATGCGCGTTTACCCGGCCATCCATTACACGATGGGCGGCCTGTGGGTCGACTACAACCTGATGAGCAACGTCGAAGGGCTGTTCGTGATCGGCGAGGCCAACTTCGCCGATCAGGGAGCGAATCGCCTCGGCGCCAGCGCCCTAATGCAAGGTCTGGCCGACGGCTATTTCGTTTTGCCTTACACGCTGGGCGATTATCTGGCCCGCGTCTCGCCCGCCGACCGCCTCTCAACCGACCATGCCGCCTTCCAGCAAGCCAAGCAGGAAGCGACAGGCCGTCTCCACAAGCTGCTGTCAATCGGCGGCTCACGCACGGCCGACTCGTTCCACCGTGAATTGGGCGAGCTGCTGTGGAACCACTGTGGCATGTCGCGAAACGCTGCGGGGCTCGAGCGGGCGCTGCAACGAATTCCCGAGCTGCGCGACGAATTCTGGGCCAATCTCAAAACGGTAGGCGCCGACGCCGAGCTGAATCAAACGCTGGAACATGCCGGCCGAGTGGCCGATTTTCTGGAGTTCGCCGAACTGATGTGCTTCGACGCCCTGGATCGCGATGAATCGTGCGGCGGGCACTTCCGCGAAGAGCATCAAACGCCCGCAGGAGAGGCGTCGCGCGACGACGTACGTTTCAGCCATGTTTCGGCCTG
>JAICIG010000125.1 GCA_025924495.1 Pirellulales bacterium | reverse complement strand
TGCCCGGAAATCGTTTAGGACGACTGACGCAATTGTTTTCGCGGGGCGGAAATGTTTCGCAAATCAATCGAATCTCACCGAGGCGGCGGCGGGCCACAAGCTTGCCGCTCGAAGCCGCTTCGGTAAGCTCATCGATTCTCGCCCCAGGCCTGAGTCTTTGCTGAGAGCACAAGGAACTTTCTTCATGAAGCGGATTTTCTTCGCCCTGCTGACTTTGGCGGCATGCTCCGTCGCCCAAGCTGCCTCGCTGGAACTGAAGCGAGGAGACCATATCTCCTTCATCGGCAACACGCTCGCCGAGCGGATGCAGCACCACGGCTGGCTCGAGGCGCGGCTGCAAAGCCGATTTCCGCAGCATGAGTTGAGTTTCCGCAATTTGGGTTTCTCGGGCGATGAACTCACCTTGCGGCTTCGTTCGGCCAACTTCGGCACGCCCGACGAATGGTTGACCAAAACCAAGACTGACGTGGTCTTCGCCTTCTTCGGCTACAACGAATCGTATGGCGACGAGGCGGGCCTGCCGAAATTCAAGCAAGACCTCGACGCTTTCGTCAAAGGCACGCTGGCGCAAAAGTACAACGGCACGAGCGCTCCGCGATTGGTGCTCTTCTCTCCGATCTCGCACGAGAATCTGCACGACCGCAATCTTTCGGACGGCAAAGAAAACAATCGCCGCATCGCCCTCTACACGGCCGCCATGGCCGAAGTCGCCAAGGCCAACGAGGTCGTGTTCGTCGATCTGTTCCATCCGACGCTGAAGATCTACGAAGCCGCGAAGCAGCCGCTGACTATCAACGGCGTGCACCTGAACGAGCATGGCGACGAGCTATTGTCCGCCGCGGTCGAGCAGGCCTTGTTCCCCGCCGGTCCGGCGATCAAGCGCGATGCGAAGCAGTTGGAACAACTTCGCCAGGCGGTGCTCGACAAGAACTTCTTCTGGTTCGAGCGCTACCGCACGGTCGATGGCTACTCCATCTACGGCGGCCGCGCCGACTTGAAATTCGTCGACGGGCAAACCAACCGCGAAGTCATGCAGCGCGAAATGGAAGTGCTCGACGTGATGACTGCCAACCGCGACCAGCGCGTGTGGGCCGTCGCGCAAGGGAAAGACTTAAAGGTCGACGACAGCAACACGCCGCCGTTCATTCCGGTGAAAACGAACAAGCCGGGCCCCGGCCCCAACGGCACGCACCTGTTCATGACCGGCGAGCAGGACGTCGCCGCCATGACGCTCGCTCCGGGCTTGAAAGCGAACCTCTTTGCCAGCGAAGAGATGTTCCCTGAGCTAGCGAACCCCGTGCAAATGGCCTTCGACACGAAGGGCCGGATGTGGGTCGCCACCATGCCCAGCTATCCGCACTGGAAGCCGAAGGAAGAGATGAACGATATGGTCCTCATTCTCGAGGACACGGACGGCGACGGCAAAGCCGACAAGCGGACCGTCTTCGCCGATAAGCTCCACGTGCCGACCGGCCTGGAGTTTTATAATGGCGGCTTGTTGATCGGCCAGCAGCCCGACTTGGTGTATCTCAAGGATACGAACGGCGACGACGTGGCCGATTATCGCGAGCGCGTGATCAACGGGCTCGACTCTGCTGACACGCACCACGCCGAGAACAGCTTCACCCTCGATCCAGGCGGGGCGCTTTACTTCCAGGAAGGCACCTTCCATCACACGCAGGTCGAAACGCCCTACGGTCCGCCCGAACGCTGCGCCAATGCGGGCGTGTTCCGCTACGAGCCGCGCACGCAGAAGTTCGAGGTCTATGTGACCTACGGATTCGCCAACCCGCACGGCCACATCTTCGATCGTTGGGGGCAGGACTTAGTGACCGACGGCACAGGCTCGCAGACCTATTACGCCACCGCTTTCTCGGGCCGTCTCGATTTCCCAAACAAACACCCGGGCATGCAGACGGTCTACAAGCAGTGGACTCGCCCTTGCCCGGGCACCGAGGTGCTTTCCAGTCGGCACTTTCCCGACGAAATGCAAGGCAACTTGCTGGTCGGCAACGTGATCGGCTTCCAAGGTATTTTGCAGTACAAGATGAATGAGAAGGACTCAGGCTTCGAAGGGGTCGAGGCCGAGCGGCTGGTGCAATCAAGCGATTTGAACTTCCGCCCGACCGATATTGAGATTGGCCCCGACGGCGCAATCTACTTTACCGAGTGGCAGAACCCGATCATTGGCCACATGCAGCACAACCTGCGCGATCCCAGCCGCGATCGCACGCACGGCCGCGTCTACCGGCTGACTTACGAAGGCCGCGCGCTGTTGAAGCCGGCCAAGATCGCCGGCGAGCCAATCGACACGCTGCTCGATTTGCTCAAGGAGCCCGAAGACCGCGTGCGATATCGAGCTAAGATCGAGCTGGGCGGCCGCAATAGCGATGAAGTGATTGCGGCACTCGGCAAGTGGATCGCCAGGCTCGACAAGAACGACGCCAACTATCAGCATCATCTGCTCGAAGCGTTGTGGGTGCATCAGTACCACAACGTAGTCGATGAAAAGTTGCTCGCCAAAATGCTGCGATCGCCCGACTATCATGCCCGGGCCGCGGCGACGCGCGTGTTGTGCTATTGGCGCGATCGCGTGGCCGATCCTCTCGCGCTGTTGCGTGTGCAGGCCGACGATGACTATCCGCGCGTGCGGTTGGAAGCCGTCCGGGCGTGCAGCTTCTTCCGCGATGCCAAGGCGGCCGAAGTCGCACTGCTGGCGCTGAAGCATCCGATGGACTATTACCTGAGCTACACGCTGACCGAGACCATGCGGCAGCTCGACCCTTACTGGAAAAAGGCGGTTCAAGAGGGCGGAACGTTCGCCGCCGACAATCCGGCCGGCGTCGACTACCTGCTCAAGAACGTCAGCACGGCCGAATTGGTGAAGTTGCCGCGGACGCCGCTCGTGTATCAGGCCTTGCTCTCGCGGCCGAACATTGGCCACGAGTACCGTCAAGAAGCAGTGACCGCCCTCACGAAGCTCAATAATACCAACGCCGCCACCGAACTGTTGGCAGCCATGGAGCGGCTTGACCGCGATAGCGGCGAGCATGGCGAACACGTGCTGCAAGACCTGGCCCACTTGTTGGCCGGTCAGCCGGCGGATGATCTGCACCAATTGCAAGACCGAATTGCCAAACTGGCCTCCGACGCCAAGCGGCCCTTCACGCGCGAGATCGCTTACGTCGCGCTGGCGACCGCCGACAATTCGCTCGATCGCGTTTGGCAAAGCGCCTCGAAGTCGGCCCGCACGCTAAGCGACTTACTGAATGCCATCGCGGTCATTCCTGATGCCAAGCTGCGCGCCACCGCCTACTCAAAGGTTGAGCCGCTGCTGCATAAGCTGCCCGAGGATTTGGCCGCACAGTTGAAGAATCAAGGCGGCACGGTCGGACGTTACGTGCGCATCGAACTGCCGGGCGACCGGCGCACGCTGACGCTGGCCGAAGTGCAGGTCTACAGCGACGGCGCGAACATCGCCCCACAAGGCAAAGCCTCGCAGTCGACCACCAGCCACGGCGGCGATGCCAAGAAGGCCATCGACGGCAATGCGAGCAGCGCCTATGGCGACGGCGGGCAGACGCACACCGAGGAGAATAAAAAGAATCCCTGGTGGGAACTCGACCTCGGCGGCGACCGGCCAATCGATTCGATCGTCGTCTTTAACCGCGCGGACGGCGGCCTCGGCAAACGGCTTGACGGCTTCCGGCTTGTCGTAAAAGACGCGCACGGCAAGGCGGTCTTTGAAAAAGACGGCAACCCGGCGCCCGACGCGCAGGCAAAGTTCGCTCTCGAAGGCGATCCGGCCGGCGGTATTCGCCGCGCGGCAATCAGCGCCATCGCGTCGATTCCTGGCCACGAAACCGAAACCTTCAACACGCTCGCCGGCTTTATCGAGCAGGGGGACGAGCGCGACGCTTCGATCCGCGCCCTGCGCCGCATTCCCAAGCGATTGTGGCCCAAGGGTCAGGCGCAGCCACTGTTGGCTTCGATCATGGCCTACGTCACCGGGCTATCGACCGAAGAACGCACCGAGCCCGCGGCGCTCGACGCACTGCAGTTGGGCGGCGAACTAGCGTCGCTCTTGCCAGTTCCCGAGGCCAAGAAAGCGAAGGCGCAGCTCAGCGAGCTTGGAGTCAACGTGATCCTGGTCCGCACGGTGCCGCACAAGATGATTTATGACCGGCCGAAGCTGTATGTCGAGGCCGGCAAACCGGTGGTGATCGTCCTGGAAAACGCGGACATCATGCCGCACAACCTGCTGATCGGCGCTCCCGGCTCGCTGACGGAAATCGGTCTGGCGGCCGAGGCAATCGCCACGAGCCCCGACGCCATTGCCAGGAATTTCATCCCCGACAACAAGAAAGTTCTGTTCGCAACGCGCATGGTGCAGCCGCGCGAGACGGCGCGGTTGCAATTCACCGCGCCCAAGGAACTCGGCGAGTACCCGTATCTCTGCACGTTTCCCGGCCACTGGCGAATCATGCGCGGCGTGATGCACGTCGTACCCAAGCTGGCCGATATTTCGCCCGAAGAGTTGAACCCGCCGATCGACGTGGTCGCCGAGAGCCGGCCGTTCGTGCGCAAATGGACCGTGGAGGATCTGGCCGGCGAGTTAGGACACTTGAACCACGCCCGCAGTTTTGAGAACGGCAAGGCGATGTTTACCGCCGCGACTTGTGTGAAGTGCCACAAGCTGGCAGGGCAGGGGGGCGCGGTCGGTCCCGACTTAAGCGAATTGGCCAAGAAACTCGCCGACAAGAAGCACACGCCCGCGAGCGTTCTGACCGAGATGATCGAACCTTCGAAGGTGATCGATCCCAAGTTCCGTGCGGTCACCATTCAGACCGAACAAGGTGAAGTGCTCAGTGGCCTGATCACCAGCGAAAACGCCCACACGGTGCGGATCGTCGCCGGCCCCGACACGCCGCCTCGCGACGTGCCCGTGGAAGACATCGAAGAACGGGTTGAATCGAAAATCTCGATGATGCCCGAGGGCTTGCTGGTCACGCTAACCAAAGAGGACATCCTTGATCTGATGGCTTACATCATGTCAGGCGGCGATGCCAAGAACAAAGCCTTCGTCGGCGGCAAGAAGCCGGCCGCCGCCGGCGGGCATGAACATCATCACTAGGGGGCGGGGATAGGTGGTAGATAGTAGGTGGCATGTGGGGGAAGGCATGCATTGGCTACGCGGTGAGTGGTAGGCAAGCCTGGCATCGGGTCGGCGGATTGCCTGATGGGCCTCATTTCCGTGCTGCACGGAAATGGGGGGCGATGGCGGCGATCGCCTTGTGATGAGTCCGCATCGCTTGTTGCGAGCGGCGCGCAAAAAAAGACGTGGCCGAATCTGGATCTTCGTCTCGAAAAGTTGACCTCGAAAGGTTTTCTTTTCTTAATCTCGATCCCGCTGAGTCGGAAAGCTTTCGCCTTCAGTTCAGCTTTCGGTCACGTCCTTAACCGAATACTACCACTGTCCAGTGACGCCGAGTAGCTGGACGGGCGTTCCTCACTTCGCGGCATTAGATCAGCATGCTGCCGGAGGAGTAGCCGCGGCGCGTCGGATCCTATGCCGGCTCGCGACCGAAACAGAGCAGGCACATGTCGTCGCTTTGCGAGCGGGTGCCGACGAACTGTTTGACGTCGCTCAAAATCAGCTCGCCGATCTGCCTTACGCCTGCGGCCTTCCGCTGGAGTTGCTGTTCCAGACGTGCCAAACCGTACAGGTTGTTCTCCAGGTTCATGGCCTCGCTGAATCCGTCGGTGAACATGGCCAGCCCGTCCCCCGGCTTCAGCGAAAACGAAAACTGCTCGTAAGGAAAGTCGGGAGCGACGCCCAGCGGCACGCCCGTTTGCTCTTCGCCGACCGTTTCCACCCGCTGGTCGGCATGCCGCAGAAAAGGCGCCATGTGCCCCGCGTTGGCAAGCTGCACTTCGTGACTCTTCGGGTCGATGATGGCCAGCGCGCACGTCACAAAACGATCTTCCCAACTGCGCGAAAACCCGGCGTTGAGCTGCACCAGCGCCTCGGCCGGCCCCGCAGAACTGACGAGCCCGTAGCGAACCTCCGCCGATAGTTTGGCCATCAACAGCGCCGCGGCAATGCCTTTGCCCGACACGTCGGCGACAATCACTCCCAGGCGTCCGCCGGGCAACTGAATATAGTCGTAATAATCGCCCCCGACCTGGTTGGCGGGTTCGTAGAAGTCAAAGAACTGGTAGCCGGCTAGCTCGGGCGGCCGGCTGGGCAAAAAGCCTTGCTGCACCGTATGCGCCAGTTGCAGGTCGCGCTCGAGCGCTTGCCGCTTGAGCGCCGCTTCGTGCAGTTGCGCGTTTTCGACGGCGAAGGCGGCCTGCCCGGCCACGCTGGCCAGTACGTCGAGATCTTCCTTATGGAAAGGGGTGCGCTGATCGAGCGTGTCGATCTGAATGACGCCCAGCGACACGCCGCTGTGGCTGACCAGCGGTGCGCACATCATCGAGCGGATGCGAAAATCAGCAATGCTCTGGCTGCTGTCGAACCGCGAGTCGGTGGCGGCGTCGGCCGAGAGAATTGCTTCGCCCGCCTCCATCGCCTGCCGCACGATCGTGCGGCTGATGCGCACCGTTTCCTGCCCGTTTCCGCGGCGGTGTTTGACCGCTTTGGGAATCAGCGGACCGTTCTCGCCCGCTTGCAGCACGATGAACCCGCGATCGGCCTGCAGGAAAATCTTGAACAGGCTGTCGAGCAATTTCGGCAGCACTTCCTCGAGCGAAAGGGCCGTGCCCAGGCTGTGGGTGATTTCCAACAGCGCCTTGAGCTTCATTTCGGCATTGACGGGCGCCGCTCGCAGGCCGGTGCGCGTCGTCTTGACGGTCGACATGATCGTAGCGCCGCCGCTGCCGCCGCCGTCTTCCACCAGCAATGCGGTCGAGGCGTCGACGTTCAGCGCCCCCTCATCGTGCCCTTCGGGCGTCAAACCCGGCGGCTCGTGATGGAACGAGAACAACAGATCGCAAATCTTGACCTGGTCGTTATCCTGCAGTTGCAACCGGCCGCGGACCATTTCGCCGTTGACGAACGTGCCATTCCGGCTTTCCAGGTCTTCCACGAAGAATTCTTCGTCGACGCAGAGGATCTGCGCGTGCTGCCGGCTGACCGCGCCGACGTCGAGCACGATATCGCAGTCGGGGTGGCGGCCTAACACGGCCCGCTTTCCGCCCAACGGATAAAGTTGGCCGGTATTCGACCCGTTGAGCGCCTGCAAGACTGCCATAATGGCAAACGGGGTGGGATTAGAGGGATTCGAGCCGATTGCCACGCGGGCGCCCGGACGGCGCGCCGCGAACTTCGCCAGGCCTCGCGCGGGCTGACTCGCCGATTTTAGATGTCCGCCAAATCGTCCGTCAACGGTCGCCGCCGGAATTCGTTTGCCCCCTCGGATTTCAGCGACTTTTGCAAGTTCGCCGCGAACCCAGTCGGCCATGCTTGGTCTAGACAGTTGATGGCCAGCAGCGTTTTTGCCTCGGCCGCAAGGTCGTCGCTGCACGCAGGCGGAATCCCTTCGCCGTTTCGGGCGCGTTGCGCCGGTTCGCCGACTCGAATGTTACGCCTGCTGGCCTTGACTCTGCCCGCTGCGGATTGCTAGGTTTACGGTTTACCTTGGCCCCCGACTTCTTTTCGGGCTGGCAAATTTGATTGCCGCAGATTGGGGAATAGTGTAACGGTAGCACGACTGGCTCTGGACCAGTTAGTCTAGGTTCAAATCCTAGTTCCCCAGCTTTCTTTTTCGTCGCCTCGGACGACCCTTTTCTCCCTGCTGCGAAATGCTTTACGCATCACAGCTTGCCTCCGGCCTCCTCGTATAATAAAGGGCCGGTGCCTCAATGGTGCCTCATAGGGCACTCGTATGTCGCCGTGTGGCAAACGATCGCGCCTGCGAGAGACCAGTCTCGCGAGACCAATTGTCCACTTGCCGCACGGAGAAAATCTCATGGCCAACTTGGCGAACAAGGACGGCACCTACGTGGCCCGCTTCCGCTACCGGGGCAAAGAGTACAAACGCTCGCTCCGCACCACCAACTCCACCGACGCAAAGACTGCCATGCTCGAAATCGAGCGCGCGTTGCACCGATTGTCAATCAACGTGCTGCAAGTGCCCGATGGCATCGACCCAGGCGATTTCATTGTCAGCGGGGGCACGCTGGATCCGCTTGCGAAGAGGTCGGAAAGTCCGCCGATGCCAACGCTGGCTGTCGCGATTGATCAATACCTAGAGCGTTTGCAACACTTGGCCGAAAGCCACCGCTACACGATCCGCATTCACCTCGGCAACCTGCAAAAGCATCTTAAGCGTCGGGTAGAAGTCCCGCTTGACAACATAACGTTCGCCGACCTTGACGGCTTTCAACAGGCCAGGCTCAAAGAGCGGGCTAACACGACCGTTGCCAAGGAACGACAAACGATGCTGGCGTTTTTCGATTGGGCCGTAGCGATGCAATACTTGACGAAGTCGCCCGCGAAAGGACTGGCGCCCGTCGCAGAAAGCGGCGAAAAAGATCGTTTTCAGACGCGGGAGCAGATCGAAGCTAGGCTCGAACGCGGCGGGCTCGGCGACGAGGAGAGCCTGGCGTGCTGGGACCGCTTGTATTTGACGTTTGACGAGATTGCCCAACTGCTGACGCAGATTCGCTCGCGCATGACATTTGACGTGTCGTACCTCCTACACGCCGTACCGGCCTACACGGGAATGCGCCGAGGCGAGGTGCTTCGTCTACGCTGGGATGACGTCGACTTCGACCGCGGCAATGTTGTGGCCCGCAGCACCAAGCAGTCCCGGAAGCAAACTGAGACACAGCACGACATCGACATGCATCCGGAACTGCGAGCGGTTTTGCTGGACTGGCGAAAAAGCGCCCCAAGGGCCAGTATCTGATTTGCGATCCTGGCGTCATGGCCCCACTCACGCCGCGGCTATGAGATCGTAAGCCATTTCCATAAGCACTATGGCAAACCCGAAGAGCGAGCCATACGAGAGATCGTTCCGACTTCCGACAATCCCGTCGCCGTTCACTACATCCCGCTCGCCGCGCAGGGCAATTCGTCGGCGCTTTTCACCACCGGCTTGAGCCGCGTCGACCTGCCGGTCTCTGAAGGCGCCGAGCATTACCGGCGAGCGGAATTGATGCTGGAACTCGACAAAGGTTGGCCGCGCGTGGAAGAGGCGCTTAAGAACCCACGTTGGGCATGGCCGATTCAATGGCTGCGGAAGATCGCCAATTACGCCGCGAGCAGCGGAAAGTGGCTGGGCGCGGGCTTCACGACCTTGGTCGACGAGGATCCCCCAAAGCCGCTCGCGCGTGGCCTGAAGTTCACCGCGTGGCTCTTAGCTTCGCTGCAGTCTGATAATTCGGTCATTCGCTGTAAAGATGGCACAATGATCCAGATCTACCAACTTTTCCCGCTCTACAATGAGGAGTACCTTTACGCCCGCGAGCACGGCACGGAAGCTCTGATGTCGCTCTTCGTCGAACAGGGCATTCAGACGTACATCGACCTGAAGCGGCCGAACGTCGCCGCCTCGTGATCGGCAGCCGTAGACTTAAAAGCTTGAACGGCGACGAGACGAGCATTGCCTTGGAAGCCACGGTGATCTCGACTTCCAAGGCCATCTACCACCGCAAGGGCCAAGCCGAGGAGACAATCGACGCTCGCACCGACCGACTTATATCCAGGATTGGAGATGATTCAGGGCTATGAGGCATTCGCGTGAGCACCTGATGTGAACTCATACATTGACAATAGCTCGCCTGTGCTTGGCGGAGAGCGTTATGGACGACTGGTTAAAAGAACACAACAAGTTGCTGAAAGAGCACAACAGGCAAGTGGAAATACGGCATATCCGCTCGTTGGAGCAGGCGGAGGGAGGCGCCGCGAACGCGCTGAGCGAGGCGGTGCGATATGGGCTTGTTGAGGAGACATAGCGTTTGCTAGACGCTGGCGTGGATGTCAACGCGAGGTGCGCGTATGACGGCATTACGCCGCTCATGCTGGCATACGCCCCCAAGATCGCCAAGTTGCTCATTGACCGTGGCGCCGACGTGAACGCCAGGTGCGATTGGGGCAAAACGCCGCTGCTTTGGTTCTTGGGCGGCTTGGTGGGCAAGCGCACCGCCGAACAGCACATCCGCGTGCTCCTCGCGGCCGGCGCGGATGTGCGCGTGCAGTCGCCCGAGGGGCACACCGCTCAGGCCTTAGCCGAGTCGAAATACGGCCCGGAGATAGCGAAGCTGCTGGAGCCGAAATAGAGCGAGACTGCCCGGCCGCTGGCATCGCGCCGATTGGCGTCATTCACGCAATGGCAATCGATGCTGCTACGCCAGTTTCAGCAGCTCTTCCTGCTCAAGACCGTCGGGCATTTCGCCGCCAACGATATGGCTGTACCCGCAGCCAACCGCAAATGATGGGATGCCGTCCTTATCCTACGGGGTCCGGCAGCCCCGTGCAGGTTCCGGCGGGAGTCTGCCGGACCTCCGCGCGCAAAGGACTGCGCAAAGTTGCTGGCCTTATTCGCGATCGGCTCTCGTCGGGAGTACCGAACTGCTCTAGATCGCTAACGCGAAGGCAAGAACAAACGGGGTCCATGTTTCCGGCAATTAATGCGGCTGCAGGGGCGATTCCCCCTTATTTTCGCTCTCGTCAGATCCCTGACTCGGGTAAATACCGAGGTGCGTCAACTTCCCGTTTCCTGGTGACAATGGCGGAGTGAGCCGGCGCATGTTGGTTGGCGAGGAGGCTATTCAGGCAGGTACCAGGGATGGGCCGCCTCAGGCCAACATTCCTCGGGAAACGCAGCCGCGACGCGGCGGATGAGAGCCTCGCGTCCGTAGAGAATCAGTATCGCGCCACTGATCATCACGCCGAAGAGAACGATCGGCAGCCAGAAATCCTCTCCCGCGCGGGGCTGGCGACGCGGTCCCACCTCGGGGAACGCCAAAAACAGAGCCGCGATGGCCAGCGGCACCAGCCAGGTGATCATCGTCGACGTCAGCAGTGTGCCAACACGGTTGGTCGTGAATGTCGGGCATGGCGGCCACGCTTTCTGGCGGCGCGCGTCGTGCAACGCAGGATCCACCCACACGCGATGCCCGAACCACCAGCAGCCGAAACTGGCGATCGTTGTCAAACAGGCGGCCAACAGGAAGCAAATCGCCGCCTGGATCGACATGCCCATGAACTCGCGACCGGGAAGCCCAATGCGACTGACCGCTGCCTCAATGTACACAAGCAGGAACATTCCCACGGTTGCGGCGATGGCGACTTTCCATAAGGCCGAAGCGCGATAGAACCAGGCACAGGCCGAGCCGCGGCGCCGAACCGGATCCGACTTCCGCAGCCAGCGGGCCGTGAGCCAGTCGTTCAGGCCGAACTTCGTGCAAGTAACCACCGCAGTGATCGCGGGGTCCGCCGTGAGGTCGAAGACGACCCAGCCGATAAGCAATACCGTCGCCCAGGCAAGCGCTTCCCGGCGCCGGCGGGAGTTCTGTCGTACATCGACGACATCGACTTCGTAGGACCCCATGTTGCCCGTTGCCGCGACGGATGCTGAGTAAGAATGTGGTGTGCGTCGTACGCCTATTGTGTTTTCTAATCCACCGACCAGCTTGCCGCAACGTTGCATGCTTTGTGCGGTGACATGGGGACCGAAAGAAGAGTTGCCAGTTGTCGGTTGAAAGTTGTCAGAGGAAAGACGGCAGGAATGCGGGACGGCCGAGACAGGAGAGCGTAACGGCACGAGCGTTCCAACTGATGCCCTGCTTCCTGCAGCGGCGGCATCGCCCCGCGTAGGATAATTCGCACGAGGGTGCCCGGACTCCGGCGCGCAAGGACGGCGGAGGGTCGGCAGCCCTTGGCGATCAGACCCGGGGCGTGATGCGCTATTGAGGTGGCGCCGATTTGACGGACAGCCGGATTCCTTAAACTGGATAGCCAGGAAGGAGTCTGAAGATGAGCAAGAAGCGAATCAAGAAAACGCCGTCGGTGCAGTGTCGGGCGACCACGATTACGAGCAAGGTCTATTGTTCATTTGGCAAATTCAACCGTTAGTAAAATCTAAAGTGCGAAAATCGTGTAATCAAAGTGATGGCGCTTAAAAGGATCGCAGAGGCTGCGCTATGTACAGAACATTCTCGCGGCTTTAGACTTGCGGCTACCAAAACGCATCGTCCCCGCCATTGGCGTGGGGTTTGCATGATGCTTGGCGCCAAAGCTGAGTCCCGTCGCTGTCGACCACGTGGAGACGAAGGGTAGTCTCGTTCGATTGACTCCTGGAGAACAACCGGTGCAAGGCGGCTGGATGATTGCAGCGGCGATTATGCTGACAGCCTCGGCGGATGCCGGCGAGTCGAGCACGGCCATTTTCCGGTCGCAAATCGAGCGGCTGTTGACTTTGGCAAGCGAGCCCTCGCCTAAGAATCTGCTGGCACTCCAGCGCTTTTATGGCTCTCTGCCCGCTGAAAGGCGCAACGATGTACGGTTGAAGTATGCCTACGCCGTCGCACTTATTCAACAAAGGCAGTTGCACGACGCTTCGAAACTACTCCACGAACTCGCGGAGGAGCAACCGGAGAATCCTGCCGTTTGGCGCAATCAGATTTGGCTTGAACTGACAATGGGCGAGCGGGGGCGGGCCCTGACCGACATCGAGCAGCTTGCCAGCCGCGCGGCAGCGCATCAGTCGTCGCAGCAGGAGCGGCTGACCGACCGCGAGATGGCAGATTTCTTGGGAGCCGTGTGCGGTTTTCTCGCCGGGCCCTGGTCGCAAAGAGTGCGTCCGACTGACGCGCAGCATATCGAGGATCGCTTATACGCCGTCTTCGATATCGAATCGCAGCGAGCCTTCGACCGATCGAAAGCGAAGGTCATCGAGCGCTATGATGAGTTGCGCAGCCGACACCAAAAGCGAGCCGGAGAGGAACTCGAGTCGACAAGTCGAGAACTCAATCAGGCCAGGAAATCGCTGGGCGCCGCTGCCCAGGAATTGGGCGATAAGCAACAGGAGCTCAAAAACAAAGAAACCAAGCGCAGCGACGACGCCAAGGCAAAAGTCGTTGACATTGACAACCAACGAAAGACGATTGACCAGAAGCGGCTATCGCTGACGCAACAAATTGCGCCGCTCGAGGCACAGCGGCTGGCATTGCTGAGTCAGCTGTTGCCCGAGCCGCTATTCTTGACCCGGCCAACCTCTATAGAACGGGCGAATGTCCTGCACAACCGCCCGATTCGCCTGGCATTGGCCCCGATTGTCGCCAAGCTCACCGAGCTTGAAGCGGAACTGATGCTATTGAACCAGCGAGAGCAAGAGTTGCTGGGCGATCGAGCCGCGACGGGAATGAAGTATCAACAGGATCTCGGCAAGCTGGCGCAGCAGGAAGACGTACTGAAGAGGGACACGAATCGCTTGAAGAACGATGCCAAGCGGCTCAGATCGAAGTCGATGGCCAGCAGCCCGCGGCTGCGCGCCGAGGCGGAACAATTGAACAGATTCAGCACCTACGCGCCGTTTGCGTTTGAACTTGAGAAACAGCGGCTGTATGCGGAAGCGCGGTGAGAAGCGGTAGATTGCCGCAACGATTTAAGCTTAAGGTGTTTTTATGACTTCGCGCGAGAAACGCTTGAACATTCTTTCTTGTTCGCGAGTTCTGCGGAATCTGCCGGCTGTCATCATAATGGGAACAGCTACTTTACTGCCGGCGGTTCCCACAGTGGCGGCCGACAAGCCGGCGCCGCGCGCGGCGGCAATGGTGCAAAAGACGCTTGCCGCGGAGGTTGTGGGGGGCGCCGTCTCGCGCGACGGACAACTTGCCAAGGTGATCGAGTTGGAGCCTGACTATGCGCCGGCGCGGTGGGCGGCGGGTTATGTTGAGCAAGGCGAAAAGTGGGTGAAATTCGATTCCGTGATCAACGACGACCAGAACGGAACTTTGACCGACTATCGGCGTTTGCGAGACGCAACTCCCGACAATGCGGACGGCCAATTGAAGCTGGCGAACTGGTGCCATCAACATGGCCTGAAGGAGCAGGAACGAGCGCATTTGTTGCGAGCCTTGGATTTCGACCCTAACAATGCTGAGCTGCGACAGCGGCTCGGCATGGTCCAGATCGGCGGCGTTTGGATGCAGCCGCGCGAAGCCCGCCGGGCTGCAGCACGCGGCAAGCAGGCCCTCGTCGACCTGAAGCATTGGCTGCCTAAGGTGGAGAAATTTCGTACAGCGCTTGGCGGCCCCGCCGGCCGTTTGCGCGATTTGGCGGCCGAGCACGTCCGTGGCATCCGCGATCCGTCGGCCATCGTGGCCCTCGAGACCGTGCTGGCCCCCTCGAGCGACGAGGCCGGGCTCGCGGCAGTCGATGCTTTGGCCGCCATGAAAAGACCCGACGCCGCCATCGCCTTGGCGCGACTTGCTACGTTCAGCGACTCGTCGGAGATTACCGATGCGGCCCAAGCAAAGCTCAAGACGCTGCCGCTGGACTACTTCGTGCCGGCCATGTTGTCTTCGCTCGTGGCGCCGGGCGCGCCTGTATCGAGGATTGCGTCCGACAGGTACGGTCGGTTGCTCTTTCAGCAGGCGTTCGTTTATGAAGGCGCCGATCGTAAGCAAGTTGTAGTTTTCGACAGCGTCTATCGAACCACAAACGGCAGCGATGCCATTTTAGCGGCCAGCGAGTTGGGCAGCGCAACGACAGCGTTACGAACCGCCGCCGTCGATGCTCGAAATCGCCAGTTTGAGCGCACCAACAATCGCATTATCGAGACCTTGCGAGCAGTGACCGGCCAAGCTCTCTCGGCCGAGCCGAGCGCCTGGTGGACGTGGTGGAACGAGGCCAACGAAATTGCGGTCGTCGGCGACAAACAAACGGAAGTCACATTCATCGTTGAAGAGACGACGGTACGAACTCCCCGGCCGTTCCATCACTCTTGCCTGATCGCCGGCACGCCGATTTGGACCGATCGTGGACCGGTCGCAGTCGACAAGATGCATGTCGGCGACCGCGTGCTGGCCCGGGACCCCGGTTCTGGCGAATTGGCCTACAAGCCGGTGCTACGAACGACGGTAAGGCCGCGCAGCGCGTTGATCCATATCTTGCTGCCCGACGAAAAGGTTGTCGCCAGCGGCGGCCATCCGTTTTGGGTCGTGGGGCAAGGCTGGGTAAACGCCCGCCATTTGGAGCCCGAAATGCGGATCTACACGATCACGGGCACAGCGCCGGTCAGGAGTATTGAAATCGAAGAGCAGGGCGGGCAGCCCGTCTATAACCTCGTCGTGGAAGATTTTCACAATTATTTCGCCGGCAATTCTCACTTGCTTTTGCACGATATTACGCCGCGCGAACCGGCTTTGGGGCCGGTTCCGGGATGGAAGGATTAAGTATGGCAGGTTTGATCGCAAAGCACGCAGGCTCTTGTATGATGAAAGGGCCTATTGAACAGCGGGTGATAGGCTCCCAGGGCGGGGTGACGCGCGTTTGAACGACATCGACTTCTATGCAGAGTGGCTGGGAATTCCGCCGGATCGGCGGCCGCCCAATCTTTACGAATTGCTCGGGCTCGACGCCTGCGAGGACGACGCTGTACGCATCCGATCCGCAGGCCTCGAACGCAGCGCGAAGGTGCGGCGATATAGTCTCGGCCAGCATGGGGCGGAAGCGACCCGACTGTTGGGCGAGCTCGCAGCGGCGTTCGCCTGCCTCACTGATCCCGTGTCGAAGGCTGCTTACGACCGGGAACTGTTCGGCGCCGACAGTGGTCAATCGGCTGTAGACATTGCTCCTCCAATTCAAAGCAAGGCCGAGCCGACGGATGGTGAGGCGCAGCCTTGCAGCTCAAATGGCGGCGGTCGGATATCCTATGCGGCGGCGCGCTCTTTCCTGTCGATCAGGCGGCGGCGCACCGCTTCGGCGGCGGGGCCTGCGCGTTTCTCGCTTGCGGCCTGTCTCCTGATGGCGGCTGTATGCGGCGCGGTCTGGTCGGCGCGTAATCTCCCGGGCCGAGACGACTTGCCCGGATCGGCAGCCGCGCGCCCGTCGATTGTCGCGATACACGGTGAAAAACCTCCCGGGCGCACGCCGGTTGCGCGCGCCCAAAAGTCTGCGCCTGCCGTATCGCCCGAAACACTTGCGAGTCGCGCCAAGCGGCCTGCGGTTAACGCAACCCAGGAGATCAACAGCGCCGAACCGATCAGCAAAGAAAGCGGTCCAGCCGAAGCGCCGTCGCACGACGACGCTCCCGAGGAACAAACCTCGGCCAGCGCCAATGTGACAACGTCATCATCCATCGCCGAGAATAAGTCAACGGAGGAGCCCGTCCCCGGCCCGCAGCCGCCGGCAGAACCGGAAGACAGTGTGAGAGATCGTGGCGAGGGGACTAAGACGACCACGACATCTTCATCCGTCGCTGATAGGCGTGCACCGCCCGTCGTTCAAGTGCCGGGCATCCTTCGCAAAGACATCGCTCCGCCCTTTAGCGTGGCGCAAGTCACCGGCATGGCGGATATGGATTTCCAAGATCCTGCGGAAGACTTTGGCAAGGCGTGGCGGTCGGCGAGACGCGGCGAACCGGAAGTTCTGGAACTGACTTTCGCGGCGCCGGTCAGCCCGCGCCTTCTGCGAATTTTCGAAACGCCCTTGGCGGCTCGCGTCGATGAAATCGTATTGCACCCGGTCAATGGTCCTCCTCAGCGCATTAAACCGATCAAGATGGACTTTGACGCTCAAAACCACCGAGCACAAACTTGGGGCCTTGGAGCATCCCGTCCGGCGGTCATGGAAGTTGAAATCACGTTCAGTCCGAGCGAAGAGGGTTTTGTCGAGGTGGACGCCGTGGCTTTGCTCGATCAACGGCAGAACGCGTTCTATGCCGTCGCTGCGAAAGCCACGAGCAGTGCCGTTGCTGACGATCCGGATATTTTAGGCATCGGACAGGCGCTTCCGACCCAACAGGACGAAAGTGACGGTCCCGATGCGAAATCGAACGATTCGCTGGCGAAAGTCGATGAAGTTCTTGCCGAGGCGCAGCTTAACTGGGCGAGAAAGCAACAGGCCGTCGCAGCCTACGCGGCCGTGTTGAGGGATTACCCGAACACCTCTGCGGCCGTCGAGGCCGTGCGCGACCTGGCCGAAATCATAGACAGGGCGTCGTCCAGCGAGGCTTATTCGGCCCGGCAGGCTCTTGATCGCTTAATGACGCGGCATCCCGATTCCAATGCCGCCAAACAGGTATGGGAGGCTCGGGGCGCCGCAAGGGGCCGCAGTGGGAGTCCGCCGTCCCCAGAGAACCGCCGCCCGTCGCCAGGCATGCCGCCGAGACGGAGAGGTTGAAAGGCATGGAGTAAGGATAGAAGACCGCCGCCACTAAATAGTTCGCTTGGTTTTGTGTTACGGGGACTGCGAATTCCGATGAATTCTTGTCGTTACGCCGTTGTTCCATGGCAGCCGACAATGCCGGGCCGGCCGCTCGCGAATCGTGTGTGCAGTTTCCTCGCGACTTTACGTGACTTGCTTCCATGCGACGCATTTCTGATCGCTTGATCTCCGCCATTGTTTTGGCCAGTTGCCTGACGCTAGTCAGCTTACTCGACCTTGCGCCGGCTTGTGCACATGGCTGGCACAACGCTGCACTCACGACATCGTCGCTCGACGAGTGGCTGGGCGATGTACAGCGGGCGATTCCCGACATTTTGAAACGCGCCACCGAGACCGAACTGCGTGCGGGACGCGGACTTGACGAGTTGAAGAAATCACGGCCCGGCGCGGGAAAGCAGCGATCGAGCGCCCCCGCTGCTCCGCGCGGCCGGCAGATTATGTCGACGCTGACTCCCCAGCAGCAAGAACTTCTCGGCCGTAAGGCGGAAGACGCTCTGGAAGCGCTCGCCTTCATGGACCCGAACAATATCTTTCCCGAGGAGTTTCCGCGGTTCGACCTGCGCAAGATTCCCCAGTATCGTGAAGCGGCGGTCAAGCTGTTGAAATTGATGGGACCGGTCGGCACGCGGGCCGTGATTTCCGAGCTGCGCGCCGAATTGACGGGCATGGGGCGTTCGGCCAAGGCGCGAGACTATCGCGTCAATCCGGGCTACTACGAGGCATTGCTGTCGCTTTTATATGACGGAGTGTCAACGGGCGAAGCCGATGCTGAGGACCTGAAAAGTTTGCGACTGGCGGCGAAAGGGTTTAAGGCGCCGCCGCTGGATGCTCTCGCCCGACTAGTTGAAGAAACGATACTCGCCGCTGAAGCAAGCCACGACGCGCTGCCCAAGCTGGCTGACCGACTGGTGGCGCCGGCCGACGCACGAGTCAAGGA
>JAICIG010000124.1 GCA_025924495.1 Pirellulales bacterium | reverse complement strand
GGATCGGCATTCATCTCAGCCCTCCGGTGGAGAGGGAAAACGGCAGGCGAAGATGGTCAAGTTCGCATAGGCGCCTTGGGCATCTTCGCGGCGAGAGGACGAGACCTCTCAAGGGGCCAAGGACGCAGAGCGTCGAATGGGGGCGCCCACGCGGAACATGGGAGCGAGATGGCATCGAAGGCGCCCAAGGTGGCGCGGAAATCTTGGGCAACTTGGCCATGTTCGCCGGAACAATGGCGGGTGCGAGCCTGGAACCCGTGACGCTGGCAAGGTAAAACGATGGCCTGCGAAGTGATTTATCTGGCGACCTCTTTTGAGATTGGGAACGATGACGTTAAAAGGGAAAACGGCGCTCGTGACGGGCGGGGCGACGGGAATTGGGTTGGGAATTGCGATCGGCCTCGCCCAAGAAGGCGCCCGCGTGGCAATCGCGGGCCGCCGCGAAGATAAGCTGCGCGAAGCCGCGGCGAAGTACAAAGGCCAGCCAGGTCTGTTAACGCACGCCGCCGATGTCGCCGATCTCAAGAGCGTCGAAGGACTGTTCGCCTGGGCCAAGGCGGAGTTGGGCCCGATCGATATTCTGGTGAATAGTGCGGGCGTGAATGTCGTCCGCCGCACGCTCAAGGAGCTGTCGCCGGAAGATTGGAATTACATGATGCAGGTGAACGCCACAGGCGCCTTCTACTGCCTGCAAGCGGCGCTGCCCGAGATGCGCGAGCGTCGCGACGGGCTGATCGTGAACATCTCTTCGATCGCCGGCAAGCGTTCAAGCCTGCTCGGCGGCATCGGCTATACCGCCTCGAAGTTCGCCATGACGGCGCTCGGAATTACGGCCGCGCGCGAAGAAGCCGAGAACGACATCCGCGTGACGAATGTCTACCCGGGCGAAGTCGAAACGCCGATTCTCGACCGTCGTCCTGTGCCGGTCAGCGCGGAACACCGGGCCCGCATTCTGCAGCCCGAAGACATCGCCGCCGCCGTCGTGATGGTCGCCTGCCTGCCGCCGCGGGCGCATATTCCGGAACTGATTATCAAGCCGACGAGCCAGGATTACGCTTAGTAGGTAGTAGGTGGTAGGTGGTAGATAGGGAAGAGTGAGATTAGGAGTCAGGAGTTAGGGAAAGGCATAGAAGGATAAGGAGGGCAGACATTCTTATTCTTGTCTGCCTATTCCTAAAACTAATCGCCAATCTCCATGCATCAGCCGCCATGCCGACGTGCCCTCTCTGCAATAACTCGTATGAAGGCGACCTGGCGTACTGCCCGGCTTGCAGTGCAGGACGAACCGAGGCAAGCGGGGGCGGAGAGGCGGATGGTTCGTCCGAACAAGCTGGTGGAGCCAGAGCGGATGCGCTCAAGTTGGAAGTCCTGGAGCGGCTGACGGCCGGAGACAAGATCGGCGCGATCAAGGTCTATCGCGAGCGGACTGGCGACGGCTTGGCGGAAGCCAAACGGGCGGTAGAACTCATCGAGTCGCCGCTGACACCGATCAATGCCGATCTACAGACCAGGCTGCTTATGCTCTTACGAAACCAGGAAAAGATCGCGGCCATCCGGCTTTATCGCCAGGAGATGCACTGCGATTTGAAGGCGGCGAAAGACGCCGTCGAGGAGTTGCAGCGCCGCCATGGCATCGCCAGCAAGGGCGGCTGCGCGGGGATGGCGCTTGCGTTCGTCTTCGCCATTGCCCTGCTGAGTTGGCAGGCGGTCGCTGCGGTTGGCGGTAGGTAGTAGGTAGGAGAAGAAGACGGAGATGCCGCTCCCTGGCTGCCAACCAACGTTGCGCATTCAATTATTCTAGATCGAAACATGCCTATGCCGGCTGGCGCCGGAAAACTCGTGGCGAGCTGAGTGCATGCATTCGTAGGGTGGGCACTGCCCACCGGAATTAAGCTCAACCGCCAGTGCCGGTGGGCAGTGCCCACCCTACGGCTAGCTCGGAGTTCCTTGATCCGCTCTTAACCCACGGTCCAGGTGTCGCCGGAGTTGTAGAGCTTCTGCAGATCGCCGTCCCCTTTGGTCTTGCGGGCTTCGGCGATCTGGGCGTTGATCAGTTCGTCGTACTTCGGCCGGTCCACGTCGCGGAAGACGCCGATCGGCTCGGGGAACTCGGGATGCCGCATGCGGCTGAGCAAATAGGCCAACGTCGGCTCGGGGGCCTTCTCGTCGTGGAACAGCAGGTCGTCTTCGGAGATGCCTTTGCCCAACTCGACGATCTCGGGGCTCATGCCGTTCAGACGGATGCCCTTCTCGCGGTTCTTGCCGAAGATTAGCGGCTTGCCGTGCTCGAGTTCGAGCGTGGTGTCAGCCTTGGTCTCACGGTTGGTGGCATAATCGAAGGCGCCATCGTTGAATACGTTACAGTTCTGGTAGACCTCGACGAACGACACGCCGCGATGCTCGGCGGCTCGCTTGAGCACCATGCCCAGGTGCTTGATGTTGCTGTCGATAGAACGGGCCACGAAGGTGGCTTCGCAGCCAATAGCGATGCACAACGGCGCGAGCGGATTGTCGATGGCGCCCATCGGCGTGCTCTTGGTCACTTTGCCTACCGGCGAGGTGGGCGAATACTGGCCCTTGGTCAGACCGTAAATGCGATTGTTGAACATCACGATATTGAGGTCGATGTTGCGGCGGATGCAGTGCATCAGGTGATTGCCGCCAATCGATAGACCATCGCCGTCGCCCGTGATGACCCAGACCGACAGGTCGGGGCGTGAAGCCTTCAGCCCGGTAGCCACCGCCGGCGCGCGGCCGTGGATGGAGTGGAAGCCGTAGGTGTTCATGTAGTAAGGGAAGCGGCTGGAACAGCCGATACCCGAGACGAAGACGGTCTTCTCGCGCGGAATGCCCAGCGTGGGCAGCACCTTCTTCATTTGGGCCAGAATGGAATAGTCGCCGCAGCCCGGGCACCAACGCACGTCCTGGTCGCTGGCAAAATCATTGGGGGTAAGCACGGGCAGGGTCGTATCAGTCGCCATGGTAGATCACCTTGATCGATAAGAAGCTGTTGTTCGGTGGAAGGTATTGTCTTGAGGGGGGCCGTCAGTCGATGAGCGATTGAATCTTGTCGACGACTTCAGCCACGGTAAACGGTTTGCCCTTGATCTTGTTCAGCCCGATCGCGTCGACCAGGAACTCCGCCCGCAGCAGCATGCGCAACTGGCCGCGGTTCAATTCGGGAACAAGCACCTTGTCGTAACTTTTGACGATTTCGCCCAAGTTTCGCGGGAACGGATTGAGATAACGCAGATGGCAGTGAGCCACCGATCCGCCGGTTTCTTGCACTTCGCGAACCGCCGTGGCGCAGGCCCCATACGTGCCGCCCCAACTGACGACCAGCACCCTACCCGTCTCCGGTCCATCGACTTCCTGCAAAGGAATGTCGTTGGCGACGAGGGCCACCTTGCGGGCCCGCGTGTTGACCATGTGCTGATGGTTTTCCGGCTCGTAGTTCACATTGCCGGTGATGTCCTGCTTTTCCAGACCGCCGATGCGATGCATCAAGCCGGGCGTGCCCGGCACGGCCCATGGGCGGGCCAGCCGCTCATTGCGCTCGTACGGATGGAACACGTCGCCATTGTGGCCGGGAGCCGGGTGCTTGACTTCGATCGGCGACATCGACGCCGCATCGGGAATTCGCCAAGGTTCCGAGCCATTGGCCAGATAGCCGTCGGTGAGCAAGATGACGGGCGTCATGAAGCGGACGGCGATTCGCCATGCTTCTTGCACCGCGTCGAAGCAATCGGCCGGGCTGCGAGCGGCGACGACCGGGATGGGGCATTCGCCGTTGCGGCCAAACATGGCTTGCATCAAGTCGGCCTGTTCGGTCTTCGTGGGCAAGCCTGTGCTCGGACCGCCGCGCTGCACGTTGATGATCAACAACGGCAACTCGGTCATGACGGCCAGGCCCATTGCCTCTTGTTTAAGCGCGATGCCCGGACCGCTGGAAGTGGTCACCGCCAGCGCGCCGCCAAAGGCGGCGCCGATGGCCGAGGTGACGGCGGCAATCTCATCTTCCGCCTGGAACGTGAGCACGCCGAAATTCTTGTGGCGCGAGAGCTCGTGCAAAATGTCGCTGGCCGGCGTGATTGGGTAGCTGCCCAGGAACAGATCGCATTTGCTGCGTTTGGCGGCGGTCATCAGGCCATAGGCAGTGGCCTCGTTGCCGGTCATATTGCGATAAACGCCCGGCGGCAGCTCAGCCTTGTGAACGCGGTACTGCGAAGCAAAGGCTTCGGTCGTTTCGCCGTAGTTGTAGCCGGCCTTCAAAGCGCGGCGGTTGGCCTCGGCAACGGCCGGCGACTTCTTGGCGAACTTGGCGTCGATGTAACGCAGCGTCGGCTCGAGCGAACGATCGTAGAGCCAGAAAACCAGGCCCATCGCGTAGAAGTTGCGGCAGCGGTCGCTTTCCTTCTGTCCCAGGCCGCACTCTTCGACGGCCAGCCGCGTGAGCCGCGTCATGTCGATCTTGAATAACTGATAGGCAGACAGGCTGCCGTCTTCCAGCGGGTTGCTGGTATAGCCGGCCTGCTTGATGCCCTTGTCGTCGAAGGCGTCTTTGTTGACCACCAGAATGCCGCCCGGGACGAGATCGGCCAGGTTGGTCGCCAGCGCCGCGGGGTTCATGGCGACCAGGGCTTCGACCGAATCGCCCGGGGTGTAAATATCCTTGCTGGCAAAGTGAATCTGGAAACCGCTCACGCCGGCCTTCGTGCCGCGCGGCGCCCGAATTTCGGCCGGAAAGTCGGGGAACGTGGCAATATCATTGCCAGCCAGCGCCGACGTGTTGGTGAGTTGCGTGCCGGCCAACTGCATGCCGTCGCCCGAGTCGCCGCAGAAACGCACAGTGGCCGATTCAAGCTCCACAATCGGCTTTGGTGCGCCGGAGGTCATAGTAGACATTTTGGAAAGCTGTTCCTTATGTGAAGACGGTCGATGGAAAACGAAAGGGCTCGGGGCGGTTATCCCATTTTATGAAAGAGGTAAATCAGGCAGGCAATCGAACTCATCGGAGGCGGGAATTACGCGGCATCGCGTCGAGGCGTCAGAGGGCATGCTAGGTGTGGTCGGCAATCGGACTGCTCGCGGTAAAAACAGAGGAGGCGCTCTGCAAGGCCCGAAGCTGGATCTGGCCAGGTTCGCCGCGAACGAGCCGGGGCGCGGGTCGAACGTTCGGCAATCAGAGGCAGGCAGCGCGACGAAGCAACGCGAGCAGGACGAACTTCGGTTTTGGTTGGAAGATGGATGGCTGCTAGCACTTCCCCAACCTGCCCGCAGGGCACAGCGTCAACCGTCTGCACAAGCGGAGCCAGTGCAGCTGCCTCGGTCATCAGGTTGAGCTCAATGTCCACGTTCCAAAAACCTAGAACTGCAGACGCTAGCGCGAGAATCGCGTGTTCCCTCTTGGAACTTCACCAATCCTTACCCCTGAACTGTACCACGTTGCTCGGGGCAATTGAACTACAGTTGGCTAAATTTTCCGACAGATTTATCGGCATATTCGTTGGGCGAGGCGGCATTTTAAGGGGCATTTTCGGGCGGATGGCCGTAAAAGCGGCTCAGGTCGATGCCCCCTTTTTGCTCTTCCTCCAGCAGCTTCAGCCGGGTTTCGACGCGTTCCATCCGCCGTACCAGCATGGGCAGCACCAGGCGACTATCGTCGGCCGGCTTAAGCCTAGGGACTTGGGGGTAGTTCAAATGACGTTCCAGGGCGGAGAAGAGCAAGAGCGGATCGTGGCGGCGGTTCGCCAGGGCGATTTTGCCCTCCTTCTCGCCGAACAGCACCGGTTTTTCGGGCCCCTCGCGGTCGAGCCCTTGCCGCTGCCGGTTTTGTACATAGTGCTCGCTGCGGACGTAAATCAAGTCGGCGATGTCGACGAGGCCCACTTGCCGCCGCACCGTCTGGATCCATTCGCGCCAATCGTCATTGAAGATCGGGTCTCGCGAAACGGCATCGAGCCCCTTATCGTAGCCCAACCGGTTGCGCGAGAGACACTCGAACTGGTAGATAAAAGCGCCTTGGCGGGTGGCCCCCTCGGCCCGATAGCGCGCCTCGCGCTCGAGAATCTCCAGCGAAATGCCAAAGTCGAAGCGGCCGCGTTCACGCTCCGCCTCGGCGACGACAAACGTCTGAAACGCCGTGAAGTAATGCGACAGCTTGGCCATGGCTGGAGCGAACACTCCGCTGAGCATCAGCTCGCTGCGCATGAAGTCGATGGCCAGCGGCAGTTTGGTGGTCGAGAGGATTTCCTCGCGCACCGAGACCAACAGCTCCTGCGTTTGCATGTTCTGCTTGATCCGCTCGCCAAGCACCCGGAAGAAGTAGGCCTGTTCGATGTATTCTTCGCGATCCAACAGCATGCAAGGGCCTGTTCGAAGTGGTAATGCCAACAGATTTCAACTTCCCGCATGCCGGCGGGCGATTGGCCGGCTAATGACTTGCGTCGTCGGCCTGACATTCTGCGACAAGCCGGCCTATAATCATACTGGAAATCAGCCCCTGCCTTCAGCCGGTCGTTGCGCAACCACGCGCGGACCAGGCAAGCGTGCAGTGAGAGCCCCGAGAGGGCGGAGAAACCCTTTGACGAGTTCGTATTCGACGATTGAAGCTGCCGTGGCGGCGTTTGCCCGCGGCGAAATCGTGATCGTGGTCGATGCCGAGGACCGCGAGAACGAGGGAGATTTCGTCTGCGCGGCCGAGAAGGTCACGCCGGAAATCGTCAATTTCATGCTGAAGAACGGTCGCGGCCAGGTCTGCGTGACGGTGTTGCCCGAGGTTTGCGAGCGGCTGAAATTGACGCCGATGGTCGATACGAACACGGCTCCGCTCAAGACGGCCTTCACCGTGGCCGTCGATCATCGCAGTTCGCACACCGGCATCACGGCGCAGGAAAAGTCGACGACGATCCAGGCGATTGTCGATCCCCACAGCCATGCTTCCGACTTTGTGCGCCCGGGGCACATGTACCCGATCATGGCCAAGGAGGGCGGCGTGCTGCGCCGCGCGGGGCACACCGAGGCCTCGGTCGACCTGGCCCGACTTGCCGGGCTGTCTCCGGCGGGAGTGCTCTGCGAGATTCTCAATGACAGCGGCGATCGGGCGAACCGCGACGACCTGCTCAAGTTAGCGAAGCAGCATTCGCTCGAAATCATCACCATCGCGGAATTGATCCGCTACCGCCGGCGGCGAGAAAAACTGGTCTATCGGCTGGCTGAAGCCGAGTTGCCAACGAAGTACGGCCGCGGCCGGGTGATTGCCTATGGCGTTCAGTACGAACCGCAAGAACCTCTCGTGTTCGTGCTTGGCGACTTGAGCAAATCGGCGGCGCCATTGGTGCGGTTGCATTCTTCCTGCTTTACGGGCGATTTGCTCGAATCGCTGCGGTGCGATTGCGGCGACCAGTTGCACATGGCGCTGGAAATGATCAGCCAGGAAGGCGCCGGCGTGCTGGTTTATTTGCCGCAAGAAGGGCGCGGCATCGGACTGATCGAGAAGATCAAAGCCTACAGCCTGCAAGACGAGGGACTCGACACGGTCGAGGCCAATCTCGCTCTGGGTTTCAAGGCCGACACGCGCGACTATGGCATCGGC
Organism: Pirellulales bacterium; assembly: GCA_025924495.1. The sequence continues at coordinate 10,751 of JAICIG010000124.1, read as the reverse complement.
ATCCAACTGCTCAAGGACCTGGGCCTGAGCAAAGTGCGGCTGCTGACCAATAACCCCAAGAAGACCGACGCCTTCATCTACGGCGGTTTCGACTTGGAAGTGGTCGATCAAGTGCCGATTGTTCCGCCGAGCAACGAGCACAATGCTCGTTACCTGGAGACCAAACGCGAGAAACTCGGACATCGCCTGCCGCCGCTCGCGTGAGCGGTTGGCGGTCAGCTCTTGCTCTTCTCCGTGGTGTCGGAGAAATCGACCTTGGGCGCGGACTTGGCCTCGGCTTCCATCTTGAAGTACTCGGCCGAACGGACGCCTGCGAGACTGGCGAAGAATGTGCCGGGAAAGCGCCGCACATAAGTATTCAGCGTCTGCACTGCATCGTTATACCGTTTGCGCTCGACAGCCAGCCGGTTTTCGGTCCCCTCGAGATCGTCTTGAAGCTTGAGGAACGACTCGTTCGATTTCAGTTCGGGATACGTCTCCTGCAACATGAGCAACCGCGAGAGCGTGCGTTCGAGGTCGCCGGCGGCGCGGGCCTTATCAGCCACTGTGCCGCTTTCCTGGGCTTGGAAATACGCCTTGCGGGCTTCGGCAATGCCGAGAAACACTTTCTGCTCCTGGCCGGCCACTCCCTTGACCGTATTCACCAGGTTGGGAATCAGTTCGTAACGGCGCTGCAGCTCGTTCTCTACCTGGGCCCAGCGCTGCTTGACTTCTTCATCCAACCCGATGGCCTCGTTGTATCCTTGATAAACGCAGCCGCCGCCCAAAAGCACGAGAGCGAGCAGGCCCAGCAGAATAAGTCCGGCAATTTTCATCGATCAAGCTCCGCGAGTGTTGGGCGCGAAGGCCCGAAGTTTGCCTCTGTACAAAGATCCGATTCGTTCTCTACGCCTACTTGTTTGCTACCGGCCCAAAAAAAGTTGGCCGCCTTCGCCAACTCTAGCCGCGGCAAGGTCGTACGCTAAACCAATTACCAACTTGCCCCGCCGCCGCCGCCCCCCGAATCGCCCCCGCCGCCAAAAGAGCCGCCGCCAAACGAGCCTCCGCCGCCAAAACCGCCCCCCGAGCCCCAGCCGCCGCCCCACGAAGAACCGCCCGAGGGCGGAAACATATCGTACCAGCCCGGACCTCCGAGCATGGGCCCAAAACGCCTCCCGCCCCAGCGCTGCCGTCCCTTGCGACGGAAAAAGTACGTGGCAAGTGAGATGAGCAGCGGAATGAGAAAGGCGACGAGAAACAGCACGCAGATCAGTCCCCCGATCACATTGCCCTGCGGCTGCGGCGGCAGTTGTGGCCGGGGCGCCCCGGCGAGCTTGACGCCGTATTCGTCGGCAACCTTGTTGATAACGGCCAAGGTCACATAACGCATCCCCTCGGAGTACCGCCCCTGTTTAAAGTACTCGCTCGCCGCATGCCGTGATAACGTGCCGCACCAACTGTCGGGCAGCGCGCCCTCGAGCCCATACCCGGTGTGAATGCGGATGCGGTGCGGTTCCAGACTCAATACGATCAGTGCGCCATTGTCCTTGCCCTTCTGGCCCAGTTTCCAGAGCACGAAATGCCGCTGTGCAAACGAGACGACATCTTCGCCGTCCAGCGATTTGACCGTCAGCACTTTGACCTGGGCGGTCGTCTGCCGCTCCAGCTGCTTGAGCAACTTCTCCAGTTCCTCTTCAGCGCCTGAATCAATGACGTCCGCTTGGTCAACAATGAACGTCCCGGGATCGGTAACCGTCACTTCAGCCAGAGCCGAGCGAGAAAACAGCAGCAGCAAACACGCGGCCGCGAACCAGCACGCGCGGTGCGGCAAGATAGCGCCGCGGCGCGCCCTAGCGAAGGTCGGCGGAGGATTTTGCAGAGTTGCTCTCAGGGCGTCACCAGGCATCGGCAGATTGACCCAGCGCTTCGACGTCCTCGTACAGCTCCTGCAGCTCGCGCCAGCCGACGAGTTCCGGCGCGACGAGCGCTGCGCGGATGCCGCGTAGCGGCCGATTGACCAGCTTGGCGACATCCGCCGCAAGGTCGGCGAAAGGCTTCGGCTGTTTGACATCTTTCAACCACAACAGCCCGCGCAGCGTGCGAGCCAGACTGCCGCCGGTCTGGGCGGCGATCACGGGCAAGGCCTTATCACGGCCCGTGCTGGCCACCAAACTTTGCCGGATGCCCATCACGAGCGTTTTCAGTTCACGCTCGCACTGCAAGCGAACATGCTCGCGCTGGAATTCGAGCGAAGCAAAGAAGTCCTCGCCGAACAGCACCAGACGCCGCTCTTTGATCTCAATCAGTTCCAACGGGAACGTGTCGAGCGAGGCACGGATGAAGCCGGGCGTCATGACCAGCGGAGCGGCGATTGCCATGTTGCCGAACTTGTGCCCCTCGGCCGCCAGGTTTCGCAATGCTGCCAGGTCGACCGTTTCGAGCACCAGCACGTTCGAGGCTGTTTGCCGCGAGACGTCGAACGGACTGGCAGTGATTGCACCGAACAAGGTCAGGCTCAAGGCCTTCGCGCCCGCATGGGTCTGAACCCGATCCGCGTAGCGACGAATCGATTCCCGCATCGTCGGATCGATGCCATCCAGTCCTTGTAGCTCCATAGATAATTGCAGTTCCTCGGGCAGCCGAATCGCCACACCAGTCATTCGGTCCAAGCCGGCATTTCTTGGCAGAAGGGTCGTGCCGGTTATACGCGGTGAAAAAACGAGACAAGTTGCTGCCCGCAGGCAACTTGTAGCTTTTTCGCAACCTATAGTTTTGCGAGCCGCCGCTTGAGCCGGCCTAGGAATTGGCCATCGAGCGGACGGCAAGAATTCGTAACCGTTTGATTTGTATGATCTTTCGCGAAGCTTTGCAATCTCGACGCCGATGGGCCGCAGCAATGGCGGCCCTTTGCCTATTGCTGGCGGGCCGCAGCAGCGTCCAGGCTGCCACTTCCAGTCGGTCGGTCGAGCTACTCGCCGAAGCCGGTTCGGAATTCCCCGCGCCGCCGGGCGTAGATCTCGAATGGAGTCCGCTCGAGCTCCGATTGCTCGAAGCCGCCCAGCTCGGCGGCGACGATCGGAGCTGGCTGCTCTCCGCAGTGTTTGTCGCAAGCGGGGAGCGAGACGAGGGGCGTATTGCGCAACAGCTGCGAAGGATCGAAGAACTGGGGCAAGCTTTGAGCCGCAAGCTGCAAGATACCATCGAACCGCAACAGCGAGCCGCCGCCGCGCTTGAATTCCTGCATGATGAGTTGCTGGTCGGCGGCTATCAAGCCGATGCCACCGATCTTGCCAGCGCGCTCGATGGACGCGGATACAACTGCGTTAGTTCCACCGTGCTCTTCAATTGCCTGGCGGAAGATTGCGGACTAAACGCCGAAGCGGTCGAAATGCCAGGGCATGTTTTCAGCGTCGTCGACTCGGAAGCGGGCTCGTTCGACGTGGAAACGACGTGCCGCAATTGGTTTCGTTCTCCTGAATTAGCCGCCACGCGGCGCCGCTCGGGCGCCAGGCGTCGCTTGTCGCCGGCCGGGCTCGTCGCACTGGTTTATTACAACCGGGGCGTGGACCTGCTTGCGAAGCATCGTTTCGCTGAAGCCATCATCGCCAACCTCAAAGCGTTGCGATTCGATCCGGCCAATGAAGCCGCGCGCAGCAATTGGCTGGCCGGCCTGAACAACTGGGCGCTCGAACTGAATGAACGCCGAGAGTTCGTAGGCGCCGTAAGACTGCTGCGCCACGGATTGCAGACCGCCCCGGCGCATCGGCCATTCCGCATCAATTTCGTAGCGGTCCACCAGCGGTGGATCGAAGCGCTGCTCGAGCGAGAACAATATGAGCCTGCCCTAGAAGTTTTGCGGCGGGCACGTGGAGATCTGCCAGAGGAGAGCTATTTTGAGCAGGCCGCGGCTAACATTCAGCTCCGCCGCGCCCAGGCCAGCGGTTCAACCAACGCAACGGCCAACGCGGCGTGGTCGGCCTTGCTGCACGCACGAGAGTCGCAAGCATCCGCCGCGGAATAAGTCAGGCAGCGATGACGTATCTTCAAGATACGATCTCGAAGATCTCGTAGGTTATGCTTTAGCATAACGCGGCGAAGCCGCAACCAATCGCCCCATTGAAATCTTGCCGCCGCAGCAAGATTCTCGGCGTCAATAAAATGAGCCAGCCGCAGCTCCGCTGCATTTGGCCAAGGCAGTGTTATGCTGAAGCATAACCTACGTCTACGGCTCGGGCAGGCTTATGCGATCAGTTCCTTGATCACGCGCGCGGGCTCGACGCCGGTCAAGCGCTGATCGAGCCCTTGATAACGGTAGGTGAATCGTTCGTGGTCAAAGCCAAGCAGGTTGAGCACGGTGGCATGGAAGTCGTGAATGTGAACCGGATCCTTCACGATGTTATAGGAGAAGTCGTCGGTCTCGCCATAAATGGTTCCCGGCCGCGAGCCGCCGCCGGCCATCCACATGGTGTAGCAGCGAGGATGATGGTCGCGGCCGTAATTCTCGTGCGATAAGCCGCCTTGCGAGTAGATTGTGCGGCCGAACTCGCCGCCCCAGATGATCAGCGTTTCGTCGAACAAACCGCGCTGCTTGAGATCTTGAACCAGGCCCCAGCAAGGCTGATCAACGTCGCGGCACTGGTCGGGCAAGCGGCCGGCCACGTTGGCATGCGTGTCCCAGTTATTGTGATAGATCTGGATGAAGCGAACGCCGCGCTCGATCATACGGCGGGCCAGCAACGCTGTGTGGGCGAAGCTGCCGGGCTTCTTCGCGTCTGCGCCATAGAGCGCGTATGTCGACTCGGGTTCGCTGCCGATGTTCGTCAGCTCGGGCACGCTCGCCTGCATGCGGAACGCCAGTTCGTACTGCTGAATGCGGGTATGCGTCTCCGGATCGCCCAGCGTCTGATAGTTCAACTCGTTCAAGGCGCGGATGCCGTCGAGCGTACGACGGCGGATTTCCGTGGGGACGCCGGGCGGATTATTGATGTACAAGATCGGATCGCCGCCGGTGCGGAAGGAGACGCCGGCATGTTCGCCCGACAAGTAACCACTCGACCACAGCCGGGCCGAGATTGCCTGCACCTGCTCCGTGTTGCTCGGCTTAGCCACCAGCACGACAAAGGTCGGCAGGTTCTCGTTCATCGAGCCCAAGCCGTAAGACGCCCAGGCGCCCAGGCACGGCCGGCCCGTCACCTGGTTGCCCGTCTGCATGTAGCTGATGGCCGGCTCGTGGTTGATGGCCTCAGTGTGCATGCTGCGGATAAAGCACATGTCGTCGACGATTTTGGCCGTGTAGGGCAGCAGCTCGGTAACCCACATGCCCGACTTGCCGTGCTGGGCAAACTTGAACTTGCTTGGTGCGATGGGAAATCGCTTCTGCCCCGAGGTCATCGTGGTCAATCGCTGTCCTTGCCGGATCGAGTCGGGCAAGTCTTTGTCATACCACTCGTTCATCTGCGGCTTGTAATCGTATAAGTCCATCTGCGGCGGACCGCCGACCATGTGCAGATAGATGACCTGCTTCGCTTTGGGAGCGAAGTGAGTGAGCGGAGTCTTGGGCGACTCGCCTGCCAGTAGCCGGCTGGCGCCCTCGGAACCGAGCAACGAAGCGAGCGCCGCCCAGCCCACGGCGTTTGCGCCGCGGCTGAAAAACTGCCGGCGAGTCTCATACCGCACATAGTCTTCAAACGGGCTCATGGCAATATCCTCGGTTGAGCGAACGCGGAACTCGGAGGCGGGAGTGCAGAACTTTTTCACTTGCTCCGCTCCTCCGACTTTCGCGGTCCGCCTTTCAGCTCACTTGTTCAATACTTCGTCCAGATTCAATAGTTCATTCACCGCCATCGTCCAAGCGGCCAAGGTCGGAGCGTCAAGCGAGGGATCAACGGGCGATTCTCCGACGGTCAATAACTGCTTGGCGTCCTCGCCATGCGACTGGTAGTACGCCAAGAGATCGTTCACCGTAGCGTGGACGGCTTGCTGCTCTTCTGCTCGTAGCGGCCGTGCGATCAATCGTCGGGCAATAAAATCGAGCCGCGACTCGGGCGACTCGCCTCCTTGCTTCAGCGCCGCTTGTGCCAAATGCTTCGCCGCTTCGACAAATTGCGGATCGTTCAGAGTCACGAGCGCTTGCAGCGGCGTGTTCGTCCGTTCGCGACGCACGGTGCATACTTCTCGGCTCGGCGCATTGAAGATATCCATCGAGGCGGGCGGGGCACTGCGTTTCCAGAACGTGTAGAGGCTGCGGCGATACAAGCTCTCGCCCTCGTCATGTTTGTAATCGCGAGTGTTGCTGCCAATCATCGCCACCGCCTCCCAAACGCCGTCGGGCTGGTACGGTTTCACGCTCGGGCCGCCGATTTTTTTCACCAGCAAACCGCTCGCCGCGAGGGCGTAGTCACGGACCATCTCGGCATCCATTCGGAACCGAGGTCCTCGCGAGACCAGGCGATTGTACGGATCCTTCTCCAGCTTCTCGGGCGTAGTCTGCGCCGACTGTCGATAGGCGGCCGATGTTACCAGCAGCTTGAAAAACCGCTTGACGTCCCAGCCCGACTCGCGAAACTCCACCGCCGTCCAATCGAGCAATTCGGGATGCGACGGCAGCTCTCCGCTAACGCCAAGGTCGCCCGTTGTGCGCACAATGCCCGTTCCGAAGACCTCCTGCCAGAATCGATTCACCGTCACGCGCGCGGTCAATGGATGCTCTGGACGCAACAGCCACTGCGCCAGGCCGAGCCGATTCTTCGGCAGTTCGGCCGACATCGGCGGCAGAGCATTCGGCGTATCGGCGGCGATCTGATCTCGTCGCTTGTCATACTCGCCGCGGAAGAGAACGTAGGCCATCGCCGCTTCGCTGCGCTCTTGCATCACATGAGCGATCGAGCTCCGCGCCTTAATGGCGGCTTGCTCCTGCTCCAGTGCGGCGACTTTGCCGGCAAGATCCTGCGAAGGCTTGTCGAGAGATTTGATCCACCAGTCGAAAAGTTCGTTCTTTTCAACGTCGCTGCGCTGACCGCCTGGTTTGCCAACTAGCCAGGCCGCACGGCTCGCCTGAGCGAGTTGCTGCACTTGCCCCGGTTCAAGCGCACGACCGTAAAGGCGGAAATCTTGAAGGGCAACGTCATTCAGCCGCGAACCCGTGTGTCGCTGAGCGACTTTCAAGGGAACCGTCGTCTTGATGCTGTTCTTGAGCGCATTGGTCGGAACGTTGACTTGCTGCAACTGGCCGTTGACGTAGATCTTTACTCCTTCTGCTTTCCCAGAGCCGTCGTACGTAACGAACACGTGATTCCATTCGCCGGCTTTTACCGGGTTGTTCGCGACGGCTTTCAGAGCATCGTCCGGCCAGGTGTGAACGATATGAGTAGCCGGGCGGCCGTTTTCCAGCCAGAGGTCCCAGCCGCGGTAACCGTTCGTATCGTCCATGCGGGCGATCAGCGAGCCGTTCTGATCGATGCGAGCGAGGTTCACCCAGGCGCCAAAGGAAAAGGCCTGATCCTTTTCCACGTCTCCCGCGTCCGCCAATTCAATGGTGGCGCCCGGCTGACTGTAATACGCCATCGCGGCGACGTGTCCGGGTTTCCAAGCGAGTTCCGCGGCCGTCGCGACCGGGCGCGACTGCGCGTCAATCGTCACGGCGACTGTGTTGCCGGTCCCTTCATTCAGCGGAGCGCGTAATCGCAAACCTTCGGCGGGAATCTGCGCGGCGATTGCCTCAGCCGCAGCGGCTGCCAACCACGAATCGAATTCGGGCCGCGCGGTCTGGCGGCGCTCGTCGACCTGCTTCTTCACCGCGGCCAGCTCCGCACTCGAGGCTTCAAACCGGTTGCGATCCTCGGACCGCGGCACAAAGACGGTGGGCGGCGTGTCTTTGATATTTCCGTCCATGGCGTTCTGCGTGGTGTTGTTGAAGAACGCCGACAACTCGTAAAACTCGCGCTGCGTCAACGGGTCGAACTTATGGTCGTGGCAGACGGCACAGCCGGCCGTGAGCCCCATCCATACCTGTGAGGTCGTTTCCGTCCGATCGCGCGCGTAGAGCACGACATACTCTTCCGGAATCACGCCTCCTTCATTGGTCGTGATGTTACAGCGATTGAAGCCCGAGGCGATCTGTTGCTCCAGCGTGCGGTTGGGCAGCAGGTCGCCGGCGAGTTGTTCGATGGTGAACTGATCGAACGGCAAATTGCGATTGAAGGCGTTGATGACCCAGTCACGGTAGGACCAGATTTCGCGATAATTGTCGAAATGGATGCCGTGCGTGTCGGCATAGCGAGCGGCATCCAACCAGTATCGCCCGCGGTGCTCGCCCCACTTAGCCGAACTCATCAATTGATCGACGAACTTCTCGTAGGCGCCAGGCGCCGCATCGTTGACGAACGCTTCGACGTCGGCCGGCTCGGGGGGCAAGCCGGTCAGGTCGAGACTCAGCCGGCGAGCCAACGTGCGGCGATCCGCCTCGGGCGCCGGCTGCAAGCCTTGCTGTTCCAAACGAGCCAGGATGAAATAGTCGATCGGCGTACGACACCACGCCGCATTCTTCACCGCGGGCAACGCAGGACGCACGGGCGCGATGAACGACCAATGCGGCTGGTATTGCGCGCCTTCCGCCAGCCAACGACGCAGCAGTTCTTTCTGCTCAGCGGTCAGTTGCTTCTTCGTCATCGGCGGCGGCATGACCTGTTCTGGATCAGCCGACAGAATGCGGTGCATCAGCTCGCTGGCGTCGGGATTGCCCGGCTCGAACGCGCCCGCCTCGATCGCCGCCTCGCGTTGATCCAGCCGCAGATCGGCTTTGCGCGCGGCGCTATCGGCGCCATGGCAGGCGAAGCAGTTTTCCAACAGGATCGGGCGAATATCGCGGTTATAGGCGATCGGCTCCGCTGCCTGGACAATGGCGGCGGAGATGAGCGCGGCGGAAACGCTGACCGCGATGCCAGGAAAGTTCTTAGAAAACCAGTTCATCGGACGCGCTCCTCAAGGCTGACGCGAGAACGAGATTGTTTGCCGAGCGGCGCGATCGCCGTCTCCGACACGACACGGCTCCAATACCTGGCGCCAGAACGAATATGTTGCGACATCAACTTCGCCGCCTTGCGGCCATCGGTGGCCAGCAAGGCCTCGATAATCGCCAGATGTTCGTGCGACTCTTCCGCCAGCCGATGCAAATCGTTGTGCGCCTCATCGTGCTCCCACGAAACATCGCGGAAGGCGCGAAACAGCGTTTTCAAGCGGCCGATTTCCTTCGCCAGAAAGCCATTGCCGCATGAACCGGCGATCAGATCGTGCAGGCGGCTATCGAGGCGGCGAGCTTCTTCGACGTACTTGGGACGTTGGCGCGACTTCACCACGCGTAGCTGCTGAAACTCGGCCGCCAGCGAACTGAGTTCCAGCGGATTGATTCTCCCGCACGCGCGGCGAACGGCCTCGCACTCCAGCGCACGGCGGACCTGGCAAATCTCGCGAACATCGCGGCCGGAGACGCGCCGCACGACGGCGCCTCGATTCGGCAGCAAATCAATCACGCCGGTCCCCGACAGCGCGACGAGCGCCTCGCGAATCGGCGTATGACTAACTCCGAACCGTTGGGCCAATTCTTGCGTTCCCAAGTGTTGGCCTGCCCGCAGACGACCTTGAAACACTTCTCGCAACAGCGACTCGACGATCGCCTGGCGTCGCAGGCCATGATCGCACCGGAGGGGATGATTCTTCGATGGCTTGATCATCGTGGAATGCGCAGGCGTTATTGGTACGCAAATGGAAGGCAGGCGGGCAGATTCAATTCGCGATCGAGTAATACGGCGGGGAATCGCAGTCTCTTCACAGCGATCCATAAGGCGGCAACCACCAGCCTAGCGGGCCAATTCTATAGAATCAAGCGCCGATTCGATAGAAACCCTCGTGCGGACGCTCCGCCCCTCGGCGTGGCTGAGCTAAAACGCGGTAAATTAGCCAGTTATGAGTGAACGCTTCGGCGGCAAAATCGGCCGTCAGATTACAATATCGCGACGCAGGCTCATCACGTGTTCTTTTGCTCATGCCGTGACAACTCCGCTCCATGCCACTCACAAGCTTCCTCACTCGCGCTGTGGTCGTCATCATCGTCTGGCTGGCTTGCCTGGTTTGGCGGCCTCATCAACCGGATCTGGTCGCAGCCGAAGCCGAAACGGTTGGCCACTGTATGAGCTATCTCGACAACGGCACAATTCGCCTAGGCGTCGACCTCGACTTGGGAGGAGCGATTACCTACCTGTCTGCCTCAGGCAGCGACGAGAATGTCGTGAACAGTTTCGACTATGGCCGGCAAATCCAGATGTCGTACTACTCAGGACCGGTTCCTTTCGTCGTGGGCGAGAAACGGCCAACCGAACACTGGCGGCACATCGGCTGGAATCCGATTCAGGTGGGGGACGATTTCGGGCACGCTTCGCGCGTGCTGGAACACCGCAACGACAGATCATCGATTTATGTGAAATGTATTCCCATGCAGTGGCCTCTGGACAACGTGCCCGGCGAATGCACGTTCGAATGCTGGATCGAACTCGAAGGCACAGCGGCGCGGGTGCGCTGCCGGCTGAACAACGCACGGTCCGATAAAACGCAATATCCTGCACGGCGGCAGGAACTGCCCGCCGTATACACGAACGGCCCCTACTATCGCCTGATGGCCTATACCGGCGACAAGCCATTCAAGGGAGATTCGCTCACGCGGATCATCAAGCCCGCCGAAGAGCCCGGCCCTTGGACGCACTGGAGCGCCACGGAGAATT
>JAICIG010000123.1 GCA_025924495.1 Pirellulales bacterium | reverse complement strand
GGGCGTCATCGCGCAAGAGATTGAACCGGGAACTCACGTCCACCGCTCACCATGAAGAGGTTGGCTTCGGTTTTCTCGCCAGATGATTATGAACTCATCGCGAATTGGCGACCTGGGAAGGTCGCCCCACAGGATGAAGGTCGCGCCATGAAGGAAGGTTCACGATGCGATTCGCTGCTTGCCGATGGCCGCGTGACGACACGGCGGCTGACGGCCGGCTCGCCTGGCGATTTTAGCCTTCTTTTAGCGCCCGCATCAGCTCGGGCAATGAGGTCACGCCGGTGACGACGAGCAACACGCCTTCTTCTTGCAGCACGCGCATGCCGGCTTTGCGGGCGGCCTGACGCAAGGCATTGAGCTGCGGCGTCTTTCGCAACGTCTCGCGGACCTCGTCGTTGACGATCAGGGTTTCGAAGATGCCGGTGCGGCCGAAATAGCCGATGCCGCGGCACTGCTCGCACGGCTCCTGCGGCTTTTCGGGATCGGGGGTCGGGGGTCGATAGAGCGCCTCGACGCGGCCCGGCGGAATGCCTAACTGCTGCAGCAACTGTGGCGGAGGCGGATAGGCTTCTTTGCACTTATCGCACAACTTGCGCACCATCCGCTGGTTGATCACCGCCTTGACGGCCGACGCGAGCTGATCGAGCGGCATTTTCAACTGCGCCACCCGCAATAGCGCCTCGCACGCCTCCTTGGCCCGCGTGGTGGTGATTACCGTGCGATCGGCGTTGGCTTGCTCGAGCAGAGCGGCGGCCGCCTCGGCGTCTTTCATGTCGGGCACGACGATCACGTCGGGGTATTCTCGCAGCAACTTAGGCAGCGGCGTGGCGGGGTTCTCGCCCGTCGCGCCGTCGAACGTGTGGTTGACGATGTTCTCGACATCTACTTCTTTGTTGCCCGCGTCTTCAATGCAGATGAAGCCGCGCGTGTAGCGATCCATGGCGCCGAGAATGGCATGAAATACGGACGTCAGCCCGCCGCCATTGGGCGGAGCCGAAACAATGACTAGGCCATTCTTCGTTTCCAACACCGGCTTCAATTCGTCGAGCACTTTTTGCCGCATGCCCAAATCGAGCGGCCGCTTTTTCTTCACGTCGGGATCGTCGAACTGCAGCAGCACGCGTTCGCCGGTCTGCGTGCCCTGACTGGTCAGGCGGCAGACGCGCTTGTTCTTTTCGTACTCGAGGCCGAATACGCCGCTCTGGCGGTTGCGGCGATCGTTGGCGTTCAAAGCGGAAATGGTTTTGAGCACCGCCAGCATCATGTCGCCTGGCTCGCGCTCCATGGTCTCGCCCGGGTGCCAGACCCCGTCGACCATGAATCGCACGGCCACCGACGCCTGCGTGTAATCGAGCATCACCGAGCCGGCGCGGTTGTTGAGCGCCTCGGCCAGCATCTCGCGCGCCGTCAAAAAGCCGGGCGATTGCCGCGCATTAAGGAGATTGACGTTGTCGTCGCGTTCGGTGGCGCCGCCGCGCGCAACAAGCTTGATCGGCGGACCAATTTCGTCGATGCCTTTCTGTTCGGCTTCGACCTTCATGCCGATCTTCTGCAGCCGGGTGGCGAACCAGTAGCGCAGGTGCTTCTTGGTGAACACCCGGTCGTCCATCTCCACCTGCCGATTGCGGCTGACCACGTAAATCGTAAACGGCACGAAGTAGGCCAGCGACAACAGCGGATAGCCGATCCAGAAGAACATATCCCACCAGAAGAACGCCATGGTCAGCCCGAAGAACATCAAGAAGGGTACGACCATGGCCGCATTCCAACCCTTGCTGACGCGGCGCTGAAAGCGATCGCGGTTCACCCAATCGGTGGAGTTGACCCAGACCAAATACAGACCGCCGAACAGCAGGATCTTCAGCGCGCCCAAGACGACTTCCAGCACGTCGCTCGAGAGCCATTGTTCCCAGTTCTGCGTAATCGTGACGATGCCGTCTTCGATGGTGTAGTCGAGCTGCTCCTGCGCAACGGCGGACCGCGAGCCGAAGCCCCAAACCAGGACGGCCAGACACCCCGCCAACAACACGCGATGCATTAGAGAATCCCAGGTGCTTTGACTTCGATGCCTTTAAGAGCCATCCGCAATGCGTCGACGTTGGGCGCGACTTCGAAAGCCGTCTCGCGGTCGATCAACTCCTTGTCGACCAGGCCTTTGAGGCTCATCGTGAAGTCCTGCATGCCTTCGCGTTCGCACATGCGAATGGCGTCGGCCAGCTTTTCGTCCTTGCCTTCCAGAATGAGTTTTCGCACGATCGAGTTGAACGTCATGATCTCGACCGTCGGCACGCGGCCGACCCCTTCCTTGATCGACGGCAGCAGCTTCTGGGCCACAATGCCCTTCATGTTCATGGCGATGGCGCTGCGCAACGAAGAGTGCATTTCCTGCGGGAACAAGTCGAGAATACGGCCGATGGTCGAGGGCGCGCTTGAGGCGTGAATGGTTCCGAATACGAGGTGGCCCGTTTCGGCGGCATGAATGGCCGTCATGAACGTTTCCTCGTCGCGCATTTCGCCCACCAGCATGACGTCGGGGTCTTCACGCACGGCGTGCTTCATGCCGATGCCGAAGTCGATCACGTCCAGGCCGATCTCGCGCTGGTTGATCAGGCACTTGTCTTCCGTGAATACGAACTCGATCGGATCCTCGAGCGTAAGGATGTGCTTGCGATAGTTCTTGTTGATCCAGTTGAGCATCGAGGCGATCGTGGTGCTTTTGCCCGACCCGGTAACGCCGGCCAAGAGCACCATGCCTTGATGGAACTTGCACAAATCGACCATGCCGGGCGGCAGGTAAAGCCCTTCGAAGTCGGGAATCCACTGGTTCACCTTACGAGCGACCATGCCCACGTGACCCAACTGCTGCAACAGGTTGACGCGAAACCGCCACTGCACGCCGTCGACGTCGACCGTATGAGCGAAGTCGGCCCCGCCCGTCTCGTCGAAGATCTTGCGGTTGCGCTCCGTCATCATCGGAAAGCAGATGCGGACCATCTCTTCGTCGTCAATCGGCGGCCGGTCGAGAGGGCGCAGCGTGCCGTTGACGCGAATGATCGGCGGCCGCTCGGCCTTCAGGTGCAAGTCGCTCCCCTTGAGCTTGACCAGCGCGCGGAACAGCTTGTCGATCTCGAGCTCTTCATGCTTCTTGATATATTTGGACGCTAGAGCATCGGGCACTGCGGTCGCCATATCTACCTCTGTCTGTCGCTGAACTGACTTCCTTGACCGTATGATTCTGTCAAGCGCTGCGGCGGACGGGGATGCCCCGTTCGGACATGATGCGCTTCGTTTCTTGAATGGTGTACTCGCCGAAGTGGAAAATGCTGGCCGCCAGCGCGGCGTCGGCGTGGCCGAGGGCAATCGCGTCGGCCAGGTGTTCAGGACGGCCTGCTCCGCCGCTCGCCACCACCGGAATGGAAACGGCCTGGCTGACTGCGGCGGTGATCTCCAGGTCGTAGCCCTGCTTGGTGCCGTCGGCGTCCATGGAGGTCAGCACGATCTCGCCGGCGCCCAGTCGTTCCACTTCGCGCGCCCAGGCCACCGCCTCCAGCCCCGTGCCCACGCGGCCCCCATTGATATGAACCTCCCACACTTCGCGGCCATCTTTCTGCACCCGCTTGGGGTCGATGTTGACCACAATGCACTGGCTGCCGAAGCGGCGGGCCGCCTCGGCCACGAACTGGGGATTTCGCGGGGCGGCTGAATTGATCGAAACCTTGTCGCAGCCGGCGTTCAGCAATTGGCGAATATCGTCGACCGTGCGGATTCCTCCGCCGACACAGAGCGGCATGAACACCACCTCGGCGGTGCGGCGGACCACGTCGAGCATGATTTCGCGCCCTTCGTGGCTAGCCGTGATATCGAGAAAGACGAGTTCGTCGGCCCCTTCGGCCTCATAGCGCGCGGCGACTTCCACCGGGTCGCCGGCATCGCGGAGCTGCAAGAAATTCGTCCCTTTGACCACCCGTCCCCGGTCGACATCGAGACAGGGAATCACTCGCTTGGCGAGCATGTTTCCTCAACGAGCTCGGTTCCTAGACAGCAGACAAGACAATCACCCTGGCGACGGCGCCGGCCGGCCCAGAAAGGCAGAGTTGGATTATCGTATCATGATTGCCAGCATGTACTTTAAGCTGCCGCGCCAGAGCGGTCAACGGGCCGGAATTTAGGGGTTCGATCGACGGCGAAAGCAAGGAAAAAGGCGATCTGGAGGCGAAGGCTCTAGAGCCATGAACGGCGATCAGGGTATCACCAAGTCAGGAGAGCGTGCCAAACGGCGCGGAACTCGGATTAAGTATTGGCATTGTCGAATCTCGAGCGTCTTTCTAAACTGCCTGCCTTATCAGGCTTGTCTAGCTAGAAATCGCAAAGTTTTTTCGGAAAATGCGCGCGCATAAGGCGGCGCGTTACGTTCGAACGACGGGCGCCGGCGCAGAGTCGGAGACTTTGATGGCGGCTGCTGTTGAGAGTCACCACCGGGAGATCAAGGATGACGCGAGAGCTGCGGCAGCTCCTCGGGCTGTTAGCCATTTCGGCATTGATATTCTTCATCAGCTTGGGCGTTCCGCGGCTATGGGACGAAGATGAGCCGATCTTTGCGGGCGCCGCCTTGGAAATGTTCGAGCGCGGCGAATGGTGCGTGCCGTACTTCAATGGCGTCGTCCTGCCCGATAAACCCGTGCTGATGTACTGGGTCATGATGGCCGGCTATGCCCTGTTCGGAGCAACCGAATTCGCGGCGCGTTGCGGCTCGGCCGCGTTCGGCCTGGGCAGCGTGCTGTTGACATGGCTCTTGGCGCGGCGATTGTTCTCCGTTCGTGTCGCCTTTTGGGCCGGGCTAGCGCTGGCCACCAGCCTGAACTTCGATGTCATTGCTCGGGCCGCCACGCCCGACTCTCTGCTCGTGTTCTTCTCGACGCTCGCACTGTATGCCTTTGTCTGTGGAGCCTCGCCGCGCGCCGCAGCCGGCACGATTGGCGCCAATATCGCCAGGGCGCCCCTGACGCGCTCGCCAAGTTGGGGCGCCTACGCGGCGATGTACGCGGCCATGGGTTTCGCCGCCTTGGCCAAAGGTCCGATCGGAATCGCACTGCCGACGGCCTCGATCGGCATGTACATGCTCATCGTGCGGCGCAGGCGTGACGCCTCCGTGGCCAGCGGAGACCAGCGATCGTGGCGCTCGCGCTGCGGCGTTGCGCTGCGAGCCATCGGTCAGACCGTGGCGCCGCGGCACTTTCTCGCCACGGCGTGGAGCATGCGACCACTCACGGCCGCCGCGGCCATTCTTGCGGTCGCAGGTCCCTGGTACGCCTGGGTCGGCCTGCGCACCGACGGCGCCTGGCTCGAGGGATTCTTTGGTGTCCACAACTTCGGCCGCTTTCTCAACGCGATGGAGCATCATCGCGGGCCGTTTTTCTATTACCTGATTGCCGTGTGCATCGGCTTCTTTCCTTGGACGGTGTTTTTGACGCCCGCAGCGAGGTTGCTCGTACGACGAACCGGCTCGCGGCATCGCTGGTCGCGCAGCTATCTGCTGTTGAGTTGTTGGGTAGGCGTGTACCTGGTCTTTTTCTCGTTGGCCAAGACAAAATTGCCGAACTACATCGTGCCGATCTATCCGGCCTTAGCCTTGCTGACCGGCGCCTGGCTCGATTTTTGGCTGCGACGGCCGGGCCTGGTTATTCGACGCGATCTGCGCGCCGCGTGGATGACACTGACGCTGATCGGTCTCGGGATCAGCGTTGGTTTGCCGATTGCCGCCGGCAAATTTCTCGGCGGCGACTGGACGCTGGGACTGACTGGGTTGCCGCTCGTGCTAGGCGCCCTGGCAGCCTGGCGGCTGGCGGAGCGCGGGCCCCCGCGTCGCGCGGCGACCGCCTTGGCGGCAACTTGCGTTGTGTTCTGCGCCACGTTGTTCGGCTGGGGCGCCGTCCGCGTCGATCGGCGGCAGAACAGCGCCGAGTTCGCCGCGACTATCCGCGCGCACGCGTCGGGCGCGACGCCGCTGCTTCGCTCGTTTGGCTACTATCGCCCCAGCTTGGTGTTCTACTCGCGGCAGCCGGTCCGGCAATTCACCACGCCGGAGCAAGTCGGCGAGTTCTTCCGCAGCCAACCGCAAGACGCCTTCTTGTTCACCAGCGACGCCCGCTATCGCCAACTCGCCGGAGTGTTGCCGGCCGACGTCAAAGTGCTCGACGATCGTGCCTGGTTTTTGCGCAGCAGCCGCATCCTGCTGCTTGGCCGCGAAAACAGGCGCCAATCGTCCGGCGCGCCGGTGGCGTCTGTATTCCCGGGGATAACGGCCTCCGCCAGCGAAGGAACACGACGGAATTAGTATGACGGCCGTGTCTCTTCAGCTCCGAGCTCCAGCTTTCACTCTCGATGCAACTGCGGAGGCCGATGCCTCCGCCTCGCGTGCCTTTCCTGATAACTCCTAATCTCCAAACTCTTATCCCCATGACCGACGCCGCTGAACCGATCGAACTGGAGCATCCGAAGTTCGGACAGTTTGCGATGCAGGCCGGGCTGGTGCGCGCCGCCGATCTGCAGGCCTGTCTGGCCGAACAACGCGCCGAGGGCGGATTGTTGGGCGAGCGGCTTGTCGCGCGCGGCCTGTTGAGCCTTGCGGACATCGAGGAAATTCTCAGCCTGCAAGCCGCCTGGGTCGCGCGCTCTTGGCAGGCGGCGCTGATGCCGCTTCGCTTCCCTTATCCCGCGTTCCTCTCGCTCTGCTTGCCGGCCTACAACGAACAGGCAAACATCCAGGCGACGTTGAGCAGCGCGCGAGCTATTCTGCCGCATTTCGTCGAGCAATTCGAGATTGTGGTGATCGATGACGGCTCGCACGACGAGACGGCGACCCGCATCGAGCAAGCGGCGCGGCACGATGCTCGCGTGCGGTTGGTGCGACACGAGCGGAATCGCGGCTACGGCGCCGCAGTGACGACGGGCCTGCGCGCGGCCGCCGGCAATCTGGCAATGTTCGCCGACAGCGACGGCCAGTTCAGTTTTCTCGACGTCGCGCGGCTGCTGGTCGCACTGCGCGGCGCCGATTTCGCCATCGGTTACCGTCATCACCGCGCCGACAACGCCCAGCGCCGGCTGAACGCCTGGCTTTGGGGGCGGCTCGTGCGGGTTTTGCTCGGCATCGAAGTTCGCGATCTCGATTGCGCCTTCAAACTATTCCGCCGCGAAGTGATCGACCGGCTCGAACTGACCTCGCCCGGCGCCTGCATCAATGCTGAGATTCTGACTCAATGCGTTTGGGGCGGGCTGCAGTTCGCCGAAATTCCCGTGGCTCACTACCCGCGCAAAGCGGGTTCCGCTACCGGCGCCAACTTCCGCGTGATTCTCCGCGCCCTCCGCGAACTTCCTTCGCTCCGCCAGTATCGCCGCCCGCTGCCCCCTGTCGCCCCATCGACTCGTAAGCAAGCGGCATAAGGCGAACTTCTCGCCTCACTGTTTTGCAAAAGTCGAGGGAGTGCAGCAGCCAACCTACTATGCTGGGCAACTTATCGATGGAGCGCCGTGGCCAGATCAATGCTATAAAGGGTAACGCCGATCGCTGAATCGCAACCGCCGCAGAGGAGCCTCCTTTTGAGACGCCGATGATCAGCCGAGAATTCCAGATCACCATCCACGCTCGGCCTCAGGAAGCTACCGCCGATGGTTCGCTGGCCTTGGAACAAGAAACCTTTCCCACGTTGCACGTGCCCGCCCATGCGCTGGGCACGCCGTTCGCCCTAAGCTTCGAGCGGGCCAGCGAAGCGCTCGCAAGACTGGAGCGGATGTTTCTCGAACCCGATGGCTCGTTCGTCTGGGTCTCCGCCGGCGCCGAGTCGGCATGGCAACTGGACGGCGTGCTCTACGATCGTGACGGCCGGCTCTTAT
The DNA here is from genome assembly GCA_025924495.1 of Pirellulales bacterium. Next base: position 10,494 of record JAICIG010000123.1, on the reverse strand, counting down.
ATGTCGATCTGAAGGGGACCTGCGCGGTCGAGCCCTTCGAGCGGTTGCTGCGCGCTCTCGGCTGGCCCTCGACGCCCGTCATGTTTCAACTCGCGCGCCAGGCCGCCTTTCTCGGCGAAGCCGAATTCCGCCGCTACGCCGGATTGACCGTGGCGCCGCCGGGCAAATAAGAACATCCGCGCGTACCCCGCCAATGAAACAGCAAACCATTCGGGAGTCGAGAGACGATTGATGACCAACGCAAGCGACCCGTATGACCTTCGCCGCTTCGTCCAGGCGCAACAGGACGACTACGAGCAGGCGCTCTCCGAGATCAGGAGCGGCCGCAAGCAATCACACTGGATGTGGTATGTCTTTCCGCAGTTCCAAGGATTGGGTTTCAGCGCGATGTCTCAACGGTACGCGATCAAGAGCATCGCCGAGGCGACGGCTTACTTGGCCCATCCAATTCTTGGGCCGCGGCTCGCGGCGTGTGCCGAGGCTGCCCTTCGTATGGAGGGACGAACAGCGCGAGAGATTTTCGGTTCCCCCGACGATCTGAAGCTGAAATCTAGCGCGACCCTCTTCGCGTGCGTCTCCCCCGCCGGCTCGGTGTTCCACCAGCTCCTCGACAAGTATTTCCAGGGGAAACGCGACGACAAGACGCTCGAACTGCTGGGGGGCGAACCGGGAGTCGATTGAGCTTTCACGAAAGGCCCGGACGCCCAATTGCTGCTCCAATCGACCTGCCGCTTGGCTCCATCGATCGCGCTCGTTCGAATGCTTTGGAACCCGGCCGATCCGGTCAGCAGCGGATAGGAGCCGACGCGCGCTTCCAAGCGCATTCAGGGCGCCGAGCCATACTTGGCAATCGCCGCCTTCATTACCGCACCGTACATTGCCTTCTGCTCTGCGCCGCTCATGTCGAAACGCTCCACAAGCAATACGATGGCAAGGCCATTGCCTGGGTCGATCCACATCACCGTACGGCGCGCGCCGCGGTGACCGAAGCTGCCGACGCTCGGGCCTTCGTCATCGCGAATCTTGATGGCAAAACCGACGCCGTAAGCCTCTTGCGGGTTTACTGGAATGTCGCCCGTTTGGATCGTGCTCAAGGCGCCCACTGCCCGGTCTGACAGGAGCTGTTTGCCCTGATGCACGCCGTGATTCAATAACATCTGGCACAACGCGCCCATGTCGCGGGCCGTAGAGAAATAACCGCCCGCGGGCTCGCCGAAGCGTTTGGCATAGTTAAAGGCCATGCCTGCGCCCAGGTCGGCGGTAATGGCTGCAGGCACGGGCACGCCTTCGCTCCACTTTTCAATCCGTCAGCAGTTTGGGCATAACTTGCGTGACCGAGCACCAACACAATGACGAAAGGGAGCAGTTTCATGCCGGCATTCGCTAAGAGTTAAAAGGATCCCGAGGAGATCCGCCGCTTGACGCTTGTTATTTTGCGGCTCTCGATCGAAGAATCAAGCAAATCTCCAGCGGCTGTCGCGGTAACGCGGCTTCGCCCAAACCGAGGCGCGTTCGCCGATGACGATCCGCGTCCTCGTCCAGCACAAAAATCTCAAAAGACTTCCGATTATAATTTTCGTTGCATGGCCGGGCCGCTGGCAATATTCTGGCGCCTCTCGACTTTCATATAGCGGCTTAAGAGGCAGCCATGTCGATCAAACCCGGGAAGATCGCCGATCGCGCGGCACGACTTCGTCAGCGAGCGTCGGTCCGACGATTGAACTTGCAGTGCCTGGAAAACCGGCGGCTGCTAACGTCAATCGCCACAATTACTATCAATACGCTGGCCGACACTCATGCCGCCAGCGCGCTTGCCTCGCCGCTCGATGCCGGCGGAAACGTGTCGCTGCGCTCGGCCGTAGAGTTCCTGAACGCCGCCCATCAAGCCGGCGAAACGATCGCATTCGATTTCGCCAAGTCCAACGGCCCGATTGAGCTCACGCTCGGTCAGATCGAAATCGACGAAAGCATGACGATCCAAGGATTGGGCGTCGATCGCACGACCATCAGACAAAGCGGATCGGCGACTCCTCTGTTTCAGATCGATACGCTCGACAACAATAACGACCCGGTCGCGGTTTCGATCTCCAATCTCACGCTCGATGCCGGAACGTTGGGCCGCAACAACGCCGCCGCGGTAGAAAACCTCGGCAGCCTGACGGTCGATGGAATGAACTTCAATGCGGCCGTGAACTACGGTCCCCAAGTCGGCGACGCGGCGACGCTCGTCAGCCGCGGCGGTCAGGTCAACGGTATAGCGCTGGTCAATGGCACAGTCGTCAGCCAGGGGGACGACGCCGCGTTGCACGACTATGGGAATGTCTACCCCTTCCAGGCCGACTACTCGGAAGGCCTGCAGCTGCACTACGATGTCGATCCTAAGATTACAATCGGCGGCGCCGGCACGAACGGAGAAAACCACGCGACGATCACGCGATCGTTGCCAGTTCCGGCAGGCGACATCGTGGCCGATTGGCACTTTCAAGCGGGCGTCGCTGGGCAACCTGCGGGAACGATCGTCGATTCGTCGCGCAATGGATTGGACGGCACGCCGGTGGACGGTCCGGTTTATTCGGCGAATGTCCCGCTCAACACGGTCCCGCAGACGGGACAGCCCGACAATTCTTCGCTGCAATTCAATGGGACGAACCAGCGGATTTTCGTGCCCGACAGCGCCTCGCTGCAGTTAACGCACAGCATGACGATCGAAGCATTTGTTTACGTGACCGCCGCGCCCGTAGGTTACCAGCAATATATTCTGATCCGCGGCGACGACCGCGCCGAGCTCGATCCATATTCGCTCACCATCAATAATTTCGGTAGCGGTCCGATGACGGGCTTCTTTGTTGAGGATGCCAACTATGGCTGGGGCGGCACGTTTGCGCCGCTGCCAGGCTTGAACCAATGGGTCCATATTGCCGGCACTCTGGACGACGCGACAGGCGAAATACGACTTTATGTAGACGGGGTCGAGAAGGCGAGCACGGTAACCGCCGTGCGACCTCTTGCGACACTCGATCCGAACTATCAGCCCGGACTGGGAATTGGCAACACTCAGTCGGGAAACTACGACGAGTATTTTCACGGACTGATCAACGAAGTGCGGTTGAGCGACGTCGCTTTGTCGCCCGATCAGTTTCTCGGTGCGACGCCCGGCAATGTAGTCGTTACCGACAATGGCAGTGCATTACTCAGCGAACCGGCGTCACAATTGAACTCGCTCACGCTCCAGTCTGCGCATGGCGGGGGCCTGATCGACGTCGCTCCAGACCATACTGTGCCGATTACAGTGCATGGCGAGGCCCAGGCGTCAACAAGCGATTCCAAGAACACTTTGGTCTTGCCGCAGTGGGGCGGCCTGTCGCAGACGCTCGACCCCGGCAGCGGATACTCGGGGACCTGGACGAATAGCGGCTATCAGCCAGTCAAGTTCGACGGCATCCGGACGCTGGAATTGAAAGTCGAAGTTTTGCCGTCCAGTAGCGTGGCGTCATTGCCCGCTGTTTCCCCGGCCAGCTTTGGCGTGTCATGGTCGGGCGACGACGCAGGAGGGCCCGGAATTGCCAATTACGATGTGTTGGTGAGCGACAACGGCGGGCCGTTCACGGCATGGTTGACCGGCACGACGGCGACCAGCGCTACGTGGCGCGGAACGCTTGGTCACACCTACAGTTTTTATAGCGTGGCGTATGACGCGGTCGGACGCCCCCAGCCAACGCCTGGCGCCGCACAGGCGACCACGCTCACCGTTATCGGCGATGCGCATCAGAAATTCGTGGCCGCCGTGTATCAAGACGTTCTGGGGCGCGCGCCCGATGTGACCGGGCTCGCGTATTGGGCCGCGTTGCTCGATCAGGGGAGGCCTGCCAGCAGCGTGGCCCAATCGATTGCCCATAGCAACGAATATTATGCCAACTTCGTCATCAAGCCTGACTTTCTCAAGCTGTTCGGGCGCGCAGCCGAGGATGGAGCGGTGACGTACTGGACGCAGCAGATGCAGCAAGGGCTCACCGATCAGCAACTTGAGGCCCGCTTGCTCGCTTCCCAAGAATTTTACGCCAAGGCGGAAAGCTTTGACCCGACGCCCGATGCAGACGATACGACGATCGCCGATTTGGACCAGAACACGGACTGGATCGACGCGATCTACACGCTGTTGCTGGGTCGCCATCCCGACAGCGGCGGCGAGCAATACTGGACCGGCCAATTGAGCGCCGGCGTTTCGCGTGGAGAAATCGCTTTGCGGATTGCCAACAGCGCCGAGAACAATGCGCAACTCATCAACGACGACTACGTCCGATACCTCGGCCGCGTCGCAGACGAAGCGGCCGTCGCCTTCTGGCTTGCAGGCTTTGCCGCCGGCAACACCAACGAGGATCTCATCGCAGGCATCACCGGCGCGGACGAGTACTACCGTCAACACACGAAGTGATCGGCCCAGCGCGGCTCTACGGCTGCAGTTGTCAATTAGTCTCCTTTCGAGGGGAAGCGAAAGACGACAATGGCTTGCTGGTGGGTTGCGGCGGCTCGCACAGGCGGGCGGCGCTACTCTGATCCGAAAAAGTAGAGGTCGCCGGCGTCCGCCGGCGCGGTCGCGCTGAGGTTCGTAGCCCCCTGGTCGCGCAGGACGCCGACCTTGGCGTCGGGCTTCCGTTTCTTGTCAGCAGCGGGTTGCCACCAAGGCGGCAGCGAGCCGAACAGGTATGCCTCTTGCCCGTCGGGCCCTTTGTTGGGGTCTGGCCGGACGATGACCGAGTAAAAACTTTTGTCCGCGTCTTTAAACGAAACGGAGCAGAAATGTTTGGTGCCAAAACCTATGGCAATTCCTGACTCTTCCCGGAGCGTTCGCAACGAATGCCGATTCCACTCGCGCACCATGCGCTCGATCGCTTCTTTCTTGCCGGGCCAATCGCCGCGCAGCGATTTTTCCCATTCGGGGTTCGGCGCGCCGCCCATCTCATAGTCTAAGTATTCCTGGGACCTTGTATCCCCCTTCAACTCCGCTAAAACGTCAACTGACAGCAAGTTCGAGAAATACTCGGGCGAGTCCTCGATGGCGCAGGCATAGAAGAATGAACGGGCAGCCCGCGCCACCGTCTCGCGCGGATACTCGCAGTTGGGCTTGCGCCAGATGACGTCGGGCCAGTCGGTCACCGCAATGTAAGTCTGCACGCGATCCAGCACGCCGGGCGGGGCATTGACGAGAATCTCCTGGTTGTCGGCCGATGGTTTCGCGACCTGGCCGGGCCGCCCCAGCAGAATCTGCCGCAATTCGTCCACCATGTCGCTGGCGAGCTTGAAGCGCAGCCGGAACAAACGAACTTGGGAAGCATTGGAATCAGCAGTGGAATGATCCGCTTCTGCCTCGGGCGGTTTCTGCTTGGCACGGGGGAAGCCCGCAAGGGCGGCTCGGTTGGCAGAGTTTCCGCCGGTGTTGGGAGACTCGCTCGCTGGCGCGACTGTGCTCGTCATAAACACCGCCTTCGTCCATTTCAGGTCGGCCAGGCGCGGCGTAGCGGGGTTGATTCGCGAGTTGCGATCGGTCGAGAAGGCGCCGAGGATCTCATTGCCGACCAGTCGCACCGAGAGTTCGCCAAAGCGGTCTTCTCCTTCGCGCCACGTGCCATTGAAGCGGCGCTCGATGCGCGACCACTTCAGTTGAATCTCGCCGGCCTGCTTGCCGACCGCGAGCGCGAACGTGCCGGCGTATTCTCCCTCGCCTCGTTTTTCCAGCGAGACGTCGCCCCACTCTTCGCCCAGCCAGCGGCCGGCAATGTCGGGCGGATCGGCGGCCAGCATCAAGGCGCCCAGCAACACGATCCCGGAGACGGCGATCGTCGCAATAACCTTCGCGAAGCGACTGGACTTGTGCCAGTAAAGGCGACGCACTGCCGGCCGCGCGACGATCTCTGGCAAGGGGGATGTCGCCGGTTGCTGAATATGCGCCAAGCAACCATTGAGCAAGTCGCTGACCTCCTGAGCGGAGCTGAACCGCTGCGCCGGATCCTTTTCCAGCAGGCGATTAACAATGCCGATGAACCACGCCGGCAGCTCCGGATTGAGCGATGCCAGCGGCTGCGGCGCGTCGTCAACCAGGCGTCGCAGCGTCGCCATGACCGAGTCGGCGCGGAACGGCGATACTCCGGTCGCCATCTCGTACAACACGCAGCCCAGGCTGAAGAGGTCGGAACGGCCGTCGAGCGCGTCGCCCCGGGCCTGCTCAGGCGACATGTACTGCGGCGTTCCGGCAATCGCGCCGCCGCGCGTGAGTGCGACATCGTCGGCCGCGCGGGCCAGCCCAAAGTCGGTGAGCACAGCGCGTTCGACCCCTTTCTCGAGCAGAATATTGGCCGGCTTCACGTCGCGGTGCACCAGCCCCTGCTCGTGAGCCGCCGCGAGCCCGGCCGCGGCCTGCATGCCGATGCGGAGCACTTCCTTCAGTTCCAGCGCGCCTTGGGCCGCCAGCCGTTGAGCCAGCGACTCGCCGGCCACCAACGGCATGACCAGAAACGGCAACCGGCCGGCGGGCTGCACGTGGTGAATCGCCAACACGTGCGGATGAACCACCGCCGCGGCCGCCTGGGCCTCGCGGGCAAAACGCTTGCGAGCCAGCGCGCTTTGCGCGAGATGCGGCGCCAAAACCTTGATGGCGACGCAGCGTTTGAGATCGCGGTCGAAAGCCTTCAGCACGACCCCCATGCCGCCGCGGCCGATGATTTCCAGCACATCGTAGCCGCCCAGCCGGCCTAGCACGTTCGGCTCATCCGCCGGCTCGAGATGATCGACCGTGAAATCAATGGCCGACCAGTCGTCGGACGTCGGCAGCTCCTCATCGAGCTCGTCGGTTTGCAACAAGGACGCCACTTCCTGGCGCCATCCGGCGCCTCCCGCCAGGCGTTCGAGCTCGGCGGTGCATTGCTCGCAGTGGTCCAGGTGCTGCTGCAACGAAGCTTCGTCGTCCGTCGGCAGACTGCCCGCCAGCGCCGCTTCAAGCATCGTGATTGAGCAGGAGTCATTCATCGGATTGTCTCCAGTTCTTTCACCACGGTTTGCAGCCGAGCCAGCACGCGGCACTTGGCGACGCGGACCGCTCCGACCGTCATTTCCAGCTTCTTCGCAGCATCGGCGATCGACGTTCCGCTGACTGCGGTCTCCCAGAACGCTTGCCAGGTCGCCGGCCGCACTTCGCCCTGCACGCATTCGGCGGCCCGATGGAAAATTGCCCGGCGCAACTCCAGGTCGAACTCGGCCGTCTCGGGCTCGGACTCGGCCGGCAGCATGTCGAGCATTGCCTGCAGGTTCGAATCGCCCGTGGCCTGCACGCGCCGCTGGCGCGCTTTGAGCCAATTGATGACCAGGTTGCGAGTCGCCCGTCTCAGCCACCCGCGCAGCGACCCGCGCTCTTTCGACGGGTCCCAGCGGTCGATATTGCGGCTGACCGCCATGAACAATTGCTGTACGATCTCCTGAGCATCGGCATCCTGCAGTCCCTGGCGGCGCAGCAGTCGGTAAGTCGCCGGTTCGTAGAGAGATACGAATTCCAGCCACGCCGCGTGATCTTGCGAATCACGCAGCCGCAACAGCAGGCTGACGCGCGTGGTAGGAATGGGGGACATCGTCGTGCTCCTACCTTATACACAATCAAATTAGCCCAGTGTTACACGGCGAGGGGCGGAAAACTGGGGCGGCAGCAAGAATCGCCTTTCGCACCGAGAACCACGTGACAGCCGCGCGACCGGCAGGAACAATAGGACTTTGGAGCCTCGACATTGCGCAGGAAAGCCTACATATTTGCGGCCTACAGGCAGTAGATAGAATTTACCTCAGAACCAGTTCGGCGTCTCACAGGACTCCCATGACCAGTACGATTGAAATCGCCATCGCCAAGATTAAAGGCGTCGGTGATCGCTTGTGCGAGAATCAGGTCTACTACTTTGATGACTACGACCCGGAGACCGGTGATGCGACGGCGCTGTGCCGACGGCTCGGCATTCCCGTGACAGACGAGATCGTGATCGAGTACCCTGCAGCCAAAACCTTTTGCCCGATACCCGCATCAACGATCTCGAAACTTGAATCGCAACTTGGCAGCAAGTTGCCGAATGACTATACCCGATTGTTGACCGAGTTCGGCGCGTTTCATTTGCCGGGACGGTGTGCGATTTGCTTCCATTCTCCCGATTCGGTCTTGTCGGGCACATGCGGTCATTGGTGGTTTGATGATCCATCAACGATGCCGGTGCTTGCGATTTCTGATTATCACCACACCTGCGATGGCGACAGTATCGGCTTTATCCGCAAGGGCGAAGCATTCGCTCCCGCGGTTTATGTCTTCAAGCACGACCTTCGCTCAGAGGGCGCTGATCCGAAGATCTGGACGGAGAAACTCGCCGAGTCATTGTCCGAATTCATTGTTTCTTACATCGACTCGTTGCAATAGCGGAATGGCGTGACCACGTTTCAGCAAGCCTTCTCGCCAAGGGTTCTCGCGCGAAGAAGACGATGACATAGTCGTAGCGAACGCCATTGCGTTCCGATTCCAAAAAGACCCAGGCGTTTCCCTCGCACCCGCCCCGCGCCGAATCGGGGATCGAGTGGCCGTGTTTCGCGGGGTGGTCGCCGAGGCGCGTGGCAATGTGGACGCCAGCTTTGCGGGCGACATCGTCCTCGCCCGGGAAGTACGCGTTAATGCCGGAACGGAATATGGCTCATCCTGCATGGTACGCCCAATGTCACGCATCATGGGATTGGCGGCGATGCTTCTCCTTAGTTTTTGTCCGGCAGCCGACTTCGGCGGATTCGCTGGCGATCCGTTTATGGCATGGGAAGAGACAGCAGGACGAATGCGACTATTCCGCCGGCGCAGAATAGAACGCCAATCACGACGGCTAGTGTTCGGCCTCGCGAGCGGTCCCGGACTCCGAACCACATGCAAAACGCTCCAAGAACAACGATCCACGCGGCGAGCAGCGTTTCTAATGCGCCTGATACGCCGCGTACTGCCGCTCCTGACAATGCGATTGCACTGGCAGTTGTGACTAAGAACAGCGTCGATAGTCTAAATTGACGACCAGAAGGCGGCGGGTATCGGAGCTCTTCAAACGTGTTCTCGAAGGCAAATACGTCTTGGAAATCCTCAAGTTTGTCGGTGTTGCTTTGAATCGCCAGGCCTTCCGCGATCAATCCGAATATGATTCGACCAAAGTCGTCTGTGGACTGAATGCCCCAGGATTTGAGTTGGTCTCGCGCCTTCCCGCCAAATCTGGCAATTGCCTGGTCGTGAAGTCGCCAGCAGAGTTCCGCTGCATCAACATGGAACGATTCTGAGGCCATCTCAGGAGCCCGCGTAAGACCGCGCAAGACAAATAGGATCGCACTTGGCGGGCGGTTCACCTGTTGAGCGACCTTGCCGATTCGTGCTTCGAGTTGTGGCGGCAAGTGCTCCATTCGCAGAGTTCGGACTTAAATTGGCGATAGCCGCGCCGGAGAGGTTGATCTCCCCTTCCGAAAACGCATATTGCGGCGTCGGGTTATCGCATGGTTATATCACTTCGGCTGAAGTCTTTGCCTGTGCAGGAACGTTGGAATTTCGGATTCGCCAAGGAATCGCGAGCGCTGATACGCAGGTTCCGAATGCTATGGCCGCAGCGGCGAGCAACTCGCTTACGTAGCGCGATTGAAAGACCCAATCGCGCCACGCAAACACTATGGCGAAGGCGAAGATGCAAGCAAAAAGTGACCGCAATCCAAATTGCGGGCGGCATCCGAAGTAGCCCGCCAGCTTTCGAGTTCCGACAAACGTCCCGGACGCAAGCATGATGCACAACAGCAAGTCGCAAGCCGCCGCAAGTCTGCTAAATGCCGCGACGGGCGATTCGTCGATTGGCCAACGAGAGTACAAGCCATATTCCCCGGTAAACGACCGAACCTTTACGCCACGACCGGCGTTGACCGAATAGATGCTAGAACGCACAGCGAAACCGATGGGCCAGCCATGGACCCAGTTGTTGGTTGGCGGCTCGCCCGTCATTGCGCCGATTCCACCCCATGGAGAAACAAGGTGTAATTGATATCCGTCGAGATTCAGGAATCCGAAGGAGGCAATGACTGCCAAGGTAGCGAGGGCTGGCAAGACGTTTCGGCTGTGGTTCACGGTCGATCCAATCCCTCTTGAGGGAAGACTTAGAACGAATCCTGTGCGATTCTATCTGGAAACGGCGTTCGGCATAAGCGCGCGAATGAGCCCTGGCGGCGGGCATTCCTTTTTATCCAGGCGGCCAGCCGAACCTCGAGCTGCGGCCGGGCGTCATTGATTCCCGGGCCAGAAGTGCGAATATGCTTCTGCGATCATTACGTAACAACCCAGAGGTGACTCATGCCGAAGCTTAACCAGATCATCGCCGTGGCCAACGGCAAAAAGTCGCAAACGCAAAGCGAACTGACGCGAATTTACCACGCGCTGCAGAAATCGGCGCTGTTAGATGGCATCAGCCG
>JAICIG010000122.1 GCA_025924495.1 Pirellulales bacterium | reverse complement strand
TCGCGAACCGTCCAATCGGCACGGAAGGAATCGAACCTTCGACCCGGACCTTATAAGAGTCCCGCTCTCGCCACTGAGCTACGTGCCGGCAGTCAGTGGGGCCGGAGAGATTCGGGGGCGCTCGGTTGGGTTATGCGTTTCATAAGTAGGTGCTCGTGGCATGGTTCAAAGTCGGAAGTCGGAAGTCGGAATGGATTGAATCCGGGCCTGAAGCGCAGGCTCCGACTTCCGACTTCCGACCTCCGACTTTCTTCAGCAGCTCGTCGGGGAATCGAACCCCGGTCTCCGGCTTGAAGGGCCGGCATCCTCGACCGCTAGACGAACGAGCCACAACTTCGCAGTGGGTCGGGAGGCGCTCGAATCCTCGTCCCCTGGTCTTCAGCCAAGTGCTAGACCATCTCAGCTACCGACCCATGCAAGCAAGCCAACAAAAAAGGCCCGGCGTCTTGTGACACCGGGCCTTCGAAGAGCCTTGCCAGGCTAGATGGCCGAGCGTCACAATCGCAACGGATGCACGGGGAGCAAACTTGCGCCATTGGCGGCAAATAATCGCGTCCCTTTTTGTTCGTTGGCGAAATTCAGTCGTATGGTCATCATCAGAGGTCTCGCTGGCTCGGATGGCCGTCGTTAAACCCGGCACGGGCTGATCGCATGATCGGCCGCGTCCGCCAGGCTATACCCGGATAGACGCACAAGGTTTTCATCTGGTTCACGGTTTTTTTTGACAAACTTGCCCGCAAGATCGTCAAGTCAAACTGCGACCATAGGCAGCGAGTCGCCGCGCTTCGCGATGGCGCCCATGTTCTGTCCCCGGCAGGCGCACGCGATCGCGACATAGCTGTTAGAAACGTGCGCAGCTGCTAAGGGACATCGGCCAGCCCGAACCGTAAGCTGGTCTACGCGAGCTGCGGTTTTTGCGCCGCGTAGCCAAGTACTGCCGAGCCGTGTCCAACGGTCATTTTGGCGCCCTGGAACATTGTCCAGGCGGCTTGGTTGAGGGCTGCCTTGACGGCGGCGGGGGAAGCGGGATTCTTGAGCTGATTGTTGGCAGCGATGATCTTAACGATTCTTGTGAGCGCCATCGTCGTGTCCTCCATCTCAAGCTTCGACCGGCACGGAAACGCTCGCTGGCAGACATTTGGCCATCGAGAGGGCCGTTGGCGAACCTTGGAGTTATTCGCTTGCCAGCGTCCCTTACTGTTCAAGTACAGCGGGAAAGCGCGCGAATTGTTACGAGGTGTCGGCGCCAACGAGCCTGCCCAAGGATCGGGCCTTTGCGGCGCTACTTTGCGGCTCTGAATTCCTAGATCCGCGGCCCGGCGCGAGCGCACGACGCGATGGCATGGACCGCTATCGGGCAATTAATTGCATGCAAGGCGCCATGTCAATCCACCCCGACCGGAGCGATTCCGCGAGGCTCAGGAGTCGCGTCGGTGATGATCTTCCAACTGGCGCCGTCCTCGCGGAAAGCGCGGAAGTCGGTCGGCCGATAGGCGAACTCAAGTTGGGGGGTGGCGATCGATTTGCCTGAGCGGAATCGCGTATCCATGGCCGTGTCGAGGGCGCCGGTGACGAGGAGCGTACGTTCAATAGGATAAGGCGCGCGGCGCTCGCGAAAGAATACTTGAATCGCATGCGAGAGAGCCTTGAACAAGTTGCGATTGTCCCAAGGACCGTTGTAGAGTTTCGTCGGGCGGGGCTGCTGTTCGCCGGCTAGTTGGCAGGCGAAATTCCAGCGGCCGCCATCGTGCCCCAGTCCAAGGGCAATGCCGCGCAGACCATCGCGGTAATTCACCAGAATGCCGTGCAGAGAATCGGCTGCTCCGAGCTTACCGACCATTTCGCGCAGCGGCGGCTGGCCCGGACCGAGTTCAGCCGCCATAGCGGCCTCAGCCAGCCGAGGAGACCAAAGCCCCTGCTCGGCAGCTTCCCACAAAGCATCCCCTTCCAGGAATTGTACTTTGGAGATGCCTGTTTCTCCGCCCGCGCGTAATTCGACAAACGACTGCAAGACTTCAATCGCATGAAAGCCATAGCGCTCGGGCGGTCCGCCATGGATGGACACGGCATCGACAATTTTAGCGCCGGGTGGCAGTTCCAGCGGCGGCCGCCGCTCTGCGAGCGGGACCGAACTGCCGGCCATGAATGGAATTTTAAGCCGCTGGGCCGTGTCATACATTTCCTTCGCCCAATCCCAGCGATAGGAGAGATGCTTGTCGTTGAACACCGGGGCCACGCGGCCGCTGCGTTCAAACACAGCCACCGCCTCATCGAAGAAACGCTTGCGCGGATATTCCTGCTGGCCTTTTTCATTCTCCGGATAGTCGCCGTGTTCACCGATTGACAGCACGGCGTCGACGGCCAACTTGTCGCCGCCGAGGCACAATGCCTCAGCGATCGTAGAATAAATCGGAATCTGATATTGCCTGGCGACGTCGCGCGACATGTCCTTCTCGGGAAACTGGTCGCCGTAGAAACTGACCACTTCCACGCCGGGGTCGGTCTTCCGTCCGCAGAACAGATAAGGCTGTAAGAAGTTTTCCACGATCACATGCGCATGCGAACGGTACGTGAACTCGGTGAAAATGACCGCCACCTTGGGCCGGCGTTGGCGAGTCTCTTCCGCAAGCGCATGCCGGCTTGAAATAGTCAATGCACAAGCGCCCAGCAATCCGGTCTGAGCCAGAAAGCCGCGACGGGATAGAGAGCGGCAGACAGAATCGCGAGGCATGTCGAGTCCCTTGTGTGGCGAAGAAGGCAGGAAGGAATGGCGGGCTGGAAGACTTTGTGCTTCGTCGTGCTTCGTCGCAGTTCGAACGCCCTGCCAATTTAGTCTCAGCCACATGCCAAGTACAGAATCTGAACTCGGCGGCCGCCGAATGATTGCCGTTGACCTGGCTCGCTTCGTGCGGCGTTATGGTAAAAGAGTCCTGATCGATTTAGCGCGTCGTGAGCGAGACGCCGTACTCGCGGATGGCCCGGTTGCGTATGGCGCCTTTATCCATGCAAACCAGGAGACAACCATGAGAACTCTCGTCGGGGCCTTCGTTGCCTGTTTGATCGTAGGAGCATGTTTCATGAGCACTAGAAACAGTCATTCGACAGCGGCTGAGTCGCGCGGCAAAGCGCTCAAACATATTGTGATGTACAAGTTCAAACCTGAAGCGACCCAGCAGCAAGTCCAGGAAGTCATTGACGCGTTTGCGGCCCTGCCAAAAAAGATCGATTCCGTGATCGGCTTCGAGCACGGAGTGAATGTCAGTCCGGAGAACAAATCCGAAGGATTTACGCATTGCTTTGTCGTGACTTTTCGCGACGAGCAGGGGCGCGACGAGTACTTGAAGCATCCCGCCCACGATGATTACGTGAAAGTGGTGCGCGACCGCCGCGAGAAAGCGATCGTTTTTGACTATTGGGGTGAAAAGTAAACGCCACGTTGCCGGTGCGAGCGAACTTTTGCATTGAATTAGCGCGCTGACCGCCGCGTCTTGGGGGGCGCCTAGCCTGCTCGCTGCGCGCCCACTGGATTGCCTTGACTAGGCCCAGGATCGCTATTAAAGTTTCCAGTGGAGTAGCCCTCGGCAATGTTGCCAAACAACTGTGCCGAGGGTTTTTTTATGGCCGGAGGAAAGCTGATGCGCCCGCTGAAAGTTCTTGTGGTGGAGGATCACCCTGACACGGCCGAGATGCTGGCAAAATGGTCTGAGCTTTCCGGCCACAGCACGCGCGTCTGTAGGACGGGCTTTCAAGCGTTGAAGCTGGCGCCGGTCTTTTTACCTGATGTCGTGCTGCTTGATATCGGCTTGCCGGACATGAACGGTTGGGATCTGGCGGAATCGTTGCGTGAAGACGCGTCCTTGAGCCAAACGAGGATCATCGCCGTGACGGCATACCAGACCAAGGACGACAAGCAGCGCTCGCAAGAGGCTGGCATCGACTACCATCTGGCCAAGCCCGCACACCGAAACGACGTCGTCGGCTTATTGGCTCAGGTTGCCGGTTAAAAGGCCGGTTTTCTGCACGCGGCATGGCCATGGGGCGGTTCTCGAAGCGTCTGTCCTTTTTTCGTCGATGACGGCGGAATGTTCGCTGTTTTCCCCAAGCGGTGATCCGGTTCGCGCCTTCGCTCTTAGGAGATTAGCCGTGCAGGCGACCGGCGGGGAAGTGCTCGGACGGCGCCGAGATCGGCGCGGGAAAGAAAAATAGGGCCAGCTGCGAGGCACAATAGTTATAAACGGGCGAAATTCCCTAAGCGCTTACGGCGTTTTGACATGCCGACTTGGGACGAGTATTGTGCAAGGAGTGCGCGAACGTCTCACTTCCGGAACTTCCCATGCCGTTGGAACCGATGCACTCAAGGGGTAGCAGCGCGCCGAACCTTTGTCATATAGCGTTGCAGTTGGCATGGCTTGGGCCCCTGTTCTGGAACTTGCCCTCCCCACTCAGGGCGGAAGACAGCCCCGCCTCTGGAATTCCTTCCCACAAACTGACGGAGGCCGGCGAGCTGGCCCGGCAGTATGTCGACGATGTCGTTGCTTCGCTGGAACTTGAAGCTCGGCAAGCCTTCCGCAAGGGCGAAATTGAGCATCTCACGAGGGCGTCAGGCCCTGGCGGCGATAATATTCTCCATCACCTTGTTGGCTTGGATCCAGCGAGCCGGCAAACGCTGTCCGCCCTGCTCGAGGAGAATAACCAGCCAGCCCTGGCGGCGTTGGACGCGGCCGTCCAGGAATCATCCGTTCGGAGCAAAACGCTTGTGGATCGCTGGCGTAACGTCAGGGCTGCCGAGTACCTGGAACGCCTGGAATTGTTTGAGGTCAAAGCCAATCGGCTGATTGCAGGCCAGTTGGCATCGTTGCTCAGCGTCGACAATCGTTGGTTTTGGCTGTGCGGTCTGATCGCCATCCTCAGCCTGGTGTTGGCTGCGGCCCATGATCGCCGCCACGAGGTTCGTCGCCGTCTCAATGGGGGGCGTGCGCGAGCGATGGGGCTCGCGAAAGTCCTCAACGCCGTCGCACTTGGGATGGCGCTCATTACCCTCACGACATTCCTGTTTGGCGATCGCGTCTATCACTGGCTGTTGCAGGCTGGTTCGGGAGAGGAAGAAAACACCCGCGCGCAGTTGCTGGATCTGAATCGCGAGGCCGCCGCCGGGAGGACTGAACTAGAGCGTCAGCAAGCTTCGGTCGACGGCGAATACGAACGCGTTGTGGCCAACTGGCAGCAGCGACAGGCGGAGCAGTCGACAAAGTCGGCGCTTCTGGACCAATGGCGTCAATCTCGTCAGGCGTTGGAATCGCTGCTGATCAACCTGGCTGTCGAGGCAGGCGCTGCAAAGCAACTCGAAACCGATATCAAAACGTTCGAAGCCCTGCGCAGCGACGTCGCCGCGAATGCGGAGGAGCGCAACGGCTATTTGCGCCGCAAGCAATGGATTCGCGGCGGGTTGGGCCTAGGGCTGCTGGGGCTGGCCGCCGGGGGTGGCGCGCTGTTTCACCGTGGCGTAAAGCGGCGGCTGGAAAAGACTCGCAACACCTGCCCGCTCTGCCTTGGCGAAGGCACTTTCGAGCCGGTAACAAATCCCGGGCTGGTCGGAGCCGCCCCGAGCGGGCATGTTTCGCTGGATATGGTGCAATGCAAAAACGTGATCTCGCAGCAGCCCTACGAAGAGTGCGAGTTCACGTTCATGTCGATGTACCGCGAACTCGCCAAGCTGTGCTTTCCCACGCTGGGCATTCCGCAGGCCGGCAAAACGCACTGGCTGGCGATGGTGTACCGTGAGCTGAACCGAGGCAACTATCCAGACGTCGTGCAGTTCGAGCGGATCCGCTCCGCCAGCTCCGATGAATTCGATCTGGTGGTAGATGAGATTCTGAACAAGAAGATAGGACCGATGGCCACCCAAGTGGGGCGAATTCCGCATCCCCTGGTCTTTAATTTCCTGGATCGCGACCGCTTCGGCGCCTCGAACGTACTCGTCAATATCTTCGACTACTCGGGCGAAGTGATTCGCAGTCAGACGATTGAAGATAGGCAGCGGCAGCGAGCCTTGGACGGCGATGGTTTTTTCTTTTTTCTCGACCCGACGGAGCCAAGTGAAACGCAATCGCAAGCCCTGGCCGGATTCCGAGAAGACTTGCGGCGTATCAAGGGACTAAGGGCAGGCAAGCAAGTGCACATTCCGGTGGCATTGTGCGTATCAAAGATTGATCTGATGGCCGACGAACCTTATGCGGATCGGAGCGGCGGCGGCGTGATCGACCATTTTTACCGTGACTTGGGCGACATTGGCTGGGGGTTAAATATCACCGGTATCGAAGCGCGCTCACGCGCGATGGCACAACTTCGCGATACGGTCTGGCCAGGTTGGCAAATCGAGCGGCAGATCGATGATTTGTTCGGCGGCAGATTTATGTTTTTTCCGCTCACTCCCGTCGGGTTAGACGGCCTGGGGGAACGCGACCTCAGCCGGCGCACGATCGCGCCGGTCGGCCTGCTTGAACCGCTCTTGTGGCTGTTACATATGAACGGGTATCCGGTGTTGAATAAATAGGACGGTTGAGACGCGTTTCCATGACCGCTGCCCGTACCTGGCCTTTGGCTTCGCACTTCAGCACGGTGCTGCAAAACCCGCGCATCGCCTTTCGCGATGCCGAGCTGAAGCAGGTCGTCATTGCTAAGGACCGGCTGAATCAACCGCGCGCCTGGTCCGGAGCATTCGCCACCGTGTATCAGGGCACGCTTGGCAATGGCCGCGGATCGTTGGCAATTCGCGTCTTTACCAGTGCCGCTGCTGAGCGTCGCGAGCGCTATCAGGCAATCTCCGAGTATCTGAAGAGCCGCAAGGTGGCGCCTCTCGTGGGATTTACGTATGCCGACGATGGCATTCGTTCGGCCAGCGACGGCAAGTTTTATCCTCTCGTCACGATGGAGTGGGTGCCCGGCGAGACCTTGTTCAAATGGGTCCGCCGCCAATGCCTCGACAAGAACACGCGAGCGCTTTCTCAGGCAGCCGAGCGCTGGATTGAATTGATAAGTCAACTTTCCGCCGCACGAGTCGCCCATGGCGATCTGCAGCATGCCAACGTGATGGTCGCCGACCGCGGCGAATTGAAGCTGGTCGATTACGATTGCATGTGCGTGCCGGCGCTGGTCGGCCGCAAGAATCTCGAGATCGGAGTTGACCCGTATCAGCATCCGGCGCGCGACCATGATACGCCGCTTTCGCTGGAGTTGGACCATTATTCAGCGCTATTCATCCTCGCTGCCCTGAAAGCGCTCGCAGCTTCGCCCGAGCTTTGGAACGCTTACATCGAGGAGCCGCAGTACGACAAGCTGCTATTTCGCCGTGAAGATCTCGACGAGCCCAGTCGCTCGCCCCTGATGGCGACGCTCAAACGATCGCCCGATCCTGAAGTCGGAAGATTGTGTCAACAACTGGTTGAGTTGCGGCAAGTGCGTCTGGACCAGGTTCCTCGGCTGGAGGACCTGCTGTTCTCGTTTTCCAGCGTCGACAAAGTCCTAGCTGCAAAAGATTTCGACGCAGCGCTGGATATGCTCGCGCGCGCGAAGAAGGGAGTAGCCGATGCGCCGGCTGCATTGCAACCGCGGCTCCGAGAGGCGCAACAGCGCGTCAAGCAACTAAGCGAACTCGAGCGCGCTGTCGAAGCAGGCGACGAGGCGGCCATGCAGCGGCTCTATCAGCCACAGTTATTTGCGGACTATCCCAAAGCCCAGCCGGCGGCGGCGGTCGCCCAAAAGGCGGCGCAGGTCCTGCCATTGCTGAAACAGTTGCAAGAGGCTCGAAGCAAACAAGCGTGGCGGCAACTGGTCGAGATTTGGGATAAGCATCAAACGTTGTTGGCCGCGCGCAAAAGCGCCGCTGCGATTGAGGCGGAAGTCCGCGCCTGGCGAGAAAAAAACCAGGCCTGCGATACGCTGCTCACCTTGATCAGGCAACCTGGCTGCGACGTCGGCGCACTGTCGTTGGCATGGAACAAGCTGATCAGCCTGGGCGGGCATCCGGAGGCCGAGCCGCAACGGCCGAAAATCGAGAAGCTGCTCAAGCGGCATCGCGCCTGGTCGGCATTTCTGAAGACGATCGCCCAGCCGAGCCAAATCGTCGATGAACGGTTGGTGCAATCCTGGCACGAGTCGTTGTTCGCCGGCTGGGCTACGGCCGATCGCGAGCGCCCGCGTGTGCTTGCGGCGAAGCAACGGCTCGACGTCTTGCGAAGTCTGGCGGAAACAGCGGCGGCGGCGCCCACGGTCGACAGCGAGGACGAGTTAAGGGGTGCGGCCGGAGTCTTGCCGGCCGATTACGAATACGATTTGAAACCGCGCGTACGCGCGGCGCAAGAACGATTGAAACTGCTCGAAAAGCTGCAAGAGGCGCTCGCTGAGCCGGCATCGGACCTGGCCATCGCCGCTGTATGGGAGCGGTTAGAAAAGCTGAACGGCGAATCGCTTGTGCCGGCCGCGAGTCGCGCTCGCATTCTGCAAGCGGTCGAACGTGCGCCGGTATTGCACATTCTAAGGCAGTTGCCGGAGGAATATCCGGCCAGTCAGGCGCCGCAGCTCGATCCGCGACTACTGTCCACCTGGAATGAAGAATTACTCGATGGTTGCCGCGACGCCGCGCCGTGGCGACCGGCATACAAGACGGCGTTGCGCCGCAAGCACGTGTTAGAGGCGCTCAAAAAGGCCATTGCGGCGCACGACAAGCACCGAATTGTCGATCTGGTCGACGAGTCGTGCCTGCGGCATTATCCGCTGCCGAGCGAATGGGCCAGAACGGCCAAAGGCGCCATGGCCGAAGTCAAAGCTACCCGGCGCCTGCTGACCGTGCTGGAAAGCGAGTCGCCGAATGATTTACAGTCAGTCTTCGACGCTCGCATCATCCGGGCCAATCGCGATCTGTTTGCAGGCCACGCCGAGCGCTTGGCAGCGTGGATGGCGGCGGAGATTCTGCCGGCGCAAAAGCTGGGTTTGGGACAGCCGCTGGCACGCAAGGCGATCATGCCGGAACCGGGGGCGGCAATGACGTATCGAGTCTGTTGGCATTGGCCCGAGCCGCGGTTCAGCGATCAATGTCTGCTGGCGGTTTGCCGATCGCGCCCGCGGCCAGAGCTGGATCCGCGGCAAATTGAGACGCTGGTACGTGTTCCGGTAGACCGCAAAAGTTATGAGGAAGGGGGCGGCAGCCGGCTGTTGCACACGGAAGACGACTGGCAAGGAAGTTATGTAGCCGTCTGGGCGATCGTCGATGTCGGTTTTCAGACTTTCACCAGCCAACCGCTAATTCTTGGGCGTTTGGAAACCATTTCGGCAAAACCCGCTCGATGGAATCCGGGCAGCATTTTTGGGGGCTCTCGGTAATGGCGGAGTCGATAAATTTTTGCGAACCGAGGACGCCGGAGGCTGGTAGCAGTGGAACGCCTGCGATAAGCCGCCTACGGCGCCACGCAGCCGCCAGCCGGATACTTGCACGATGACCTTAATCCACCAGCTCTACGCTACGCATTGCACGTACGGCACCTCGGCGCTCGAACAGCGCGAAGGGGAACTCGCGGAGCGCGTGCTGGGCTACAGCGCAAGAGCGGGCTCGCTCGAGCGTACGGAGCTGCGCAACTGTTACCGGCAGGTCGAGCGATTCTTGTACTATTATCTACCGACCGACGCGCCGACCGAAGAAAAATTGCGGCTCGACGCCGCCAGCGCCCCCCGCCGAATGTTTTTCTGCCCTTCGCTGGGCGACTTGCAGGTGCTCGGCCAGATCTCCTATCGTCAGCAAGACACCGCCGGTCGGCCCGGTTCGTATTTCGGCCACGTGCTGTTCGGCCGCAGGGCCGAAGGCGCCTGGTCGGTCCTCGATTGCCTGAAGCTATGGTCGGCGCAATGGATCGATGAAGATACGCCTAATCTGGCGGCTAAACTGCCAACCTTGAAAGCGCTTGATGAACTGTTGTCTGGCAAGCGGCCGGCCATCGATGACGCGGTGTTGTTATCGTTTTTGAAGACGCCTCTGGGAGAATCGTTCGACGATCCCGGCAAGATCATTCCCGACCGCTGGAAATCTGTTGAGCCAGCGCAGCGCGCGGAGCTGCTTACAGAAACCTTGCAAGGATTTTTGAACCTCGGGTCGCAGCGGCGCGAGAGCCTGCTGCTGGTGATCGAGCCTGCCGTGGCAGCCCTGGTGTTTTATGGCGTGGCCCGGTTGTTGCCGCCGGGCGCAGTGCGAGACAGCATCAGTTTTTCCACCTTCGAACCGAACGCCGACCGGATCCCGGTCTCGTTGGCAGCTACCGTGTTTCATTCGCCCGAGGCGGCCGATTTGCGCCCGGAGGCCTATCGACGACGTGGCTACGTCAGCAACACGTTTCTCGACCGGCACTCCGACCACGGACGACCGGAGGGATTTTATGGCGCCTTGCTTGTCGACACGCTGCTGTCTCAAGGCGTCCAGGGAGTCGACCAGTTATGCAGCGGCTTCCAGGCGGCCGGCGCCAAGACGGCCGAGGACCTGGAGCTGCTGGCCGATATCCATCGGCTTGTGCCGCAGGTGCTCAACCCGGAAGTGCCGCTGGGCGAAACACGCTGGCGGCAATCGGATGTGGCCGTCCGCTATCTATCGCTGGCCGTGCATCGTCAATTGGCCAACGACGAGGCCGGCTGGCCCCAGTTGCGCGGCCTGATCGGTTCGCCTAATCAGTTGCTGGTGATGGAACTGATTGCCAGCGCTCCCGACGCAGGCGATATTCAGGCGCCGTTGCAATTTTTGTTGCGCAAGTTGCCGCCCGAAAGATTCGGCGAGATGCTTCAATCGGTGCGGCTGCCCCGCTCGGCGAAAATAGAAGCGCTTGCCTACTATGTGTCGAGCGTCGGCCGTTTTCCCGACCAATGCGAGCCGTTATGGAATGAAGGATCGCGGCTCAACAACCTGCTCGCCGGGCGAGCCGAGCCGCTTCTGCCGGGCATTCTCGCGCGGTTGCCTGCACAAGTCATAGGGCCTCTCTATCGTACGCTGTCGACGGAGAAGGCCGACATTTTCCTGCGGGGCTTATTGCAAGCCGCGCGGCCAGAGCCCGAATTACAAGCGGCGCAGCGCGCCGTGACTGCCGGCATTTTCAAAGAACTGGACGATGAACGATTTGTCGATTGGTTGTTGAATCACCGCGACGAGTTGCGCCACTACTTTCCGCCGCCCGACGACGTGCTGCGGCCGCGGCTGGCAAAACTGTTATTCGAAATCCCAGACCATCCTCAGCAGCTTGAGAACCGGCTGACTGCTCTCGAGGGCTGGGTCGATTATTTCTCGGACCCGTCGCTGGCGGAACGCCGAATCGTGCAATGGCAGAAGATCCGCTCGATTCTGTCGACCATTCGCGAGTCCGAGCAGCGTGCCCCCGTCGGCCGATTGGAAGCAGTCTTCCGTAAGCCGCGGCAACCTGACTACCGCGGGCTTGCTGAGGCGCTCAACGCTGCCATGCCGATGAACGTCTATCAGGACGACATGCGCGGGACGAAGAAGCTGGAGTGTCTGCAGGGGTTGGGTCGGGCAATGCTTCGCAACAGCGAGTTTTTGCCGCCCGTCGTCCGCTCGCGAATGCTTCGCTATTTCGAGTATGGCGACTGGTCGGAGTTTTCCAGCGGTCGAAATGCCGGCAAGAAAACCACTGGCAAGAAGAAGTCTATCAAGCAGGCCAGCGGTCGGAAGGCGGGCTGGCAGAAAGTATTCCAATCCAAACTGTTCGCCTTCGGCGGGGGCATTGCCGTCATCTTTCTCGGCGGACTGGCATATAGCTTTTTTATCCGCCAGGCCGGCGAAGCGCCGAGCGGAACTCGACTTTCGGGCGGCATCGTCGATGGTGACCGACAGCCCGGCGAAACGCTAAACAAGGGAACAGTTTCGACAACTGGGCATACCTCAGACAAGGCGTCGTCTGCAGTAGTCCAAGGCAAAGCCAGGACGAACGCAACAACCGCGGCAGATGCAAAGAACACCGACTCTGATGCGCACAACGAGGAAACTCCCCGGCGTACTTCCAAAAGCTCCATTGCCGCCGCAGAAACGAAAACAGCCGGTGAACAGCCCGCTGCAGATCCGGCGATAAAGCAAGAAGAGCAAGCGAAGCCGGACCACGAAAAGAAGGCGGCAAATACAGCGGAACCGCCAACTAAGACAGAGGACCTTCCATCAGCCCCGCAAAAACCGGCGGAACCGGCGATTGCCGAGAACACGCAGCTCCCATCGTTTGAAACCAATCAACTTGCGACGTATCAACCACATTCGTTACTCAAATGGGATGCCCCACCGGCAAACATTAAGCTGGCGCTGCACGGCGTCGAATTTGCAACTGCCGAGATTGCACGTCGGGCCTCTCATGTTAAAGAACGCGCAGAAATAACTTCTAATTGGGCGGATAATCAGTTGAAAGTCGCCATGCGGATCTCCGGTCAGGCTCAAATGACGCCCTTGGCCGCCTTTTCCGTTACTGACAAAGCGCTGAGTTTCCAGTGGCGCCAGACAGCACGATCTATGGCCGTGACCGCATGTCAGACCTGGTTGCGCGCCTGCGTATTGGAGATTCAAAGTGATGCAGGTTCACGTTATGTGGCCCTAAGCGATGCGATAAGAGTCGCGCCGCTCGAATTGAGCGGCGGAGCCGCCCGAATTCCCGCACGCGGTTGGAAGTTCGACTTGCCTGTGCGAGCGCTCGACTTCCGGCTAGGACCCGGTACGCTGCGTCTTCACGATGATCGGCGATTTGACATCGTGCCTGATGCTACTACGGGCCAGCCGGCGCTGATCGCCGGCCTGGGCGAGGAGTTCTCATTCGCGGCCGTAAGACTTGCTTTCGAGCACGATCCAGATCAGGAAGACGGCTGGACGATGCGTCTGCTGACGGAAGAAAAGCCCGAAGTGCTAGAGTTCAGGAAACAGGAAAACCAGTTGCAATCCCAGATCAGTCAATTAAACGGTCCGCTTGGCCGATTTAGGGACCGCGAGTCGACTGGCGCTCGCAAGAGCGAAGCGATTCGAGAGCTTGAGAGGATTTTGGGCGCCGATGAACCGCCAGCGCGCTCCGGAGATCAAAGTCCAACGTCGAATAAACCAGGAACGGACAAAACAAAACTGGTTCCCGCCGACCAGCACCTGCGAGAACGGCGGATTGCTGATAAAGCCGAGCAGCGCCGGAACGTGCTACAAAGAAAGCTAGAAGATCTATCAAAACAGATCAAACAACAACAGGGCCGCAACGATGAGCTGTTGTCGAAAGGCGGCGCAGTCTCCGTGGTGCTCTACCGGCTGGTCGACGAAAAAATCCGCGTCGATTGCGTGATCTTGGGCGATGGCGGCGACCAGAGAGTGGAACGGGAGGGAACCGGACAGCGATGAGGCCCTTGCTGATTCTGTTGCTCGCTTGCCTGCCTCTGTTGGGCTTGACGGTGTGGAGCTTCGTCGAGGCTCTGGCGCCGATTGCGCCAGCGGCCGGATCGATCGCGCCGCCCGACCTGGAAGAGAGCCGCAACCTGGCCGCAGACGCCACAGCGCAGTTCGCTGCCGCCGAACCTCTCGCTCGTGCATTGGAGCGAGGCGATCTGCTGGCGTTAAATCACCGCGAATTGCCTTCCGAGTCGAATGAACGCCTCAAAGAGTTGGCCAAGGCATGGGAGGTTTCTGAACAGGCGCGATCGCTGGCGCGTGCCGCCGCCGCCATTGTGCCTCGTGCCCTTGACGAAGATGCACCGGCGAGCGCCCGTCGGGAGCATGCAGAGAATTCCTTGACGAAGCTGCGCGAATTCGCGTCAGCCGAACGCGAGGGGCCGGCCGCCCAATTGACTGGCGCCGACTCGCTGTTCAAACTGCTCGACGCGCGCGCCAAGCGACTGCAGGGCGAACTGGCTCGTTACCGTCATGAAGATAGTATACTCGCTGCTTTGGAACAGGCATCCGATGAGTTAGATGCCGGTCGTTACGACGCTTCTCTGGCCATCCTCGGCAGTGAACCGCTGGCTGGGCTGCGCGACGGCGAAACAGGGCAGCGCGTCCAACTGCTGCGCAAGCGAGCTGCGTATCGACAGGCGGCTGAACGTCTGCTCGCGCGCCAACCGAGTACGGAGGCCGATCGAGAATTATTTGCTAATACCGAAGCGTTTTTGCGCTCGTTTTCCAAGGCGCCCTCGCCCGCTGAAGCCGAGTTGAGCGACCGACTAATGCGGAAGCGCGACCGGTTACAATTGGCGATTGCGATTGCCGACCTGGCCAATCCAGCCGACTTGGAAACGCTGCTGGCGCAAGCGGCGGCGATTGTCGATCGCGACCAGGTCGAGCAGGCCACGGAAGAACGGATTCGCTCGCATGTCATCAGTTGGCTGCTGAACAAAGGATTTCCGCGGCTGGAACCGCCCGCCGATCTGATCGGAAAGCAGGAAGCCGTTACCAAGAACGATCAGCGGAAAATCGGCATCTTCTTTTTGCCCCCCGGCGCCGAGCAATGGAGATTTTGGAACAACCGCCGGGACCGTGAACAACGTCCTCGCGGCGATGAACAGATTCCTCGCGATAGTTTTCAGCGTCCGCCGGCCACGCCAATGTACGTCGTCTGGGCACAGGAGTATAACGATGAGTCGGTCAAGCTGATCAAGCAGGGCGGCGGCGTAAAAGATTGGCAGGAGTTTGCCCGTCGCTGCGACGAACGGCAGCAGGAACTGGCCGCCTATCGCGAGAAGTGGGGCATCGATGAAGAACCCGACCGCTCTTGCCTGGACTGGAATTTTCTGGACGCCGCCGCGACAGCGCGTACCATCATTGAACGCTGGCCTCAGTTCGAGCAGGTGTTAGGTAAATCAACTTGAGTTTCAACATGATCGCCCGATCCACCGCCGCGCGCGAGCTTTGCTTAATAGCGGGCTCTCGGGTCCGCACCGTTGCGATTCGGCGATCGAGTCACCCCTGAGAGGACCCCACGAATGTCGCCCTACACGCAGGAGATCAGCCGGGCACGGAAGGCCTGTTTTCTGTTCTTGCTCGACCAGTCGTACTCCATGGAGGAGCCGCTGGGCAACTCCAGCCTGCGCAAGTGCGACGAACTGACGAAGGCGCTGAACGCCTGGCTGCAAAACATGACGATCCGCGCCAGCGGAGATACGGGCATCAAGGATTGGATGGACATCGGCGTAATCGGCTACCGCACCGACAATCAAGGCAACCCGATTCTTGAATCGGCCTTGCAAGGAGCGCTCGCCGGCCGCGAACTGAATTCAATCGCCGAGATCGGCAGTAACCCTTTGCGCATCGACCAGGTCACCCAGCAATTACCTGATGAAGACACCGGCGAAATGATCGAAATGCCGGCGGAGATGCCCGTCTGGGTTGATCCGAAGGCCGATGGCGGCACGCCAATGTGCAACGTGCTGCATCACAGTTATGAGATTCTGGAGAACTGGATCCGCGAACATCAATCGAGCTTTCCGCCGATCGTCATCAATATTACCGACGGCGAGTCGCAGGACGGCGACCCGATTCCCTATGCCGACGCAATTAAGAGCTTGGCGACCGACGATGGCAATGTGCTGTTGTTCAATTGCCATCTGTCGATGACGGCCGCCGACCCGTTCCTGTTCCCTGCGAGCAATGAGATTCTGCCCGATGATCTGGCCCGCGTGTTGTTCCAAATGTCCAGCCCGCTGCCCGAGACCATCCGAAGCCGAGCCGTTGCCGAAGGCTTTGAGCTGCAACCGAACGCACGCGGCATGGCCTTCAATGCGGACATGGTGGCATTGATCAAATTCCTCGACATGGGCACGCGCGCCGCAGCACCGGGCAACCTGCGTTAGGCGGTTTCGCGCGGAGGTCTCGGAGTTACGTCTGAACAACCTGAGCGAGGATCTCGAGAACCATGAGCACCGCTGTCAGTCCGGGATGCGTGATTTTGCTGGTCGACGAATCGGCCGGCATGGGGGCCGTCATGGGCGAAGTCGTCAGCGACGGCAAAGCTTCCACACGCTCTAACGCGGATCGCGTGGCGACTGCCATCAATGCCCTATTGAAGCAGCTCGCGAGCGGTCCCAACTTCGATTTGGCGCTCATCGGTTATCAAGCCGATGCCGCCGGCAACGTCAATGTCGGCAGTCGTTTCGGCGGCGCTCTGGCGGGACGCGTCTTCGTGGCGACGGGCGAACTATCGGCGGCGCCGCTGCGCGTTGAAACGCGCACGCGAAAGCTTGGGGCGGCGGGCTTCGGCACATCTCGCGAGGAAACGATCGAATTTCCCGTCTGGTATGCGCCGACGCTGGGCGCAAAAGCGCCTCAAATCGCTGCCTATAATTACTGCCGCGAACTCCTCGGGCGCTGGGCGGCCGAAGCCGGCCCGGAAGCCGGCGTTCCGCTGGTGGTCCACGTTTCGTCCGGCGCTTCAGGCGACGGCAATCCTCAGGTAGCAGTGAGCAAACTGCTGGAGCTGCCCGCTCCCGTGAAGCCGCCGCTGCTGTTGCAATGCCATCTGGCAGCGTCGGCTGCGGTCGCGGCATCGCTTTATCCCTCCAGCTACGTTTATCTCACGATGGGCTCGGCTCGCGATCTGTTCCGACGAGCCAGCGTACTGCCTTCCCAACTCGCCGAGGCGCTTCGTGAAGCCAAAGTTCCGGTAAACCCTGGCGCACGAGGGTTAATCTACAACGCGAAGATCTCAGATGTGATCCGCCTATTCGGTCTGGTCAAAGCGCATACGCAAGCTTGGCCCTCTCGGGGCGGGTTGATTGCAGGCGAGCCGCAACCCGCTGCCGAACCGTCGGCGGCGTACGCCCCTGGGCCGGAATCGTCCTACGCGAACGACGCCATTCCACTCAGCGAGTTGCCAGGTGATGCCGGCCGCGAAAAGGCGGCGCTCGTCATACTGATGCTCGACCGATCGGCAGCCGACCCCTTCGGCGGCGGTTTGCAAATGCCATTTTTCCGCTTGCAAGATCACGCCAACGATCTCCTGAAGCAAATCTCCAAGCTCGGAGACCTGTCCGTCGACGCGGCCGCCATTTCGTACGGACTCGGCGCCGCCGCGGAGACCGAAATCCGAACCGGCTTCGATGGCCCGCTGGCGGGCAAAACTATTGTGCCTCAGCGCGAGCTGGCAGATGGCGCGGTTCGCGTCGAGCAATTCGAAGAACAAGTTTCCAACGGAGTCGGCGGACTGGTTAGCATAACGCGGAAGAAACCGATTTATTTCGATCTCGAGCCAACGGGCGGCGTATCACCGGTCGAGGCATTTGCAGCCGCCGCCGGCATCGTTAGCGACTGGCAATCGCAACATCCGACGTCCTGCCTGGCGCCCGTAATCGTCCACTTGACGCGAGGCGAGTTCGACCTGGCTGAAATCGACCAGGCGGCCGCTTCGCTCTCCGGCCCCCAAGGCGTCGCGGGGGCGCCGACGCTGTATCACTTAATCATCACCGAAACTCCACACAGATCGGTAGCGTACCCTTCAACCGACGCCGAAATTGAAGACCCTTGTCTGAAGAAATTGTGGGAGATCACCAGCCCGCTTCTGGGCAGACAACGGCTGTCACAAGAAAAGCCAACCATTACCGACGAGGCGCGCGGGATGGTCATTAATGGCAAGTTCGATGTCTTGCTGACGGGCATAAAAGATGCGATCTGTGCGACCTGATATGGGCGGCCGAACAGCAAACCGGCGAAACTGACCTATTGCAAAATCTTTGAGGCAGGCTGTGCGTTTTCAGGCTCAAACATTCTGGCTCGCCAAAGACGTTGAAGATCCGGATCAATACCAAGATGCGTTTGAACTTAATGCCGAGCGTGGGATAGCCGCGGTCGCCGATGGCGTAAGCTCGGCAATCTTCTCGGCCCCTTGGGCGCGAGTGCTTACAGAGGCAGTCGTCGCGGAACCTCCGCCGCTAGAAGATCCCGAGGCGTTTCAGGGCTGGTTAGCTCGCCAGCGCGAGTGTTGGTCGAGCCAGATCGACACGAGTCGCTTGACCTGGTATCAGCGTCCCAAGATGGTTGACGGGGCAATGACGACTTTGCTCTGGGTCGAGCTAACGCCGCTCGAACTCGGCGAGAATGGCTTGGCCACGAGTTATCATCTGCACGCTTATGCCATCGGCGATACCTGCCTCTTTCATGTGCGCGACGGGCAAACGTTGACCATGTTTCCGCTGGCTCGGTCGGAGGAATTCGGCTTGAATCCTGCAGTGGTCGGCAGCATCGACCGGAAGCGAGATCATCTCCTTGAGTTTAAAGCTTGGGAAGCGACGTGCCTTCCCAATGATCTCCTCGTCCTATGTACTGACGCAATCGCCCTGTGGGCTTATCACCTAGCCGAAGCGGGAGAGCCCGTTAACTGGGAAAACTATACGACCCTGAGCGATGAGCAGTGGCGAGAAGAGATTGCCCTCCATCGGCAGCAAAGCGAGATGCGCTTCGACGATTGCACGTT
>JAICIG010000121.1 GCA_025924495.1 Pirellulales bacterium | reverse complement strand
GCCGATCGCGCCCACGCGCCGCGCGGGAAAAACTTTGACGGACTTTACCGTCGGCTCGTCCGCCTTTGGCCCCGGAGCTCCGCCCAGCAGCCAGTTCTTCAAGAGGTCGTAATCGACCGAGCCGGCCGTCAATCGGCGATTGCCGCCATGCGGAACCGCCAACGTTGGCTTCAGGAGGAACAAGCTGTGTTCGGGATCGAGCATGTTCACGCGGCGCTGCTGTCGGTCGCGAACGATGGCCTGATAGTCTTCTTCCGGCGCGAAGCTGAATACGGAGAGTTTGAATCCGCCCTTGCCGTATTGGCTGGCGTGGCAGGGACCCGAGTTACAGCCCGCCTTGGTCAACACCGGCAGGACTTGCGTCTTGAAGGCGATGACCGGTTGCGGCGAAATGGCTGAAACCTTCACCGGCGCCTGCACGGTTTCGCCGTTGGCCGTGACGGATATGACGGCTTCGCCATTGCCGGTGGCAAGCAGAAATCCGCTGCTGGAAACTGTCACAACCTGTGGGTTCGACGAAGCATACGTCGCGTTATGAGTCAGGTCATTGGAGCGTTCGCTCGCAGCGCCGCCCGCATCGAGCGCCGTGACGACCAGTTGAGCCCGGGCGTAGTTGCCTTCGAGCGCGACTTGGGCGGGAGATACTTGAAAACTGGCTGCCTGAAGCGCCGCAGGGCCGACGACACAGAACGCCGTCAACATGGAAACCGCAGCGAACCAGCGCGAGATACCCAGAGCAGTTTGGGCGAACAGCACGCGGAAGTCTCCGACTTTTTTGTGCGGCAATCAGCTTTTCCGGGCAGGGGATGCACACGGAACTAATCGCCGGGCGGGTGACCGATCAATGCCTTATTATGTACGGGAAGCGCGCCGCGTGCCAAGACTTTTTTGACGGGCGATGGAAGATATCGCTTAGATCTTTAGTCGCAGCATCGAGCATTTTCTGTTTTGGCAACATTTGACGCCGCTTGAATGGTGCGGCTACCAGGCGGCTCATCTGGATATAGGCAGGGAACGTGCGCTTACGACGCATCATCTCTTCTTGATTGGTCCGTGGGGGCCGATATAATCAAAGCGTCTGCTCGACACCCCGCCTCGAACCTTCCCGCCTCTGGAGTAGCAGCCGATGCTCAAGTTTCTGCAGGGGACGACGCGCGATTGCCAAGGCGTCCATCGTCGCGATTTTCTGCAAGTGGGCGCACTGGCTGGTTTAGGTCTTACGTTGCCTGGCATCTTGGCGGGCAAGAAGGCATCGGCCGCGACAACGCCGGTCACCGACGTCAACTGCATCCTGATCTGGACGCAAGGCGGCACAAGCCACCACGACACGTTCGATCCGAAGCCCGAAGCTCCGGCCAGCGTGAAGGGCGAATACCAGGTGATCGATACCGCCGTCCCCGGCGTGAAGTTCACCGAGATCGTGCCGCGGATGGCCAAAGAGCTGAAACGCTTCGCGATCTTGCGCGGCTGGAATCCGCAAAACGCCGGTCACGGCGTCGCCGATCAGTACATGATGTCGGGCCATCCGATCAACCCGTCGGTGGTCTATCCGTGCTACGGCTCGGTGATCTCGCGCGAGAAGGGCTTCAAGACCAAGATGCCGCCGTTCGTGCAACTGGGTGGCGCGGTCGACCATGCTACGTTTGGCGGCGGCACGGCGGGCATCCTGGGCGCCGAATACAACGCGTTTGAACTCCTGGCCAATCCCAACGCCACGCCGTTCAACGTTCGCGACATTACGCCGCCTGGCGGCATCGACGTGCCGCGCATCGAGCGGCGGCGTAGCATGCTTGGCGCCATCGACGGCCTGCAGCGTAAGATCGAAGCGCAGCCGACCGCCTTCGCCGCGCTCGACGAGCACTATAAGACGGCGCTGAACATGATCACGGCGCCCGAGACTAAAAAGGCGTTCGACATCGACAGTGAAGAGGTCGCGCTGCGAGATCGCTATGGACGCAATCCGTTCGGCCAAAGCTGCCTGTTGGCTCGCCGGCTGATCGAGTCGGGCGTAAGGTTTGTCACCGTTTCCGACGGCGGCTGGGACCACCATGCCGATCTGTTCAAAGGCATGAAGGGCAAGTTGCCCCCCTTGGACCAGGCGATTCCCGAACTGCTGATCGATTTGGAGCAGCGCGGGCTGCTATCGACGACTCTCGTCGTGTGGCTCACTGACTTCGGCCGGACGCCCAAAATCAATTCGGCCAGCGGCCGCGACCACTGGGCCAGTTCCGGTTTTATCATGATGGCCGGCGCCGGCATTCCGGGCGGATCGATCCTCGGCAAGACGGACGATGAAGGGGGCCGTCCGATCGATGATGAGTACTTCACCGCAGATATCGCCGCCACGATGTACGCCAAGCTGGGTATTCCGCTCGACACCATTCACACCGCTCCCGACGGCCGCCCCATTCGCCTCGTCGAAGAAGGCCGCGTGATCAAAGAGTGGATGTAGGGAAGCGCGGAGTGCGGAGCGAAGCAGGCGGCGACGGCTAGCAACCGATGAGGGTGAACGAATAGCACCAAGGAAAAGGAGCTGGCGATCATGCTGAACGTATGGACGGGCAAGACCCGCGATTGCGAAGGAACTAGCCGCCGCTCCTTTCTACAGATCGGCGCGCTGGCCGGGCTCGGCGTTTCTCTGCCGGCGGCGCTCGCGCAAAAGCAAGCGTTGGCAGCCGCAGGTCGCGCCAGCCGCGAAATCAACTGTATCCTGATCTGGACGCAAGGCGGCACCAGCCATCACGACACGTTCGATCCCAAGCCCGAAGCGCCCGTGAGCGTTCGAGGGCCATTTCAGACGATCGACACGCCGACGCCTGGCGTGCAGTTCACCCAGATCGTGCCGCGGATGGCCAAAGAGCAAAAGCGTTTCGCGCTATTGCGAAGCTGGAACCCGCGCAACGGCAGCCACGGTACGGCCGACGCCTATGTGATGTCGGGCCACCCGTTCACTCCAGCCGTCACCTATCCATGTTTCGGCTCAGTCGTCAGCCGCGAACTGGGCTTCAAGACGCCGATGCCCCCGTACGTGCAACTGGGGAGCAATATCGATCGCCGTTTCGGCGGCGGAGCGCCCGGCTACTTGGGTCTGGAGCATGCCGCTTTCGAAATGCTGGCTGATCCGAGCAAAGAGCCGTTTGTCGTCCGCGATATTACGCCCCCGAAATCGACCGATGCCGCGCGGATTGACCGGCGCCGAAGCATGCTGGCCGCCATCGACGCAGTGCAGAAGCGGGCCGATGCACAGCCGGACGCCTTCCGAATTCTCGACGAGCACTACAAGGCCGCCTTCAATATGGTGACCGCGCCCGAGACGAAAAAGGCCTTCGAAATCGACAGCGAAGACCCGGCTCTGCGAGATCGCTACGGCCGCACCAAGTTCGGCCAGAGCCTGCTATTGGCCAGGCGGCTGATTGAAGGAGGCGTGCGGTTCGTCACCGTAACCGACGGCGGCTGGGACACGCATCAGAAGAATTTTGAATCGCTCGAGAAGCGATTGATTCCGCCGGTCGATCAGGCTCTCCCCGAGTTGTTGATCGATTTGGAACAACGCGGTTTGCTCGACACGACCATGGTCGTGTGGCTAACCGACTTCGGTCGCACGCCCAAAATCAACTCGGCCAGCGGTCGCGACCACTGGTCGACGGCCGGTTTTGCGATCATGGCGGGCGCCGGCATTCCCGGCGGCGCCGTGCTGGGCAAGACGGATGGCGAAGGGGGCCGGCCTTTGGATCACGAGTATCTCAGCGAAGATATCGCAGCTACAATCTACACGAAGCTTGGCATTCCGCTCGACACCATCCACATCACGCCCGACGGTCGGCCCATTCGGCTGAACGAAGGTCGCTTGATCAAAGAGTGGATGTAGCAAGTTCGGAAAGCGGAATTCGGAACTGAGTAGATCATAGCTGCCAGGGAGATTTCGATGGCCCGGATTCGATCGAGCTTCGACCGCTACCGCGGGCCGTGGAGCCGTCGCGATTTGCTGCGCGTGGGATCTCTGGGCGTCGCGTCGACATTGTGGCCCGGCGTGATGAAGGCCGGGCCGTCTTCTGAATCTTCGGCGGGTCCTGCCAAAGCCAAGTCGGTCATTCTGCTGTGGATGGCCGGCGGCGTAACGCATCACGACTCGCTCGATCCGAAGCCCGAGGCGCCGGAAGAGATTCGCGGCACGCTGGCGCCAATCGCCACGAAGCTGCCCGGCGTGCAATTCGCTGAAAGCTGTCCGAACCTGGCGAAGATCGCCGATCAGTTCTGCCTGGTGCGCAGCTTTTCGCATGAGAGCAACGATCACTTCCTCAGCCAGGTGCATTGCCTCTCAGGGCTGAAGGTGACCATGCAGCAGATCACGAGCGAGCCGAATATCGGCTCGATCGTGGCATATCTGCAAGGCCCGCGGAACCAACTTCCTGGTTATATCGCCGTGCCCGGCATCACGCGGCCTGGTCCGCCGCCGGTGAATGAATTTGTCGGCGGCTGGCTGGGCGGACAGTACGCCCCGTTCTGCGTCGGCGGCGAGCCAGAGCAGCCCGACTTTACGGTGGGCGAGAAATCGGACAATCCGTCGCCGTTGGCCAACGAAGACTTGCTGCCCAAAGCGCTTGAGCTGGTCGAAGGCCTGGATATCGATCGACTCGGCCGCCGCTCACAACTGCGCGGACTGCTCGATCGCGCCGTGGGCGATGCCGAGAAGCGAGGCGCGATGGACGGGCATTATCAAAACGCCTTTCATCTGCTCGCCGAGCCGGCCGTACGAAAAGCGTTTGACCTGTCGCAAGAGCCCGAAGCACTGCGCGAGGAATATGGCCGCACGAAACTCGGCGGCCGCTGCCTAATGGCTCGGCGCCTCGTCGAAGCCGGCGCGCGGTTTGTGATGGTCGATTACGGCTACGATGGCGATTATGGCAACTTGTGGGACAACCATGCAGTCCCGGCCCAAAAGCAGCCGCATATCAGCGAAATGGCCAAGCGCGGCTATCATGTGGCGGGCATGGATAAGGCCTTCGCGGGCCTGCTCGCCGATCTCAAGTCGCGCGGCCTGTTGGAATCGACATTGGTCGTTTATCTGACTGAATTCGGCCGCACGCCGAAGATCAACAGCCTCGGCGGCCGCGACCACTGGGGCCCGGCCGGCTCCATCTTCTTCGCCGGCGCCGGCGTCCGTGCCGGCCACGTCATCGGCGCCACCGATCGCCAGGGCGCCTTTCCCACCGGCCGCGGCTACTCGCCCAGCGATGTAGCGGCGACGATCTACCGGGCGCTGGGCATCAACACGGCCTCGCGGCTCTACGACCTGCAAAGGCGGCCGCACTTCGTCTTGCCCGAGGGCGAGCCGATCGATGGCGTGTTTGCCTGATGGCTCAATTGGTGCTGCTCCTCAATCCGCGCCAGTTTACGACAGAGTGCATTGGCTGCGCCCATCCACTGGACGTGCCGGCGGGCTATCAAATCTTCGCTGGCGATCTCGAGCACGCCATATGCGACGAGTGCGCGTTGAAGGTGGACGGGCAGATCGCCTCGGAGCGCGACGAGGTGAACCGCCGACTTAGAGCCGAGAACTAACTGGTTTAGTCCTGTAACGCATCAAGAATGCGATCGTCATACTAAAGGACAGGACTTGCCCGTCGCGAATTCGATAGTGACGGTGACCGAATCTACGATACCAGCAATCCGAGCGGCGCGTAGGGCGCCGATACTAATCACGGTGCCCTAGCCAATACCCCGGGTCGCGGCTGGCATGTGCTATCGCGACGACAATGACCTCGTCGTTCAAGATTTTGAAGACGACCACGTAGCGAAAAGTGGAGAGTAACGCTCGTCGGTAAGGCGAATTGGGGAAGGTTTCGAGCGTCGCAAAGCTGAATGGCCGTTCGACCAGGGCGGAAAGCGTTTCGGACAAGTCGATAAGAAAGCGAGCAGCAAGTCCTTTCGTCCGAGAATCTAAATAATCACACGCTGCTGTGACCTCGGCTTCCGCTTCGGCCAGCATTCGGAACTTCACGGCGTCGTTCCATCGCTGTATTTTTGGCGCAGATCGGCGAGGACCTCATCAACCGGCCTGGCCGTCGTGGCGCCAGTCCGGTAGGCCAATGATCGGCGCTCTAATTCCGCTAAAAACGCTTGAGAATCCGGCCAATCTTGCCCTAAGCTGTGTTCCAACTCAGAGATAACGTAAGCTCTGTCTTCAGGAGGCAAAGATAACGCCTGCTGCAGGATTAGGTCGCGATCTGACATTGAATAGCCTCCTTGATCCATTCTATGTTCGGCGGCTCACCAGAGCCAACATTTCGCCGCTCTTGCCGGAGTTACCCCGTAAACGGATACATATTCCGTTTCGCCGGGTCGCATAGCCCGGCGATGTTAAAGGGCTGGAGCCGATCGGCGACAAATTCAGCAAATGCCGCAGCATCCGTTGCGCTGCATCTCTTTTGTGCCGTGATCGACCGCAGCCGATTATAAATGGCATCGACGGCGCCGCAAAATTCAGGATCAGTCGCCTGCAGAAAGGCATCGCGGCATTCGCTGCGGAGCGAGCGGCGCCGCGCTTCGCTGATGGTGGCGGCCGCAAAGTAGCACATCGTATAGTTGGCCATCAGTTCGAAGCGGCCGAATCCTAAGTAACAGCCGTGGACGAGCTGATCAATCAAGGAGATTTCCGCTTGCAACATCTGGTCGTGCCGCTCTAATTCAGCCGCCAGTTCAGGCCGGTTCCAATGTCGCTCGAGAATGCCGATCAATCGCTCGATGCCGCACAGCGTGTGGGCATTGCCCGTGCTGTGAAGCGCGTCGAGCGTGTAGGCTGTCGTCGGCAGCATGGCCCAGTTGGACCCGGCGGCCCTTTCGACGCGCCGCTGCAAACGGCCCGTGCGGCGCAATCCTCCTTCCGGCCCGACGAGCTTCGCTGCGGCGAATTGCTCGGCCAGCGAGGGATACTGATTCATCAGCAAATTCCACTCGTCGGCCGGCGCCAGCGAAGGATCGAGCGGATATTGATCAACGTCGAGCATGAAGCCTGCGCTGGTCACGCCGCTGTTGAACCGCAGCACCCACATCCACGCACCCTCGAGCACTTGATGCAAGGCGGCGTCATCGCAATCGAACGTGTGATCGCCCACGCCTCCGCCAGCGGCAGAAAGCAAATCGCCCCACCGTCCCACTCCCCGGAAGTGTCCGTACAGGGTCCGTGAGTTCGTCAAGAAGCCAGCCGCCTCGTTCCGCAGGGCAAGACGTCGAACGAGCATGTCGCCGGAACCTGTGGCATCGATGACGAAGGCCGCCTGAATGCGGCATCGTTCCTCGCCGCGCTGACCAATGAGCTCCCAGCGGTCGCCGGGCAGCAGTTCAGTCAATTCCGTGCGATCGAGATAAGCGACGCCCGTGGCCCGCGCTTCGCGGACGAGGAAGTGATCAAAGTCGGCCCGAAGCCAATGGGTGTCGGCGTCCGCGGCGGCATAACTCGCAGCGACAAGCAGCTCGTTGGCATGATCGTCGCGAGGAACAAACGTTTCGCCGCGGCGATGCTGAAAATAGCTGAAGCCTCGCTTCAACCCGCACGGCAGCTCCGGGTAAGCCTCCTGCCACGTACCAAAATTGGCCAGCGGCTTGATCCGCGGCAGCGAGTAACGATCGGCCAAATCGCCAAGCACCATGTCGCCCAGCGGCGTCGCCGATTCGCCTAGCGCGAATCGCGGATGGACGCCTCGCTCGACGAGCACAGCCTGCAACCCGATCCGCTCCAACAATAGCGCCGTCAAACTGCCGCCGAATCCGGCGCCGATCACGGCC
Source organism: Pirellulales bacterium (assembly GCA_025924495.1). The sequence goes on along the minus strand of JAICIG010000121.1, from coordinate 10,723 downwards.
ACATCGACATTGAGGTCGATCATCGAATCTCACACTGGGGGCACTCGACCGCCGGCGCCGCCTGTTGACTCAAATTCATTCGGTTCAATCGGGCAATGCGCTCGGCGGCGCAGCGCGAGCAAGCAGCGAACTTTTCGGCATCCCACAAATCGGCGAACACTCGCGGCGTTGCCGGAAACCGCTGCGCCAGTGTGAGCCCCGTTTCCAGCACGCGTTCGAGCGAAACAAGCCTCGGCGGCGCGTACAGCCCGTCGTGCTGGAGCTGTTCCATAATACCGTTGCCGCCCCGGGTCGGAATCACCGAAACGCAACCGACGCCGCGCGAGAAGGCGAACTCGATCGATTTCAAAGCCCACTCCACGCCCTCCGCCTCGTTTAAAAAAGGAGGCCGCAACAACACGAACGCGCGCACGTCGATCTGGCGGCTGAGCAGGAACTCGACGGCGCGCGAGAAGTCGTCAAGCGTCATGCCTTTATTCAGCCGCGGCAAGACGTCGGGGTGGATCGTTTCTAGCCCCATCGCTACTTCCAGTTTCGTTCCCAACAGGTGTTGAAAGCGAACACACGCCTCGCCGCAGAGCTTTGGATGATTCTCGACGATGACTGTGTCAAAGCAGCTCACGCGGTCGGCGATCGCCCGATGGTCGTCCGAGGGAATGGCCTTCGCGTCGAAAAAGTTCCCGCTGTTATACAGCTTGATATGCCGGGCCGGCGGAAGTTGGGCGAGCGCAAAATCAATCTGTTCAGGGATGGCGCCGAGCGGAACGGTCTCGTCCATCGTCTGGCGCCAAAGATCGCACATCAAGCAGCGCCAAGGGCACTCGCGATTGCTCAGAAACACCGTAGCCACATTCTCGATCGCGCCGGCCGCAGTGCGTTCTTGTTCGACGAGAAACGCATACGGGCGGCGCGTATCGACTGGCTGTTTCGCCGGCCGTGCCGCCAAGATTTCAGTTTCGGAGATCATTCAGTGAAGACGCCGGCCCTAGCCGTAAATCTCCGCAAACGTGCGACGGTACACGGCCGGGTCGTCGGGCAGCTCGCGCGCCATAGCGTCCTGTCCGCCGGCGCCGTGCTGAAATCGCCGCTTTTCGAAGACCGGCATCGTCAGCCCAGTAATCGCTTCGATGCCGCGGCGGACGATATCCCCTTTGAGGGCATATAGCTTGTCGTGTCGCCATTCAGTCAATTCAATAAAGGGAATTCCTTCCGCCACTTCGATGACGTTGGGCAACGCATAAGGGCTGAAACCTCGAAAGCCGAGCATGCGAGCCGGAGCATACGACCGCACGTGCCCGCGGCTTTGGCCGCCGGAATAGGTCAGCGAATGCTTGATCGCATCCACGCCCCAACCTTCCTGATAGAGCATCGTGTTGTTGAGCACGCTACGGATCGTGAGCTCGGGGTTGTCCTCGATCGGGTAATCTTTGAGGTTCTCGTCGCCGCCGTCGCCGTCGGCCAGGTATTTCCAGTCGCGATAACGCTCGCGAATACCGCGGCAGAGCGTCAAAGCCACGGCCGCCGCCTGCACGTCGAGCGGCTTGTAATCTTCGATCACGCGGATGGCTTCGCTTCGATCGATCGCGGACGAAGACACCTCGATCGGCTCCAGAAACAGACCCAGGTCAAGCGCCTCGAGAAACTCGCGCGCCTGCCGAAGATCGGCGCCGCCGCCGTCAACCGATAGCGTGAACGCCTTCAAGCGGCTCGGCGACTGGCCTTCGCTCAGCAGCACGTGATACAGCACCAGAAACAAGGCGCCCGAGTCGATGCCGCCGGAAAACAACACGCCGATCGGTTCGGCCGGATCGATCTGCCGCAGCCAACGGCGGCATTCTTCGGCCAATGCGCCAATGTAGGCTTTACCAATCACATCGAGATCTGCCGGCAAGGAATTGCGCTGGGGAGCGAAAAAACGCTTGTGCGTCGGACTGGGGTCAGGACATCCGACCAACGCCAGCTCCAGAATGTGATGCGCCGGCACCATCCGCGTGTAGGATGGGTAGAACTGGTTAACAAGGCCTTCGCTGGCGAGAAAATCTCGGATGGCGTCAATTCGTTCGGCCACGACCAGGCAAGGACCTTCGGCGCGCTTGGCAATGAAGTACCGCAGCGGCCGGCCGATCGATCGCGCCATCCGCACGATCTGCCCGCGGCTATGGATCAAGGCGAACTGGCCGTCGATCGCGCGCACGCGTTCGGGATCGCCCGAACCAACGCATTCGATCGCTTCGTCCAACGACATGTTGAAGATGCAGTTGGCCTGGGGGTCGCTCAAATCGACGATGCGCTCGATGTAGGCGTTGTGGTGCATAGCTCTCGCTCAGACGGGCCGGCGGCGGAGTCGTTTACCGGCGGAAGCCCTCGATTGCTAAACGCTCGTTCGTAGCGGTCAAAGTAATCGATCAGCGTCCGGACCAGGTTCTCGAATGCCGCGGGCGGCAATTCAGGATAAGATGGAATAAAGACGATGCCGGTCATCGTAGCCCTTGCATCCGAAGGGTCAAGCTCCGTGCGGTCGGCAGGCGGATTGACGACACATAGACTCTGGCCTTGAGTGGCATCGAATCCGGCGTCGCGTAGCGACCCAATCAGCCGCCTGGGCTGATTGGTCAAGACCGGCAACACCCAATGCGTGTGCTCGCAAGCACCCGCGCCGGGAACCGTCGCGATGCCGGCCAAGCGATTGACCATTCCTTGGCCCAGCGCGGTGCGCGATTCCATCCGCCGCTGATCGAATCGAGCCACGCGGCGCTCGAGTAATGACAACAGCGCAGCGCATGGACGCTGGCGAATCTGTCTGAGCAGCTCGCGCCGTTCAAAGCCGCGCACCGAACCATTGACCAGCCGGTCGAGATCGACGCGCGCCCAACGGCAGCCGTGCGCCAAACAACGGAATGGAGCGGGCGCCGAGAGAAACTTCAAACCGGCGTATTTGATCATTCTCCGCAGATACTTGACCCGACTTTGCAACGGATACGCCGCTTGAATGGCGGTCATTTCCTGCAGCAATTCTCCATCTCGTACACATGCCAGCGAACCGCCGAGCGCGGTAACCGTTTTGATCGGCCCGAAACTGAACAGGGAGACATCGGCTCGGGGATGGCCGAAGTCGTGCGGCCCGCGAAAGGCCTGCGCGCAATCCTCGATCAGCAGCAGGCCGTGATGGTGCGCCGACTCGGCGATTGCGTCCAAATTCACTCTTCCGCCAAACAGATGGGCGATCAGCAATCCGCGAGTCCCGGGCGTGATGGCCGACTGCAGCAGGTCCAGCCGCGGGCTTAGATCCTGCGGGCGCAAGTCGATGGGAATCGCCTTCAGCCCATGCGCTTCGATGATGCCGACCATATCGGGAATCGTCACCGCCGAGACGAGCAACTCGCTGCCATGGGGCCAGTTCAGGGCCGTCAACAGCAGGTCGAATGCACTGCGGACCGATAAACTGCTCAGTAACTGGCCTTTGCCCGCCGGCAGCGCGGCTAGCTTGCGCTCCGTCGCGGCTCGATCTGAAGACCATAGGCCTCGCCAGGCCGCAAACGCCAAATCGCCCCAGCCCAAATCCAGCCGTTTACGCGACCACATGGGAGTCCGCCTTGGAAAAGCAATCGGATCGCTCAGATCAGCATACCGCTCTCCTGGCCTAAGGCGATAAAGGTTTTCGCGCGCAACGCGCCAGCGGCAGAAGTTTTGCCATGCGGTTGCAAGATTGTCTCTTTTCGCTCCCGCGAAAAGTTCGTTTTTCGCGGGAGCGAAACGCAAAACGAGCTACGGCGAAGCGGGCCGTGCATCTGTTTCGTCATTCCCTCGCGAACGAGCCTGAACCAGGTCGTCCTACGCGAACTGTTCTGTCCGCAAGCATGTTAGTCGTTGGCATGCGATGGCTTCACGAGCTTAGTTCTGGCCCGGCGCATTGCACTCTCGTGCGTCTGACACATGACGCGTAACGGCGCGCAGGAAATGTTCTAGCCAGATGCCTACGCCGGCTCCGTGCGAGCCCGCCGGCCGAAAGTCTATATTACAGATACACGTTGTAGTTGTAGTATTGTGTTTGCGAAAATATTTTTTGACATTATTTACCTGCTCCGGCATACTACCAGCCGATTCACGGCCGTCGAAGATTCTGATCCGGGCCGACGGCGCGGCTTTCATTTCTCATCGCTCATTGAGGTAGCGCCATGGAAAATCCGTATGACGGTCATGATGATGTCGCGAGCAAGAAGGCCCCAAACCGGCTGTGCCGAAGCGCCTTCACGTTGGTGGAACTGCTGGTCGTAATTGCGATCATCGGCATTCTGATCGCCCTCTTGCTGCCAGCCGTGCAGGCGGCTCGCGAAGCCGCGCGCCGTTCGCAATGCAGCAACAATCTAAAGCAATTGGGCATCGGATTGCAGAACTATCACGACATCCACCGTTCGCTTCCTTTCGCCAAAGGCGGCACGTCGACTTCCAACGCTTGGAGCGGCGGCAATGCCAACCGCGCCAGCGGATTCATTCCGCTACTGTCGTTTATCGAACAGCAGGCGCTCTACACCCAAATCGCGGCAGGCGGCAATGTCGCGGGCAATATGAGCCAAATGGGAATGCCTCTCGGCCCGCCGGGCTGGTACGGCTGGGCCAACTGGAACGTCCAGGTGCCCTCTTTACTTTGCCCTTCCGATACCATGGCTTTGCCCGCTGCGGGCGCGATTGCTCACAACAACTATGCATTTAGCCACGGCGACACGATCGGCAACAATACCAACATCACGAATCCCGCCAACAGTCGCGGAGTGTTCCTCGAGAGCGGGACTGTCACGCTGGCCATGGTGCTCGACGGCACCAGCAATACGATCGCCATGAGCGAGCGGATCAAGGCGAACTTCGGGGTCGGCGGATTGGCGAGGCCAACCATCAAAGAAGGCACGTACAATGGCCTGACGGGCGTCAATGCCAGCCCAGGCATTTGCCTCGCGACCGCCAGCAGCATCTATTATAACGATCCTACCCAGATCAAGGGGCGCTTCGGCACGTTGTGGACTGACGGCCAGACGGAGCGCTGCGGTTTTACCACCGTTTTGGGACCGAACTCGCCCTCTTGCACTACCGTCGCGAACGTAAACGCGGACAGTGCCGGCGGCGTGTACGCCCCCTCGAGCAATCATCCCGGCGGCGTGAACGGCGTGATGGTCGACGGGTCGGTAAGATTCATCAGCGACTATATCAACACCGGCAACCTGACAGCGGCTGAGGTGAACTCCGGGCCCAGCCCCTATGGCGTGTGGGGCGCGATGGGCTCCAAGCAAGGCGGCGAAGGCGCCGCACTGGGCGGCGATCAGGTGGGCTTGTAATCGCGGGCCTCGCCCTCTCCGCCCCGTCCGCTCGTAAACCAGACGCTCGCCGTTTACGCCGCCGCGGACCCGCGCATTGTGCGCGGGTCAGCGGCGGATCAAGTCAATCGCGGTGCGTGCCAAACAAATGACGGTTGAGCTCCTGCGCATTCGGCAGCCGAGTCGCTGAGACGCAAAGGAACGACGCCTGGAGCCTCCTGGCGCCCTAAGCGTTGTCGCTTTTCGCGAGGGTAAAAAGCGAAACGCACTAGCGCAAAGAAGGAATTTACAGACTTCCAACCGATGCTCGACGCCGGGCGCTCCAATCGCTCAAATTCTTGCCGCGGCGCCTGTCGCGGCTGCGGCCGGCAAAGAAGTTGCCCAGCCGCGCTAGCGCATTGAATCGACGATATCTTGCCGCTCTTCCATGAACGCGGCCTGATCGAAGCTGCGGCCGTATTTCTGAATTCCGCAGATCTGAATGACTATCGGCTGGGCGACGGAGTGGCGATCTCTTGCCTCGAACTGCCAGATGGCGGGTAATGGCGACGAGGCCCGCGAAGCAGAAGCCTCGGTGCGATCGACAGAGCTTTTTGCACTGCTATCTTGAACTTCGCCGCGAATGTGCGCTAATCTACAGTTGCTCTGTGGTAGATGAGCGTCTTGCCGGACGTTCCTTGCCGATTCGGCAGGCGGCCGCGGAAAGACCGCTGTAATTAAGCCTCGTGGGATTTGCTGGGACGCGAAATGGTACTTCATCGTGCGCTCGCCGTCGGCGTTCTTCTGCTGGCGCAAGCGGCCGTGTGCAGGGGCGAGTATCCGGCGCTGCAAGCGGCGCTTGCTTCGGCCGCAGATCAATTCGCCGGCGAAGTGGAAGGCAAGCGCACGATCGTCTACGTGCGAGATCTCGCCAATCGCGAGCTGCCGTGGCGCGTTCGCGGCGCCCTGCAGGCCGAATTGATCGCCTCGCTTCGCAGCCGGGGAGTCGAAGCGGTGTCCGCGGAACGAGAACCCGCGTTCGCATGGCTGGCCGATGAATCAAAAGCGAAATTTGCCGCCGGGCTGGCTCGCTGGAAGCGCACGCCTGGTTTCGATGGGATCGTCTTGGGACAACTCGAAAGCCGTAAGGACGGTCTACGAGCCGATTTGGCGGTCTATTTCCGTGAGAAGCCTCGCGTGGCGAAACGGCTGAATGCGTCCCTCGATGCCAAGGCTCTGTCGCTGGCCGCCAATGTTCCCGATTTGAATCGCAAGGTTCTCCAATTCCTTCAGCAGCGGTTTGGTCAGCGAATTGGCGAGGGAGAATGCTCGAACGCCGCGACAGAAGCCCTCAAAAGCGCCGGCGCCGAGCGGCCGGGAATATACCATTGGGGGCGGCAACTGGCCGAAGGCGAAGCATTCCTGCCGGGCGATATCATTCAGTTTGAGGCTGCGAAGTTCGTGGGGAAGAACGGCAAAGTTTATGCCGGTTTTCCTCACCATACAGCGATTATTGAAGAAGTAACATCGCCCCATGCCGTCGGCGTGCTCCAGCAAAACGTAGGGCCGGCGGGCAAGACGGTTTCGCGGGCGCCGCTCGATTTCTCGGAGCTTCAGTCAGGCGTGGTTGCCATCTATCGTCCCACGGACGGGAAGTCGCCGTTGCCAATCACGCTGCTTCCGCGACGCCGCGAGCCTGCGGCAATCGTCAAAGACGCTTCGAAACGAATCGATCTGTTGGAAACGATCGATCCTTACCTCGACGCCGTGCATGGCCTTTGGCACTTTGTGAATGGCGAACTAACGTGCCATCGCGAGACGTTCGCCCGGCTGCAGATTCCCCTCGACCCGCCTGACTCGTATTCCATCCAGGCGACCGTGAAACGCGAAGAGGGCCAGGACCAGTTAGGTTTCGGGCTGATCGTGGGCGGGCGCCAGGTAATGCTGGTGCTCGACAGTTACGGCGGTACGGTCGCCGGGCTGCATCTGCTGGACGGCAAAAAGGCGAATGCGAATCCTACTTCGCTGCGCAAAGTGCTGCTGCCGCTCGAAGCCACCGTCAGACTCGAAGTCCGCGTGACGCCGAATTCAGTCGAACTCTCCGTCGACGATCAGCCGACTTACAAGTGGGTCGGCGATCCAGGCAGATTGTCGGTGCAACCCGAGTGGCAGGTTCCCCGCACCGATTGGTTGTTTCTCACCTCATACCATTCATATTTCAAGATCAAGTCGCTGACGCTCACGCCTTGATTGGGAGCGCTTGCACGTGCTTTTCGCTCCCGCGAAGAGTTGACTTTTCGCGGGAACGAAAAGCGACACTTCCTACAGCGAAGACGGTCGGCCTATCGTTCGCCCAGCCGTCGCGAACGGGCCTACTCCAGGGCATTCTGTGTGAACTGTTCCGTCCGCAGGTATCCGTAGTTGTTGGCTCGCGATGGCTTTACAAGTTCGGTCTGGCCTGGCGCGTTGCACTCTCGTGCGTCGGGCGTCATCAGCAGGCAATAAACGCCGTAATCGATATCCTGGCTGATAAAGCGCGTGTGCCCGTCGCAGAATAGGACCATCGCGCCGCCCGGATGATTGCTCGAAGGCCGAGCGTTGTTGATCGGCGCCGAATCGGCCGGCCCGTTGATGCGCTGCGACGGCAAGGGCGGTTCGAACGGCGGCCGACTGCTCGCCGAAGGCCGCCAAACGAAGCCCAGCGCCGCCTCGGCCTCCAGCGGCGCTGCGGGCGGAAAGACCCAACTCCCCGCATCAATCCGCTCGCTGGCCAGCAAAGTATTTGATGTTCCATCACGCTCGAAGATGAAATCCTGCGTCATGGTCGCCAGCGGCGCTCCGACGGGATTGACTTCGCCATGGATGAACCGATTGAAGAACACGCCATTGGCCGGCCAGTCGCAGGGATAGCCTTTTCGCTCTTCATCGCCTGCAAACGCCGGCACGTCCGGCTGGCCGGTATTGACGGCGTAACTGCAAGGCGGCGGAAAGCTGGTCTGGGGTGGGTTTGACGGGCAGACGAGCAGACTCATATAAAGCGATCGTTCGTCGACTTTCGCCTCTGCTGGTTTGTCTTCCGGGAAACGGCCGCTACGAAACTCGCGGTAAAGATCGGCCCGTTCGACGTGGGGCAACATCGGAACGACCCACGTTACTCTCCGTGATTCGACGACACTGCCGCCAGCGTCTCCGACTGACAGCTCGAGCGGTTCGAGGTAGCCGGGATATTCCCCGCCGCTGCCGGACACATAATTCATCATTGCCAAGCCAACGACATGCAGGTTGCTGTTGCACGTGTTTCTCCGTGCAGGTTCACGAGCCGACCGCACGCTCGGCAGCAACAGCGCCAGCAAAAGCAACACGATTGCAATGCAAACCGCCAGTTCCACCCACGTGAAACCGCTGCGCCGGCGGCCAAGCATGACTGATTCTCCTGCGGCAGAAAGACCCAGAAAAGATACCCAGAGTTTATGTAAACGCTCGCGGGCGTACCACGCCGGTCGAAAAGTGGGCCGCGCGTTCGCAGCGCGTGCCACGCATCGCCCCACATATCTGTGTCACTATGTCTCCACAGAATTCCGCCCTTCTGCGCGGCGCTCAATAGTTGGGCGTTATCCGATTGTGCCCGTCCTCGGCCGAAGCCAAGGCCGACAGTTCTTCCCTGCCGCGTTGAAAGACTCACGCTTGAGAAAGCGCGCGTGCTACTCTCCGCTCTTGGTGCGTCGTTCGGAGACCAGCCGCAAAGGCGCCGGCAACGAGCCTGCGCTGAGCACGGCCGCCATTTCTTCCGTTTGCGCAGCAGTAAAGTTGCCTGTGATTTCGGCGCGGTCGCCGATCCGGCTGCGAAGCACCGGCGCCGTATAAACCTTTCTATCAAGGATGATCGCTAGCGTGCTGAAGTTATCAGCGCCTTCGTCGGGCAGGTTGGCCCTGGTGAAGCGCCCAAAACGCTGCGCCCCTTCCGCGTTGAGCGCGAAAGAAAGGCAGGGCTTGCCCATGCGATCGACGCCCGGGGAGACGCTCGCGAGGTACTTGCCCGTGACGTTGTATTCGTCGAGCATGACCAGGATCTCCAGGCGGCCCTTGCCGTCTCGGCGGCTTACGAAGTCATCATGCTTGGCAAACTGGTCGGCTTCGCTTTCGACAACCTTGACCCATTTGGCCACGGCCATGCCTTCGTCCAGCACTTCGACGCTTCCTTCAGCGCTTTCCTGCTCGCTGTCTGGCCCCAGTTTTTCGGCCAGTGCCACAATATCGCGATGGCGGTCGTCGCGCCCGCTGGCGACAATGCGAAACTCAAGTACGCCGGTTTGGTCAAGCCGCCGGCGGACGGCCGTCGGATCGTTGCCATAGACGCGGACCTCGATCCGCCCGTCGCGGTCTGCCTGCGCCTCGCCGACCATGCGGACTCGCCGCTGCACTGCAGCCACGAGTTTCTCGACGGCGACTGCATCGGCCGACGGGTCTGGGGTCGTATCCGCTTCGTAGACCAGCACCACGCCGACCGGTTCGTGAAAACTACAGCCAGCGAGCAACGCGATGCAGGCCAGCAAAGACAGACGAAGCATGGCGATTTGCCTCCGCGTTGCTAGGAGTTCTCATCCCTGCCCGCCATTCTAACCACTGCGCGCGAGAAAAGCCTCTGCCGGCGCTCTGCCGCTTGCCGGTCGCCGCCGATGATCGTCTTATAAACGCATTTGCAGGGCAAGCAATCTCATCGTCGTCTCTCTAGTTGCAGAGCGGTTCGCGTCCCCGCGGAGCAGGCCGCATGATCCCATTACTTAATGACTGCTGCTGACCTCACCGTCTGCGCCGCGCCGGTTTGAACTGATCAATAAACAAAACCGCGCTCAAAGTCCGCGTCAAGAACGAACGCCTAAATCCTGCACGGGATGAGAACCTACGCCCACAAGCTTTTACACAAGATGAATTATAGCAATCGCCCTCGACTGCCCCCGAAATGTTATTAACACACGCTTCCTCGCCACTGCCTCGCGTAGTGGCGAGGCAGTGGCTGGATAAAGCGCTGTTACCGGTACGCAAACTGGCGAACTGTTCGCCGCTTGCCGACGAGCGGAGCGATCTTGACCTATCCGAGATTATTTTCGTTCCACCCGCTGGCATACTGGGCCAGACGAAGGTTGCCGTCCGTACCCAAGCCAAATACTTGCATCACGAACGGGCTTGTCGATACATACTCCGACACCGAGGAGGTCGTGACGAAGCCCGAGTAGCTCAAATAGACGCCCCAAGAACCGCTCGACTTTTGCACCTGAATGATGTTGCCGCTCGCGCCGATGCCGAACAGCTCTACGCCGCCATCTGAGAATTCGTAAATGGCGAGGTCTTGGCCGACGCTCAGCTTGGTCGTGCCAGCGCTGATGACATTGCCGCCGTGCCACGCCGAACCATCGTTGGAGTAGATCTCGTCGACGTCG
>JAICIG010000120.1 GCA_025924495.1 Pirellulales bacterium | reverse complement strand
GCGCGAGGTCGATTTCTCTGGCGGCGTGTCGAGCGTGGATGAAATCGTGGTCTTTTCCAGCGAATTAGGCCGTGACGGGCCGACGTACGAAGTGCTGGCGACGGCGCCCTTGAATGGCCGGTAGGCCCGGGGTTTCGCGGTTTGATAAGATGGGTCGTCGAAGGCGATGCCTGACGTCGGCGCAGGCGCTACCGCCCGTTATTTACCAGGATTCACCCCAGGAGGTTGGCCGGCGGAAAAAAAACTTTGTGCGACTAAACTTGAATGGACTAGTGAACACCGATATAGTATTCATCAGTTCACCTATTTGGTTCAAAAAGCTCTCGTTTTTGGTTCAAAAAGCTCTCGTTGCCCATTCCGGGCGAGCCAGATCAGGGCATTTAAGATTAGAAGGAAGAAATCTATGGTAGCCGCCGAAAAGTCCAATCATCGTATGGCCAAGAAGGAAGGTCCGATGGCGAAGTCTGCTGGGAAGGCGACGGGCAAAAAGGCCGAAGCCGCCAACTCGATGCTGGACGGAAACCCGACGCTGAAGAACACGCTGGCGCAGATCGAAAAGCAGTTCGGCGAAGGGGCAATCATGCCGCTGGGCGTCGAGCACGGCATTCGCATCGAAGGGATCCCGACCGGCAGCCTCTCGCTCGATCTGGCGCTGGGCGGTTTCGGCATTCCCCGCGGGCGTATCATCGAGATTTACGGGCCGGAATCGAGCGGCAAGACGACGTTGGCCCTGCACGTGATTGCCCAGTCGCAACGCGCCGGCGGCATTGCGGCATTTATCGACGCAGAACACGCCTTAGACCCCAGTTGGGCCAAGAAGCTTGGGGTGGAGCTGGAGACGCTCTTGGTCAGCCAGCCCAGCAGTGGCGAAGAGGCGATGCATATCACCGAAATGCTGATTAAGTCGAATGCGGTCGACGTAATCGTCGTCGACTCGGTTGCGGCCTTGGTTCCGCAAAAGGAGTTGGATGGCGAGATCGGCGACTCTCACGTGGGTTTACAAGCCCGGCTGATGAGCCAGTCGATGCGAAAGTTGACCGGCGCAATTTCCAAAAGCAAGACTTCGGTGATCTTTATCAATCAGATCCGCGAGAAAATCGGGGTCATGTTTGGCAGCCCTGAAACGACCCCGGGCGGCCGCGCTTTGAAGTTCTACTCTTCTTGCCGAGTGGATGTGCGGCGAATTGGCCAACTCAAGGAGGGGGAAGAGGTTGTGGGACAGCGCGTGCGTGCCAAAGTGGTGAAAAACAAGGTTGCGCCCCCCTTCCGAGTCGCCGAGTTTGATATGATGCATACCAACGGCATCAGCTACGAGGGGGACGTGCTCGACCTGGCGATCGCCCAGAAACTCGTGGTCCGCTCGGGGGCGTGGTTCCGTTATGGCGATTTGCAGCTAGGGCAGGGTCGCGAGAAGGCCAAAGCCTACCTCGAAGAGAATCCAACGTTTACCGAGGAATTGAAGGCCAAGATTCTGGCGGCCGGAGCCACGACGACTGCCGGTGCGGCGGGTGGCGACGGGGCGAGTGGGGCGGCGGAAGAATAACTTCGGAAAGCGGCGTGTTCGAGAGTCCGACTAGCGTCGGCTCGCGTTGGGACGCAGTGCTTTCCCGGGACCGGTGAGAGTGCGTACCCATGAGCAGACGTTCGTGCGGACCGATGGGCCTGCTGGCGTTGGCATTAGCGCTAACGCTGGCCGGCGGAACCACCTCTCGTGCGCAAGCGCAGGCGCCCGCAGAATCGGGAATCGCCGGGGAGCGTAAAGACGATCGACTTGATGCGCAAGCCGAGGCCGATCTGCAATTGGTTTCGGCCATGGAGCGAGTGGTTGCCCGTGCCATCGCTCGCGCGGAGAAATCAGTCGTCAGCATCGCGCGGCGCAGCAAATCGTCGGAATACGCACGTCACGATGCGCAGCCCGATCTACTGGGCTTGGCGGCGCGACAGGCAGGCAACGTGCCGGCTGATCCTCGCGATCCGGAGTTCGTGCCTAACGAGTTTGCCACAGGCGTGATTATTGATGCCAGCGGGCTCGTGCTTACCAACGCGCACGTCATCGACGCCGACAGCGACCACTTTGTGACGACCATCGATCACAAAGTCTTCGAAATGCAGATTAAGGCGACCGATCCTCGCAGCGATCTGGCGGTGCTGGCTCTGAAGCAGCCACGATTGAAAAGCGACAACGACTTCGTGCCAATTTCATTGGGCGACGCAACGACACTGCATAAGGGACAAATTGTCATTTCGCTCGGTAATCCGTATGCCATTGCGCGCGACGGTCAGGCGAGCGCCAGTTGGGGAATTGTCTCCAACCTCGCGCGAAAGGCTGGATCGCCGCCGCGCGTCGATCATTTGCCGGCGACAGACGCCACGAAAATGCTGCATCACTTCGGCACGCTGATCCAAACCGATGCGAAACTGAATCTTGGCACGAGCGGCGGAGCGCTGCTGAATTTGCGCGGTGAAATGGTTGGTTTGACGACTTCGCTGGCAGCCACGGCCGGCTACGAACTGCCTGCGGGCTATGCGATCCCCGTCGACGATAGCTTCCGACGTATTGTCGATACGCTCAAGAAGGGGCGAGAAGTGGAATACGGGCTGCTGGGCATCGTCCCCCAGCACTTGCATCCGCTTGATGTACTGAAGGGTTGGCACGGCTCGCTCGTCCAGGATGTGCGCCCCGGCGACCCAGCCGCCCGTTATGGAGTTGAACCGGGCGACATTGTGACTCATGTGGACGGTCGACCGATTTACGACGCGGATGGACTTAAACTGCACGTTGGCAAGTTACCGCCGGCGGCGACTACGACATTGACGATTCTGCGAGGCGGACAGACGCTGCAGAAGAAAGTTGTACTGAGCAAATACCCTCTGGCGCTCGAACAAATCGTCACTGAGCGGCCTCCCGCATGGCGCGGAATGCGAGTCGACTACCCGACCGTGACCCGGCAGGTGAACCCCGGCGAAATCGCCGACTTTGCTCGGTTGTCAGGTTTCTCCGGCGTGTGTGTTGCCGCTCGCGACGTCGAAACCGAAAGTCCGGCATGGCGCGCCGGCTTGCGTCCGGGTACGCGCATTAGCCATGTCGGTTCCACGCCAGTGGAGACTCCGGATGAGTTTCGTCGGGCGGTGGCCGACAAAAACGGGGCGGTGCGGCTACGAATCATTAGCCCCGACGGCGAATTGAAGGCTGTCAACATCGCTCCGGAATAGCTGCCTGGCAGCTGTCAGGGAAGCGCCACGATTCGCGAAGGCGCATTTAATCCGGCATGCTCCCGCCTGGCGCCAAGCCGCGTCTTGCTTGCAGGTCGGCTAGTCGCCAATCGAGCGTCCCGCTATCATCAGCGGTTTAATCGGGCCAAAAGGCCCATCTTCTCGTGTCCCCCGAGTCTCGCACAAGAGCCATGAAAACGGACGAACTCCGCGAAAAATATCTCTCCTTCTTCGAGTCCAAAGGATGTGTGCGTCGTCCGAGCGACGTGCTTGTGCCGCGTTGGGACCCGTCGGTATTGTTCACGCCGGCCGGCATGAATCAGTTTAAGGACCACTTTCTCGGCAAGTGCAAGCTCGACTTCACCCGCGCCACGACCTGCCAGAAATGTTTGCGAACCGGTGACATAGACAATGTCGGCCGTACGGCATACCACCATACGTTCTTCGAGATGCTCGGCAATTTCAGCTTCGGCGACTACTTCAAGCGCGAAGCGATCAACTGGGCCTGGGAATTTCTGACGAGTAAAAAGTGGCTGGGATTGCCGGCTGACCGGCTGACCGTCTCGGTTTACCTGGATGACGACGAGGCAGCCGAGATCTGGACTCGCGACATCAAGCTGTCGCCGGATCGCATCGAACGGATGGGCGAAAACGACAACTTCTGGCCGGCCGGAGCCCCCAGCCAGGGGCCTGACGGCGTTTGCGGGCCGTGCAGCGAGATTTTCTTTCATCCTGATACCGGCGGGTCGGTCGAGATCTGGAATCTGGTATTCACTCAGTTCAACCGCGTGGGCGATCCCCCTAACAACTTGCGGCCGCTGCCCAGCAAGAACATCGACACCGGCATGGGCCTGGAGCGCACCGCGGCCGTGTTGCAAGGCGTCGACAGCAACTTTCACATCGATATTCTGCGGCCGATCGTGGAAGCCGCCGCCCAGGTAGCCAAGGTCAAGTACGATCCGGCCAGCGACAATGGGCGACGGCTGAGACGGATTACTGATCATGTCCGAGCTTGCGCCTTCGCGATTCACGAAGAGGTTTATCCAGGCGCCAAGAAAGAGAGATACGTCATCAAGCGGTTGCTCAGGCGCGCTGTGCTCGATGGGCGGCAGATGGGATTGCAACAGCCGTTCCTCTACCGGCTCGTGCCCGCGGTGGCGGCTGCCATGAAACAGCCCTATCCGGAACTGGGGGAGACGATTGAACGCGTCAGCCAGGTGATCGAGAAGGAGGAAGATAACTTCTTTTCTACCATCGACGGCGGTCTCGAGCGGATTAACAAGATCTTTCAGGCCATGAAGAGCGAAGGCCGGATGATGGTCTCTGGCGGCGAAGCAGCCGACATGTACACCACACACGGCTTTCCGCCTGAGTTGTTCGAAACGCTGGCGGCGGAACACAATTTCACGTTCGATTGGGCCGGTTATGACGAAGCGATGAAAGAGCACGGCAAAGAGTCGGGCTCCGAACGCAAGATCGAACTGTTCAAATCGGGGCCGCTCGACGGTCTGAAGAAGGCCATGCACGGCACCGAGTTCGTCGGCTACGAGATGGCTTCTGCTTCGGCCAAGATCGTGGGCCTGATCGCGCATGATCGACTCTGCGACCAGGTCGACGAGGTCGATCATCAAGACCCGATCGTCGTCGTGCTCGACAAAACGCCGTTCTACGGCGAGAGCGGCGGCCAGGTAGGCGATACGGGCGAAATCCTCGGCGACGGTTTCCGCTTTCAAGTGATTGATACGCAAAAGGAAGGCGGCTTCATCCTGCACCGCGGACACCTGCGCCAAGGCGTGATCAAGCAAGGCGCGACCGTCACCGCCAACGTCGACGTGGAACGTCGGCAGGGCATTCGCCGCGCTCACTCGGCCACCCACATTTTGCATTACGCTTTGCAGAAGCACTTGGGGCGTCACGCCCAGCAGCAGGGTTCGAAGGTCGATCGCGACTGGTTGCGGTTTGACTTCACCAATCCACATTCGGTCTCGCGAGACGAACTTGCCAAGATCGAGGACGAGGTCAACGAGCGCGTGGCGGCCGCCGATCCCGTGCGTTGGTCTACGCTGCCGATCGCCGAGGCGCGTAAGGCGGGAGCGATGATGCTGTTCGGCGAGAAATACCCAGACATGGTGCGAATGGTTTCGATGGGCGAGTTCAGCAAGGAACTCTGCGGCGGCACGCATCTCGATAGCACCGGCCAGGTCGGGTTGTTCAAGATTATCGGCGAAGAAAGCGTCGCCGCCGGCACGCGTCGCGTGATTGCCGTCACCGGCGCGGCTGCGTTGGAACGAGTGCGCCGTAATGAGCAGGCTTTGGCTGATGTGGCCGCCGTTTTGCGCGTGCCGCCCAATGACGCGCCGGAACGAGTGGCGGCTTTGGTCAAGGAAGTCCGTGAGTTGAAGAAGCAAGTCTCCGCCGGGGGCGCCGCCAGCGGCGTCTCGGCCGATGAGCTTTTGTCGCAAGCCAGCGAAGTCGGCGGCGCCAAATTGATTGTGGCGGAAATTCCTGGCGGAACTCCCGACGCCATCCGGCAGCTGATTGATCAACTGCGCCGCAAGGCCGGCTCGGCGGCGGTGCTTTTGGCCAGTCGCGGCGAAGACAAAGTCGTGCTCGTTGCCGGCATCACCCGTGACCTGGAGGGCAAGGGTCTCAATGCGGGCGAATGGGTCCGCACGGCCTCGAAAGCCGTAGGAGGCAGCGGCGGCGGCCGAGCCGACATGGCGCAGGCCGGCGGCAAGCATCCTGAAAAGCTCCCCGCCGCACTCGACGAGGCCCGTGCCAGCATGCAAACACTGCTGGGCAAGTAGCTGTCGCCGTGCTCGGTCCTATCCGGTATCCAGGCTGCCGCGCGCTGCGGAAAGACGATCCAGGTCGCTTCGCGCACCGCAAGTGCGTCGTTGGCCTTCGTGCTACGCCCCACGACCCTCAGAGATCGCGTAGATCCCGCTGAATCTCTGGCAAAGCCGCGCGATATCGGCCTTCGCGCGGAGCCGCGAATTTGCTTCAATCGCGGCCATTTCTTGCCGGCGGCGCCGGTTCGGCTGTGTCACGCTTGCCCAAAGGAGTCTGCCATGCGGAGCCTGTGGTTGCGGTCTGCGGCGTTAGTTGCGGTGCTGTTCGTTCCGCCCTGGGCCGCGGCGGAGGAAGGGGCGAAGCTGAATTGCGATCAAACGACCGGAAACCAAACAACCGGATATGTTGTGAGCTGCAAAGTTTTTGAACCTGGCCAGGACCGCCGACTGATCGTTGTGGTGGTTCCGGCGGGGAAAGAAACCGTCATTCCTGTGCGGATCCGCTTGAAAACCTCCGGCGGCGTGGCCGAGTTGGACAGCCTCAGCCTGAATGTCCCCGGCGAGCAGGGCACGAAAACGGTTCAGATTGGTCACCAGATTAAGGTAAAGGTCGACCCCAAGAGTGCCAATCAAGTTCGCCTCGACGCGGACGTGGCTTATTGTCATTGCGACTTGTCAGCCGATCTCGCGGATCGCGAACTTCTCAGCAGCAGCGGACGCTATCTGGGAACGGTTGCTTTTGGCAAGGAGGCAACGATCGTGTTAGCGGCCGCCGCGAAAGGGACCGCTTCGCATTGGATTGAACTGACCATTAAGCCAGTCGATGAGCAGGCTCGCCTGCAGGCAGAGTACTCTACGTGCGTATACAACGTCGCGGGCTTAGTCTCGCCTTCGAAGAAACACGGATATCTAAAACTCGACTTTGACCCGCTGATGCGAGGGATTGAGACGCAGGTTTCACCCGAGTCCTGGAGCGTTGCCGGAGGCGAGGGAAAAATGCAGCCGTATGCCCGCAGCGCGAGCCTGGTCGTGACGCAAACCGCAGCAGTGCATCGCGAGCTTAGCGAATACCTCGCCCGCATGCTGGATGACGAGGAAGCGATCCAGGAAGCCATCCTCGAGCGGCAACTGTCGCGAGGCGCCGGTTCCGAGACGGGTTCCCATTTCCGCGCGGCCGATGCGGAAACCGCCGAGGTGGACCAATAACTCAACCGCTGGAATTATGTGCGGCCGGCCGACGATATAAAGTCGTGTGGCACGCGATTGACTCTCGCCTCACGCTCCAACGAGGTCAGAGGCTTGCCGCGGATGGCGGTGAGCCCCGCTTGACAGCCAGACGCCTGATTTCTACGATCGGTGGTTTCCATTTGAGCGAAACCTTAGCCGGTAGGAATCCCGCCGGCAATTGGCAGAGTCACCGATCATGGCAGTACCCAAGCGCAAACATTCCAATGCCCGCACCGGCAGTCGCCGGGCCCACGATTTTAAGACCCCCAAGCAGTTGCTCTACTGCCCGC
The DNA here is from genome assembly GCA_025924495.1 of Pirellulales bacterium. The sequence continues at coordinate 11,059 of JAICIG010000120.1, read as the reverse complement.
AGTGCAGCACTGCGCGGCCGGCGCACGTGGTTTGCCCCAATTGCGGCTACTACATGGGTCGCATCGTGGTCGAGGTGACCGAGTAAGTCACGAAGATTGCCTTGCCCGGCCGGAGCATTCACGTGACTAAGACTGCTTTTCTCTTTCCCGGTCAAGGGGCGCAATTCGTAGGCATGGGCCGCGAATTGGCGGATTCCTTGCCTGCTGCTCGGCGGCTCTTCGAGCGAGCCAACGAGATTCTTGGCTACGATCTGGCGAAACTCTGCTTCGAGGGGCCGGCCGAAGAGCTGGATTCCACGGTTCATAGCCAGCCGGCGCTGTTCGTCACCAGCCTGGCGGCGCTCGAAAAGCTGCGCGAGCAATCGCCGGAAGTCGTGGAGTCATGTGCCGGCGCGGCGGGGCTCAGCCTCGGCGAATACACGGCGCTGGCGTTTGCCGACGTGCTCGACTTCGACTCGGGCTTGCGGTTGGTGCAGCAGCGCGGGCAAGCCATGCAAGCCGCGGCCGATGCCACCCCCAGCGGCATGGTCAGCATTTTGGGGCTGGAACGCGACAAGGTTGAAGCCTTGTGCGATCAGGCGCGCGGCGGACAAATTCTGCAGATCGCCAATTTCCTCTGCCCCGGCAATCTGGCCATCTCGGGCCACAAGGATGCCTGCGAGCGTGCCGCCCAGATGGCGGAAGGGGCAGGAGCGATGAAGGCAATGCCTCTGGCCGTGGCCGGGGCGTTTCACACGCCGATTATGGAGCCGGCGGTCGCCAAGCTCTCCAGTGCGCTGGCCAGCGCGACACTGGCTCGGCCGCGGATCCCCGTCGTTTCCAATGTTGACGCGGTTCCGCACGACGATCCCGAGGAAATCCGGCAACTGCTGGTCAAACAGGTCGTCTCTCCCGTCCGCTGGGAAGATTCGATCCGATACTTGCTCGCGGCTGGGTACGACCAATTTTACGAGGTTGGTCCGGGACGAGTGCTGCGCGGTCTGCTGAAACGCATCGATCGCAAGGCGACCTGCGAAGGGGTCATGGGATAGACGTTTCCGGGCCCGCCGCGGCTTTAAGCAAGAGTCGCTCGTGTGGGACTGGTCGGGGCGAACAAGGATTGGGATGGCATGGCACAGGATTCAAATAGTCGATTCAACGTGGATTTGACCGGGCAAGTCGCCTTGGTCACGGGCGCCTCGCGTGGCCTGGGTCAGGCGATTGCTGTCGCTTTGGGCAAGGCCGGCGCCAAGGTAGCGTGCGTAGCGCGCAATCGCGAAAAACTCGAACAGACGGCGAAAGAGATTGTAGCCGCCGGCGGGACCGCCGAGTGTTTCGAGTGCGATGTGACAGCCGGCGAGAGCGTTCAGCAAGTCGTTGACGCGGTGCTGGAAAAATGGCAAAAGCTCGACATTTTGGTCAATAACGCCGGCATCACGCGCGATACGTTGATTCCGCGGATGCAGGACGATCAATGGGACGACGTCATCAACACCAACCTGCGAGGCGCCTTTTTGTTCATCCGCGCGGCGACGCGGCCCATGCTGCAAGCTCGCTATGGACGCATCATCAATATCGCCAGCGTCTCGGGTCTGATGGGCAATCCCGGCCAGGCGAACTATTCGGCTTCCAAGGCGGGGTTGATCGGCATGACGCGCACCGTGGCGCGCGAGCTGGCAGGCCGCAAAGTGACGGTCAATGCAGTGGCGCCCGGCTTCATCGAGACGGAAATGACCGGCGCACTGGGCGAGAGCATCCTGGGCGAGGTCAAGACTCGCATTCCGGCTAAGCGTCTTGGGTTGCCCCAGGAAATCGCCGATGCGGTCTTGTTCCTGGCAGCGCCCGGCTCGGCGTACATAACTGGTCAGGTATTGACCGTCGACGGAGGATTGACGGCATAGACGCCCGCAGCCTGCCCGGCCCCTAAAGATGCCGGTGCTCTCATGGTGAGCTCGGAGTTTCATTCCGCTTGAAAAAGTCTTCCGCAATTTACGGCCCGACCGGTTGAAGCTCCGGGCAAATCGCAAGGCAGAACGACGAAGTTAGATATAGACAGCGCCCGGAAAAGTCGCTATACCTTCCTGTCTTGCGAGAACCCTCTATTTTCGTAGGATTTACCTACTCCCTGGAGAACGCTATGTTGAGCGTTTGGGGAGTTTTTTAAAATTCAATCTCCCTATTTCGGTGTGCAGAGGAGGACCGTTCAGGTGGCCTCAGTCAAAGAACGCGTGATCGATATCGTGGCCGAGCAGCTGGGGGTCAGCAAAGACCAGGTCACGCCCGAGACCTCATTTGTCAACGACCTCGGCGCCGACTCGCTCGACACCGTCGAGCTGGTGATGGAGCTCGAAGAAGAGTTCGACATTAACATTCCTGACGATGCCGCCGAGAAAATCCAGACGGTTGGCCAAGCAATCGATTACATTGAAAAATCGCAAGCGAGCTAAATCGGCTCGAGTTTTCGCAACCCACCACGAGCTCCCATGAAACGACGCGTAGTCGTAACCGGGCTCGGCGCAGTCACGTCGCTCAGTCGCAAGGTCGAAGATCTCTGGCAGCGGGTTTGCCGCGGCGAAAGCGGCATCCGCGCCATCAGCGCCTTCGACACCACCGAATTCAAGGTGAAGTTCGGCGGCGAAGTCAGTGACTGGTCGACGGAAGGTTACATCACCCCGAAGGACGCCAAGCGGATCGACCGTTTCACCCAGTTCGCGCTGGTGGCGGCTATCGACGCGGTGCAGGATTCGGGCCTCGATTTCGGTAAGGAAGACCCGTATCGCTGCGGCGTCATCCTCGGTTCGGGCATCGGCGGCCTCAATGAGATCGAAACCCAGCATTCGCGGCTGCTGGAAAAAGGACCCGACAAAGTTTCGGCCTTCACCATTCCCAAGCTGATGCTTAACGCAGCTTGCGGGCATGTTTCAATTCAGTACGGGCTGCGCGGTCCGAGCGCTGCCGTGGCTACGGCTTGCGCCAGTGCGGCCAACGCCATTGGCGATGCCTTTAAGGCCATTCAATACGAAGACGCGGATATCATGGTCACCGGCGGCGCCGAAGCCGCGCTTACGCCTATGGGCGTAAGCGGTTTCTCCAACATGCGCGCGCTTTCCGAGCGCAACGACGATCCTCAGCGAGCCAGCCGACCTTTCGACGCCAATCGAGATGGATTCGTGCTTAGCGAAGGCGCCGGCTTGCTGGTCCTCGAGGAACTCGAGCATGCGAAGGCCCGAGGAGCCAGGATTTATGCCGAACTACTCGGCTATGGCGTGAGCGCTGATGGAAGCCACATCACACAGCCTGACGAACATGGAACCGGCGCCGCGAAGGCGATGCTCAGGGCGTTGGAAGATGGCAAGGTCAACACCGGAGAGATCGGCTATATCAACGCTCATGGCACGAGTACCCCTCTGGGCGACCAGGCCGAAACGGCCGCCATCAAATCGGTCTTTGGGGACAAAGCCCGCGAGGTCAGCATCTCCAGCACGAAGAGCCAGTTAGGGCATCTGCTGGGCGCCAGCGGCGGCGTGGAGTTGATATTCGCGGTGCTGGCGCTGCGCGACAGCTTAATTCCGCCGACTATCAATCTCAACGAACCCGATCCGAAGTGCGACTTGGATTACACGCCCAACAAGGCTCGTGAGCGACGCTTGACGGCGGCGATGTCGAACAGCTTCGGTTTTGGCGGCCACAACGCCTCGTTGATTGTCGGCCAGGTGCGATTGAACGGCCACGCTCACTAGCAAGGCGATCGCTGGGCAGCTTTGCCTTGGCGAGTTGCGCGTTGCAAGTGCCGCGCTGGCGGGAGCGCATCGCCACACGGCGTTTCTCTCGTCTCATGTGCGTTGAACCGGCGGGCAAATTGCAGGAAAAGAAGTAATCCGGCCAGATTGCTTCAAGAAACGTGTCTTGCCAGCCGAAAGACGCCTTCCTATACTCCCGGCCTCCTATTTCAGCATGGAGGCTGAATAATGTGTATTTCCAGGCGTCGGTCGGCTTGGGGCCGTAATCAATTCCTTTCGAATCTCGTCTTAGCCGCGCTGTTGCTGAGCATGGGGCTCTCGGTCTCGCCGGGCGAGAATGTTTGGGCCCAGGCGCCGGCGACAGACTCCGATCTCGAACCGGAGGCGGACCGCGAACAAACCGATGCTCCAGTTCGGAAAAAGACCGTTGCCGCGCGCAGCGGTAAGTGGCGCTCGCCAAGCCGAGTCGCTTCCATCAGCAAGAACAGCTTGTCGCAAGCGGGCGTCGAAGGCTCGGAAGCCAGCGATGCGGAAGCGGGCGGGCAGCGGCCTTTGGAATCGGCGGCCGAAAATCGCCGACCCCTCGCGCAGGTCAGCCAGAACCTGGATGCATTGCCCAACGAAGCCGGGCAAATCCTGCGAACCTACAACATTCGACCCTACCCGATGCGCGTCACGTCGACAAATCGGCCTGAACAGGCCATCGTCGATTGGATTTTGCGCGAGACGGGCTACGAAGCCTGGCACTCCGAGCCGGTCGCGCTGTTATGCGCCAATGCGAGCACGCTGACGGTCTATCACACGCCGGAAATGCATGCAGTCGTGGCCGACGTGGTCGACCGTTTCATTAACACAGAAGCCGAATCGCAAGCTTTCGGGCTTCGCGTCGTTACCGTCGGGCATCCTGATTGGCGGGCTAAGGCGCAAGCCGTACTGCACCCTGTGCCGGTGCAAACGCAAGGCATTCAAGCCTGGCTGGTGCATAAGGAAGACGCCGCCCTGATGCTTGCCGACCTGCGCAAGCGGACCGACTTTCGCGAACACAGCTCGCCGCACTTGCTCGTTAACAGCGGGCAATCGACGACCGTCTCGGCACTCCGTCCGCGAACCTTCATTCGCGACGTTCTGGTGCGTCCGGAAGTCTGGCCCGGTTTCCAACCTGAGCAGGCGCAGTTCGATGAAGGCTTCTCCTTGGAGCTGAGCCCCTTACTGTCGATGGATGGCAGCACGGTCGACTCGGTCATCAAGTGCAACATCGACCAACTGGAGCGGCTGGTGCCGGTCACGCTCGAGGTGCCCACCGCCGTGGCCCCGCGTCAGCGCACGACTATCGAGGTGCCGCAGGTGACGCACTGCCGCCTGCATGAGCGATTTCGCTGGCCCGCCGATCAGGTGTTGGTCGTGGGACTAGGCGTGGTGGCGACTCCGGTGCCCGAAAAGTCGGGCGGCCTGTTGGGCGGGTTGCCCTTGTTCAACTCTCCGCCTCGTGCAGATTTGCTCGTGTTTGTGGAGAGCAAAGGCCGCGTAGGCCAAACTCCCGAAGCCGTTCGCTCCAGCGCCCGCGACGCTCGAACGTATCATGGGCGATATTAGCCCTCGCTTGGGTTGTCGCCGGGTATGCTTGCATGGCGTCGGCTCGACGCTCGCGGCGGCAATTACTACAATCGCTAATTTCCTTAAGCATGCGCCTGGCCGACTGGCCGCGTTTGATGGTGTCTTATGAGTTTTTCGTCGCGATCGGCTCGCCGAGTGGTGATCACCGGTTTAGGGCTGATCAGTCCGCTCGGCAATCGTCCGGACGCTTTGTGGGAAGCCTTGCTCGCCGGGCGTAGCGGCGTCAGACCGCTGACTTCCTATCCAGACGGCTCTTTGCCGGTTTCCTTTGCCGCCGAGACGCGCGAGTTCAGCGGCGGCATCGAAGACTTCGGCGAATTGGAAGGGGATCAGAAGAAGCAGATCCGCAAGGGGCTGAAGGTGATGTGCCGTGAATGCCTAATGGGCGTCGCGGCCTCGCAGCTCGCCTTGGCCAATTCCAAGCTGAGCGCCGCCGATCGCAACCCCGAGCGCTCGGGGATCGTCTTCGGTTCCGACTACATGGTCACCGCCCCGGACGAATTCGTGGCGCCTATCGAAGCATGCCTGGACGAAACACGCGAGTTTCACTTCTCGCGTTGGAGTCCCGACGGCATGGGCAAAATGAATCCGCTCTGGTTGCTGAAGTACTTGCCGAACATGCCGGCCAGCCACGTGGCGATTTATAACGACCTGCGAGGTCCCAATAATTCACTCACGCACCGCGAGGCCTCTTCGAATCTGGCCATTGGCGAGGCGTTTCGCGTCATTGCTCGCGATCATGCCGACGTGATGATTGCCGGCGCCACGGGCACGCGCGTGCATCCGATGAAGGCGATTCACGCGAAACTGTCAGAGGAGTTGGCTCCATCTAGCGAATCGCCCCAGCGCGCTTGCCGTCCGTTCGATCGCCATCGCACCGGCATGGTGCTTGGCGAAGGGGCCGGCGCGATCGTGCTTGAAGAGCTGGAGCATGCTCAGGCGCGCGGCGCTGTGATTTACGGTGAAGTGGCGGCCGCTTCGTCTTCGGCCGTCGCCGATCGCCGCTTGAACGCACGCCGCGATCTGGCGTTGGCCAATGCCATGCGAGCCGCGTTGCGAGAGGCCGATTGCAGTCCTGCCGCCATCGGTCACGTACACGCGCACGGGCTAGGGACGCGGCAGAGCGACATTGATGAGGCGCGGGCGATCGTTGAGGTTTTCGGGCCGCAGGCGTCGCGCATCCCAGTGACCGCAGCCAAGAGCTATTTTGGCAATCTTGGCGCGGCGAGTGGCATGATCGAATTGATTGCCAGCACGCTGGCGTTGGGCCGCAACAAGCTGTTTCCAATCCTGAACTATGAAACCCCCGACCCGGAATGTCCGATCTCGGCGGTTACCGGCCAGACCGCCTCGCCCGGGGCGAGCTTTTTAAATTTGAATACGACGCCGCAGGGGCAGGCCAGCTGCGTGATTGTGCGCCGCCCGGCCTAGTCTCATGCCGCCCGGCTGGCATTAGCCGCAGGAGCAGCCCGTTCGACCGGGATCTGCCCAAGGCTTGCCCGGTCCATTAGCGTTGACTGGCGCAAGCGTTTTCTGGCGTCTGTTCGCGACGCGAGCCCTTCACGTCGCAACTTGACACAAGCATTGACCACCGCTATTTTTACAGGATTGCGGAGTCGGCTAAGTTCGTTGCCATGAGCAGTTTCGAGCGGCCGGCGACCGCAAATCGGTCGGGGACGGCCGAGTCGGGAACTGGTGGTTTCGGCTCTGAGGATTTGGTTGGAGCGACAGCACGCGAATGGCAGGCGTCCTCCTCGAGCAAGTATCGAGGGTATATCCTGGCGGCGTGGTGGCGGTCAGCGAAATTGACTTAGAGGTGCGCGACCGAGAGTTTCTGGTCTTGGTCGGCCCGAGCGGCTCTGGCAAGAGCACCACCTTGCGAATGATCGCCGGATTGGAGCCGGTTTCGAACGGTCGAATCCGGATCGACGGCCGGGAAGTGAGCTGCCTGGCGCCGCAGCGGCGAAACCTCGCGATGGTGTTTCAGAGTCAGGCCTTGTACCCGCATTTGTCGGTGTATGAGAACCTGGCGTTCGGTTTGGAGTTGCGTCGTCGCGCCGGTCGCTGGCGGCGAGTTTGGTCTCGCATCGCCGGCCGAGGCGGCGTTTCTGACCCGGCGAGCGAGCCATCACGAGTCGGGAATGATGAAATCGAGGAGCGAGTTAAGCGGGCAGCCAGACAGTTGGGCATCGAAGCTCTGCTAGGGCGGATGCCTGGCGAGCTATCGGGCGGCGAGCGGCAACGAGTGGCGCTAGGGCGAGCTTTAGTGCACGAGCCGGCGGCGTTTTTGTTCGACGAGCCGTTGTCGAACCTGGACGCACAGTTGCGAATCGAAATGCGGCGCGAGCTGAAGAGACTGGCCCGCGAGTTAGAGACGACGGTGATTTATGTCACTCACGATCAGGTCGAAGCCCTGACGTTGGGCGACCGGATTGTGGTTTTGGAACGAGGCAAGGTCCAGCAGGTCGGCGCGCCCAGCGAGGTATATGACCGACCAGCGAACCGCTTCGTGGCCAGCTTCATTGGCGCCCCGCCGATGAACCTGGTGGAAGGAAGCTTGGTCGATTTAGAGGCGGCAGGGTCGCAGCCCGACCGTACGGAACTGCGATTTGCAGGTCCGGGCTGGTCGGCGCCGGTCGCCGCCGAGCATCGAGAGACTTTGGCATGCTCGGCGGGGATGCAGGTCGTATTTGGGATTCGTCCTGAACACGTGCGACTGGCGGAGGCCGCAGAGGCCATGCCGGCCAGGGTGGCGGCCTCGGAGTTGATGGGAGATGCGAGGATGATCGAACTTGATCTCTCCTCGAGTGAGATTCCGGCGTCGCCAAGGCGGGCGGAGACGGCAGGACGGTCGATCTGGTGCAAGGTCGACGCGAGTTGCCGGGTTGGCTTGGGAGACCGGGTGAGCGTATCGTTTGATATGCGGCGTGCGCATTGGTTTAATGCCCTCACGGGCAATCGCCTTTGCGAGCCGAGGGATAACCGAGGGTAACCGGCCTTTCCTGCCCGTCCGCCGAGCTAGCGCTGGTGCGCCGGCCGTGCGAGGGAGTGAGGTTGGTTACCGTTTTTCGTTTTGTAAGGAACCCGAACAGGAGTTTTGAACGCCAGTTTTGACGGGCGGAGCGGCCGTCCGACAACGTCTGAGAATTCGAACAACTCGACAACTCGAACTGCGAGCGCCACGGGCGCCATAAAGGCAAGACTTATGAATCCGAGCGAACTGCTGCGAATCATCGATACGATCCATCGCGACAAGAACATCGAAAAGGAAGTGGTGTTCCAAGCCATCGAGGCTGCGCTGGTCTCCGCTGCCAAGAAGCAATACGGCGAAGATCAGGAAATCGTCGTGCAGATCAACCGCACCGATGGGTCGATTTCGGGAACGCATAACGGCGCCCCGCTGGATGAAGGCGAGACGTTGGGCCGCATCGTCGCTCAGACCGCCAAGCAGGTGATTATTCAAAAAGTGCGCGAAGCCGAACGCGATGCGCTGTTCGACGAATACGAAAAAGAAAAGGGCCAGCTCGTCACGGGCGTCGTGCAGCGATACGAGGGAGGCGCCGCTACGGTGGCGTTGCAGAACTGCGAGGCGATTCTGCCGCGCAGCGAACAGATTCCCGGCGAAACCCACCATGCCAACGAGCGCGTGCGGGCGACCGTTTTCGAAGTGAAAAAGGCGGGCAGCCGCGTGAAGGTGATTCTCAGCCGCACACGCCCCGCGTTGGTCGGCCGATTGTTCGAGCAGGAGATTCCGGAAATTGCCGACGGCGTAATTCAGATCCGCGCCATGGCGCGCGAACCCGGCTACCGCACAAAGGTGGCGGTCAGCAGCACCGATCAGCGAGTCGATTGCGTCGGCGCCTGCGTGGGCGTGCGCGGCAACCGGATCAAGAACATCGTCGACGAACTGGCGGGCGAACGGATCGACATCGTCCGCTGGAGCGACGACATGCAGGTGTTGATCCCCAACGCTCTGCAACCGGCCGAGGTGGAAGAAGTTATTCTCTGCGCGATGCTTGGCCGGGCGATTGTCCTGGTGCGAGAGGATCAGTTGTCGCTGGCCATTGGTCGACGCGGTCAGAATGTGCGGCTGGCGAGCAAGCTCTGCGGCTGGGACATCGAGATCATGACTCGCGAGGAACTCGACGAGCAGATCGAGCGGGCCGTGGCGGGTTTCAGCTCGCTGGAGGGTGTGGATGAAAACCTGTCTGAAAAGCTGGTCGGAGAAGGCTTTTTGTCATACGATGATCTATCGGTCATCGAGCCCGACGCCTTGATGGAGATGGGCGAGCTGACGTTGGAGCAGGTCGAAAAGATCGTGTCTCAGGCCGAGGTCAAGGCGGAAGAAGCCGAAGCCGCCGCCAGCGAGGCGCGTCGCCGCCAACGTGAACAAGAGCGCATCGACGCGGCCACGGCCGCCATCGAAGCTCAGGAGCGTGCCGCCCAGGCGGCCGCCGGCATCGAGGCGACGGCGCCGTCTGAGACGCCTGCGGTCGCCGAACAGGCGGAAGCCGCTCCGGAGGAAACCGGCTGACGCTTCGCCTGGAACCATCCAGGCGGGGTGGAGCGGGGCGAACCAGGGAGATTTTGGTCATGAATTAAGTGTTGAGAGAAAGCGAGACTCCGAGCCGTTGCCAGGCTGCGGAGCGAGCTGAGGGAGATTCTAAACTTGCCCGCACGGATCTACGCGTTAGCGAAAGAATTGAAGTTGGACAGTAAAGTCCTCGTGGACCTTTGCGCCAAAGCAGGCGTCACCGGCAAAGGTTCGGCGCTGGCCAGCTTGACCGACGAGGAAGTCGTTCGGGTGAAAGCCTACGTCCAAGGCGGCGGCTCTAAGCCCGCCAAGGAAGCGCCTGCTGCGCCGAAGCCCGGACCCGCGCCTGCCGCCGCGCCCGCCGAACCGGCGACCTTGAGACGCAGCGACTACATTCCTCCTACAGGGACGGCGCCGGGCGGCCGGCCGCCGGTCATCGGTTCACGCCCTCAGCCTCTCTCGACCGAAGCTCCCAAGAAGCCCGGCGCCGACGGTCCTAAGGGGCCGCCCATCCGCGTCGCGCCCACAATCCGCGTGGCGCCGATGCCCACCGTGCAACAGCCCGTCTCGCCTCCCAAGGCCGCAGAGCCGCCGCCGCAGAAGCCCGATATTAAGTTGCCGCCCGATGCGATTCGCGCCAGTAAGGCCGGCGCCACGCCGCTGCAGGCGCACTTGAAGAAACAAGAACTGAAGCGAAAGGCTGAACAGGCCAACGTCGCCAAACCCGCTCGGCCGCCCGGACCGCCGCGTCCCGGCGGGCCGGCCGCTCCGCCGCCGCCGATGGGCGAAGGGGATCGCCGAGATCGAACGCGCCGCGGCAAGGCGCCCGCCGCCGCCACTGGCGAAGACTCCATGATGGGCACGCGCGAGGATCGGCAACGCAGCCGCAAGCGCACCGGAACATCCGATCGCCCGGCGCGCGTCGGACCGACGGGCGAGGAAGAACGTCCCCTGCGCCGGCCGAAACCGCGTCAGAAAAAGTCGGGCGTCAACACGGCGGCGCCGCGCAAAGGGCACGTCGTCATTCAATTGCCTTGCAATGTTCGCAGCTTCTCGGCGTCGATTGGCATCCCCGTTCCGAAGGTGCTGAGCAAACTGATGTCGTTGGGAATGATGTCCGGCATCACGGCCGATCTGAACGCGGAAACCATCGAGCTCTTGGCGGCTGAATTCGGCGCCGAGGTCGAAGTGC
>JAICIG010000119.1 GCA_025924495.1 Pirellulales bacterium | reverse complement strand
TGACGTCCATGATCGTTTCTTGCAACGTTTGGCGGTAAACCGAGCCATCCTCGTTCCAGATCACGAGGTCTACGCTGACCCCTTTCATCCGCCAATAGGCATGAGCCTGTACGGCTTGACGCACCAATTCGATTTTCGTTCGGTCGCGGATGCGGACCAGCACGATCGGCAGATCTCCCGAGATCCCGTAACCCCAAAGCCCCGATTGTGCCCGCCGGTTGCTGGCCAAAATGCTGGCCTTCGCTCGGCGCAACGAAGAGGCATAGATCACCGATCCAGCGAGCCGGCCATAGGCTTGGGCTTCCGCCTCCGTGGCGTTGAGCTGCCGGAGGAGGATGTGACTATGGGTCCAGGCCAGTTCGAACACGCGATCGGCTAGCTGGGGATCGTGGTATTTGTTCATGATGGCCGTCGCGGATTCCCGCGTCTCGCCGACGCCGGTGACCAGGTCGACTCTGGCCGTCTCGTTGGGCTCGAGCTGAATCACCTGCCGAATACAAGCCACTGGATCGAGCACGGGGCCCTGGCTGCCGGAGAGCGGTGCGCTGGAGTCCATGGCCGCCGGTGAGGCCGGGTTCCTCCCGCGGCCGATGAACTTCATGCGATCTGTTTCGAAGGAAGCTTCGCCTACCGTCATGCCGCGAACGGTCATCAAGTGCACCATCCACGGCGGCTGTTCTTCGGCCGACCGCGGTCGGCGGGTGCACAGAATGGCTTGTCGCTGGGGAATTAACTCCGTCTGGACGAACAGATTGCTGAAGGCCGGGTGCGACAAATCGTGGCCTTGGGGCGCGAGCACAACTTCGGCATAGCTGGTCAACTCAATCGTCCTGCGGAATTCTGACCGGTTCGTGATCGTGATCCGCCGCAGTTCGACATCGTCCTCCGGCGAGACGCTGATTTCCGTGTGCGTGTCGATCCGTTCGTCGCGCCGGCGGAACTCGGCGCGCGCCTGAGTGAAGATTGCCTGATATCGTTTCGTATAAGTAAGCGTTGGTTGCCAGGCGTTCGACCACAAGGCGCCGCTCTCCAGGTCGCGCAGATAGCAAAACGATCCACAGCAATCGCGCGTGGGGTCTTCGCGCCAGCGCGTCACCGCGAGATCGCGCCAGCGGCTGTACCCTCCTCCCGCGCTGCTAATGACCACGTGGTAACGGCCGTTGGAGAGCAGGTTGACTTCTGGCGTCGAGGCGCCCGGGTCGGTCAAGACCCGCATGGTTCCCTGTTCTTCGGCCGATACGGCGCGCGTTGCGCTCGCCTCCGCAACGTGCGGAAAGACGGGCGCGCTGGCCTTGGGCACGCGCTCCTGCAATAAAAGGTCAGCGGCGCGCAACATCGGATCGGAGATGAAGCGGCGCTGCATTGGCCGGCCCAATAACAGGTATGCCAGCGCCAGCAAGCTCATTCCCTCGTGGTGCGCCATGAACTGGCGGATGGCCACCCGAGTCGTTCCTCGCGGCACTCGCGAGGGAGTGAAGTCGATGGCTTCATACAAGCCGTAGGCTCCTTCAAAGCCATCTTCCGCCAGTCGTTCCAGGTTTCGGCAGGCCGCCTCCGGCGATACCATCAGGGCCAGCGCACTGGCATAGGGCGCGATCACCAGATCTTCGGCCAGCCCGCGTTTGAGTCCCAAACCTGGAACGCCGAACGCGCGGTACTGGTAATTCAGGTGCAGATCGAGCGTGTTGTATCCTGACTCCGAAATACCCCACGGCACGCCGCGCTGTCTGCCGTAATCGATCTGTCGACGCACTGCAGCGCTGCAGGTCCGGTCGAGCAGCGTGTTGTCGTAGGCAGGCATCACCAACAGCGGCATCAGATACTCGAACATCGAGCCGCTCCAGCTCAACAGAGTAGGCGCGCCGCCCGTCGTGGTGAGCATGCGGCCTAGCGCAAACCAATGCTCCTGGCCCACCTGGCCTTGGGCGATCGTGACGAAACTCGCCAGCCGCGCCTCGGATGCCAACAGATCGTAGAAACTGGCATCGAGGCGGCAGTCGTCGACGTTGTACCCGATGGCGAACAAGTCGCGAGATCCATCGAACAGAAACGAGAAGTCCATGCCGGCTAGTTCCTGGCATCGCTCCGCAAGTCGCTCGAGCGCCTGAATCCGATCGGCGGCACGTTGCGAAGCGTCGACAATCGCTTGACGCAACTTACTTAACCAGCCGCCGCCATGCGTCGTAGCATCGGCTTGGCCATCCGACGGCGCAGCGACCAGCTCAAGCAAGGCATCCAGCGTCGGCAACAACGTTACTTGCAATGCTGCGATTTCACGCAAGCTTGGCGACGCTTGCAGACGCGAGAGCATCGCATCGAGTTCATCGAGCCGCGGCAGTTGCTCCGGAAGAAGGTGTCGACGAAGCGCGTCGGGCGCCGGCGGCAACTCGGCCCAAGCAGCCAGCCGCAACAAGTCGTCCCGGTGCTCAATGCATGAGCCTTTGAAAGCGTCGGCCCACCACTGGAGTTCCTTATCGACGCTGGCGGCGGCCGCGACCTCCGCCGCGTCAGTGACAAGTTGCGACAAAAGCGCCACCGCAGCGCCGATTGCGTGAGGCTCAACGTCAAGTTGCTGTTTGAGTCGTTCGAGCTTACGCAGCACGTCCGCAGGAACCAATGCTACGCCGCGGTCATTCCCCGTCCGTTCAAGTCCGCGGGCCGCGTCGAGCAGCACCTGCAGCGTGTCGCGAAGTCCGCCGACAACGCGCGGCGGCAGCAGCTTGCTTTCGGCGAGTTCCAACAAGCCGCTGCGCAGCACCAAGACATGGCCGACAAGATTGCCGCTGTCGACCGTCGAAACGTAAAGAGGCCGCAGCGGTTTTAGCGAATGCGTGTCGTACCAGTTGTAGAAGTGACCGCGATATCGGTCCATGCGGTCCAAAGCGCCGAACGTCTGCTCTGTACGCTTGAGAAGTTGTCCGACGGAGCAGTAGCCAAAGTCGCAGGCGGCCAGGTTCGCCAACAGCGCCATTCCGATGTTGGTGGGGCTGGTGCGCGACGCAACGACTGGGGCCGGATGTTCCTGGAAATTGTCGGGGGGAAGCCAGTTTTCTTCCGCCGTAACGAACGCCTCGAAGTACCGCCATGTTCGCCGAGCGAGCCTGGCGAGAAATATGTGCTGCTGGTTCGACAAGCGCATCGGCGGCGGAGCGAGAGGACGACTCAACCACCAGCCGACCGCCGGCGAGACAAGCCAAAGGCCGGTCAACGGCAAAACGACCGACAGCAGTTGAGAGTGAAAAAAGACCACGATCAATGTGGCGCCGACGGCACTTGCGGGTGCAAACCACATCGTCTGGAAGAAGCCGGCCAGGTCGTCTGGGGCGCCGCGTTCGGCGCTGCTAGCGGTCTTCCACTCCAATAGTCTCTTTCTGATCCAAAGAACGCGAACGAGCGTGCGCACGATCGCATCGAGGCTGACGTAGGCGTCATAGGGAAGGAGGACCAACGTAAAAAGGAATTGCGCCGCTTGCTTGCCCAATCCTTCGGATGTCACTCGCAAGTGGACTGCCAGCGGCAGATCGTGCGGTTTGCGAATGAAGTCGGTCAAGACCGACAGCAGTGGGACGACTCCAATCACGGCGAGCACGAAGAAGGTTGCAGCCGCTGCCAGCCGTGGTCCCCCCAACAGCCAACAGCTCAAAAGCAGCGCAAGCATCGCTATTGGAACAACGCTGCGACGCAGGTTGTCGAAGATCTTCCACCATGACAGCGCGCTGATCGGATTCTCGACCCGTCCGGCCGCCAGCCTCGGCACTCGCGGCAAGAGCCACCAGGCGATCTGCCAGTCGCCGCGCATCCAGCGATGCCGCCGGCTGACGTCCGCCGGATAACGCGAAGGATACTCTTCGTACAATTCGACTTCGCTCAGCAGCCCCGACCGGGCATGAGCGCTTTCGAGCAGATCGTGGCTCAAGATCGCATTCTCGGGAAATCCGCCGCAACTCTGCTCGAAGGCGTCGACATCGTAGATGCCCTTGCCCACGAATGATCCTTCGCCGAATAGATCCTGATAAACGTCGGACACGACCCGCGTATAGGGATCGACTCCGGCGTCGCCCGCAAACAGCCGCACGAACCACGAACGCTGGGCGCTTGGCAAGCTCACGCCCACTCGCGGCTGCAAAATGCCATAGCCTTCGACGACTCGGCGGCGCTGGGGATCCAGCGCGGGACGGTTGAGGGGGTGGGCCATTGCGCCGACCATTTCCCGTGCCGAGTCGCGCGGCAACTGCGTGTCGGTGTCGAGCGTGATGATGTAACGCACATCCGGCAAGATGCTCGTGTCGCCGACGATCTGAGAGAACCGGTCTTGGGCGTCGCCGCGCACGAGCGCGTTCAGCTCCGCCAGCTTGCCGCGCTTTCGTTCATACCCCATCCAGACTCCTTCCTGCGCGTTCCACCGCCGGGGGCGATGGAAGAGGAAGAACGCGTCCGGTCGATGTTTCTCATACTTTGCGTTGAGCCGTTCGACGCCCTCCTCCGCGAGACGCGCCAGTTCCTCATCGCCCGGCATGGACTCCCGCGCAGCATCCTCGAAATCGGTCAGCAGGCCAAAATGGAGCTGTTCATCGCGGTTGGCCAGAAACCGCACTTCGAGCGATTCCAGCAGATCCGCCACCCCTTCGGGGCGAGAGAGCATCGTCGGCACGACGACCATCGTGCGGTGCTCGGGCGGGATTCCGTCCGTGAAGTCCATTCGTGGCAGAGGCCGAGGGGGAACCAACAGGGCGACCAACCAGTTTGCGACTCCGACGCCCAATTGGCTCGCGCTCACCACCGCGGCGATGAGCAAGCCCAGCGACAACGCGCTCGCGCCGCGCAAACCCGAGGCCCAGACGAACGCGACGGTCGCGCCTGCCGTTGCCAGCACGACGCCGGACAAGTAAACGAATAGCGGAAATCGCCGCAAGAATTTGCCCGCCGCAATCCGCGGCGACGAGCGCACTTTCACGCCGCCGTCAAGCGCGGCGCGACCCCGGTCGATAAGGTAATAGCCGACGTGCGCCTTCCGATCTTCGGGTCTCTGCGCGGCTGCAATTTCCGCGAGCTGAATCGCCTGGCGGGCTACGTCATACTCCGACCAATCGCTCCGCTTGGCAACCTGCTCGACAACGTGGCGGTAACGGTCGCGAGTGTCGAAGTCCATTTGGGCGTAGACCTGCGCCGGATCCTCGCGCAACGTCTGCTCGATCAGGCTATGTTGTTCGACAAACTCTCGCCAGTCGTTCGAGCTGAGAAACCGCAGACTGCCAATGCTGTTGCCCATCGAGACCTGGTCGGCGGCCTGTGCTTGGCCTTCGGCCAGGACCAGCCGTTCGATCGTCAACCCGTGTTCCGACAGCCGGTGCTCAAGCCAACTGTTGGCGAAGGCGAAATGCGGGCTTTGACCTTGCAAGTGTCGGGTCAGCTCCGCCAGAAACGCGCCGGACATAGGCGGATTCGCGCGGGCCATGTCCGCCAGCACAAGCACCAGGTCGGTCGGGTTCCGCTCGACCACCTCCACCATCCGCTCGGCCCAATCGTCGGCCAGATCCTGGTCCCTTCGCCCGGCCGACAGTCGCGCCGCGACGCGACGCAAGTTTTCAATCAGCGCTAGCCGCAGCATGATCGGCGCCGCCCAAAGCTCGCCGAGCTTAAGCGGCTCGATCGTTTGATAGGCCGCAATGAAGCTGTTGACGCTTTCGGCGTCGATCCGCCCGTCAACGTGCGCGATCAACTCCAGCGCGATGCCATAGACGCGCGGATAACTCGTCGCGGGTCCGCCAGCTAACCGCGGCAGTTCGCGGCTATAAGCACGCGGCAGGTGTCGCCGGGCAGTTCGAATCTGGTCTTCGACCAGATAGAAATTGTCGAGCAGCCATTCGGCGGCGGGCGGAATCCGCCGGTTCCGCTTGGCGGCGGCTGTGACCAGATCGTATGCTTCGACGAGGATCCGTTCATTCTCGTCGAGCCGCGCAATCAGCTTGTCGGACGCGCGACCCATCGCCAGCCGATGCGACGTCGCCAGCAATTTGGCATGCCGCTCGAGTTGATCGACGCTCAAGAGTTCCGCTCGCAGCGGTTGCTCGTCCGCTCCGTTAGGCGAGACGGCGCCCTCGCCGCTCAACTTCCGCCAGGGGGCCAGTCGCTCCAACCTCGCCTTCACTGCGTTTACACCCACCGCGATCCTTTCTCTCGGTACAGTGTTGCCGCCTGCCTGCGGGCACTAGCGAATTTCAAGAGCTTGTTTGGTCGATGCCGAGCTTCAGGTGCGCAGTCATTTCTTCGATCGCTTTCGGCAAGTGGGCGTCAAAAGTAAGTCGCTCGCTTTGGGCCGCAGCGAAGCCTCGCTGTTTGGCGATGCAATTTGCGCCGCGACATTAGGACGCTTCACCGCGGCGAAGCGTCTGTCTGGCGAGCGCCACTTCAGAGGCCGCTCAATTCCCGGGCCCTGATTCTATCGCATTATGGATGCGCCGTCTCAGTGGCGCCGTTGGCGGTCGGCGACAGAGGCCGTAAATGGCCCAGCAAAGCGATTAAAACCACAATCGCAATAAAAAAACGGGCGTTGGTTGCATCCCTCGGCCCGTCGACAAGCCCGGGCAACCCCATAGCCTGCACTGGGATCATACGCGCGCGAGCCGCGGCCGGCTAGGGTCTTTGAGAACTGACGACGAGTTTCGATTCAGATTTCTGGCTTTGGGACCAAGGCGGGATGCCTAGCATGCTATGAATCAGGCAGCAAAACTCAATTGCATCCATTCAATCGCCAATCTATTCGACGCTGCCGCCAATTTTCGCCGCGATTAGCGTCACAAGTACCGTCGAGACATCGTCTGACTGGTTCAGTTTTTGAACCGTTCGTGAGACACTGGCATTTCTACAAGTTCACGCGATAACTGACTGCAGGACGCCTGCGCGCTTACAACACGTTGTGAACGAGAGAATCGGCGCTTCCGGCGCTCCGCTGTCCGTTCTGCAGCCAGGAAAAACGCGATTCCGTCGTTCCGGGAAGCGACCGAAACGTCGGACGTAAGTTGCCGGTGCGCGGCCACCGCCGCAGATACTTCGAATTCGTTGCGTGCTCAGGACGAACTGACCGGATGACGGTGCCTGACGACTCAGGATTCGCCCTCCTGGGCGCGTTTGGATGCCCCGCACATCCCTCACCCGAAGCCGGAGTTCGTGTGTTTTTCTATGCGGGCCCGATGCCGGGTATGATGCTTTCGTTCTATAAAAAGCTCTCTTGAAGAGCCGGCAGCTTGGATTGCCGGGTTTGCGCACGGCGATCCACGACGCCCAAAAGCACGGGTCCCCGGCGCGCAAAGAAGGGCTGCATCTCGATCTCGACTCTCGCACCGCGATCGCAAACATGGAAGTGATCCCGCTTGGAATGGCAACCGGTCCGCGTCAGTATCTGGTGTTGTTTGAAGAGCCGCCGGCAATGGGCGAAGCCAGGCAGGCGCCGGCCGATCTCAAGCGGGCCGAAAAAGGATCTTTGACCGACGAGAAGCGGCAATTGGGGCGGCTCGAACAAGAATTGGCCTCTAATCGCGACGATTTGCAATTGATCATTCACGACCTGGAAGTTGCCAACGAGGAACTGCAGGCGGCCAACGAGGAGGTCCTTTCCAGCAGCGAAGCGTTGCAAAGCACCAACGAGGAGTTGGACACGGCCAAGGAAGAACTGCAGTCGACGAACGAAGAGTTGAACACGGTCATCCGCGCGAATGGACGACTGCCTGGCGCGACTGGACGACTGCGGCGCCGACGAGGAACTGATCGCACTCACGAAGGAGTGCCTCGCGCCAGAGCCGGCCGACCGGCCGTGCGATGCAGGCCTGCTGGCCGAACGCGTCTCGGCCTACCTGGAATCGGTCGAGACGAAGCTCCGCGAAACCAAGATGGGGCGGGCCGCCGAGGCGGCGGGCATAGAACTCCGCCGTCGCCGCAAACTGGATTACGCGATCGCGACTATGCTTCTGGTTGGTCTGGTGACTGCTGGTTTTGCGGCCAATAACTTCCGTACTCTGGAGCTGGCGCAGAGCAAGCTGGCGCAAGAGAAGTCCGAACTCGCGGCACGCAACGAGCGGCTAGCCGCCGACCACGAAGTGGACCGCAACGCAGCGCTCGCCGCCCGCGAAGAGGCTATTGCGGCTCGGGGCAGAGAAGCGCTACTCAAGGACAAGGCGATCCGCCTCAAAGACGAGGCGGACGAGGCCCGCAAGATCTCCGAGTTGCGCGGCGAAGAACTGCGTCGCTCGCTGTACCTACTTGTCTTGCCATTCGGCGCGACGTATGATAACTGCAGCGGGTGAAGGATTAGCGGTCCTTCGCTCGGCCATGAGAATGTTTCGGACGACTAGATAAATAGCAACCTGGCAGAGCCAGGGGGCTTGTTAAAAAGTAAACCGATGTGGCGCATCACCCGAAGGTGTTCTGCCACATCGGTTTTTTTGTGCGAATAACGACGGAGTCAAACGGGCCGGGCTCTGCACGGCGTGGCGCGAAGGTCAGTTCTTCGCAAGAGGAAAGTAAAGCAGGTCCATGACCACGGAAAGCGAAGGCGAATATCGTGGCGAGACACAGGCGATCGCTTCCGATTGCCTGAAGGAGAAACCAGATGGATAACACCAGCCTTCAGCTGAAACACCTTCTCTGGATGTGCGACCGGATTGAAACACATGCAGAAGGCGGGCCTGCGACCAAACTGCATCGGTGGATCGGATTTGTTCAAGCCGCGATGCTGGCAAATCGAATGCTCGACCTGGACGGGTTAAAAGCGAGTTCGACCAGGTTAAAGCCGCGCGCGGAGAAACGAGTGAAGACTTAGGGGACTTGATCGACCACCTCGATCCGACAAATCCTTTCGAGTTTGATCTTCGCGGGCAAGGTTAGGCAACCACATCTTTTTTCAAAAGGAGCCACGGACATGAGAAACAAAACTGAACACACAGAGGCGAATCGGCAGTATACGACGGCGTATGCCGCACACTATAGCGAACACGATTTGCCTGCGGCGATGCGGCTTTACAAGCAAATCATGGCATCGCACCCCAGTGATCCGGAAGCGGAATACTCGCGTGCGCAGATTCAAAACATCGTCAATGAGGTAGTCCCAAAGCAGGAACTCCTGGATGCTCAAGTGGATCTGGCACTTACCTATTTTGAGCACGGTGCATGAGGTGACGCGGGGCGGATTCCTGCCTCGCGACTCGCTTTGGCGTTCCCACCTAAGTTCGACTGTCCGCGTTATCGGCATTGATTGAGGTGCAAGGGCGGCAAGAAGTTGTGACTTTTCTAACGAAACCATCGAGCCATCACCATGCGTATCATGCGACATTGCGAATTCCGAGCAACCCGTTCCGCTTCGTCGGAGCGAAGGGCAGCTTGAATCATCTGAGCCAAGATCGCACGAACCTGCGGCACCGTCATGGCAGACGTCGATTTTTCCCGTCTGGCCTCCTGCCTAGTTACAGGGCAGATGGCGATGCCGGCGCGGAATTGAAATTGGGGGATCAACGATTGATGCGCCGCAACGTCGCCGCTATTCGGCTTTGCCAAGTCCTCGATGACCGTGCATGGCGCGAACGGGAGCCCGGCCCGCCAAGGTTCACCATACCACAAGGGCGGGAGCGCGGCGTCTTTACCGGCTGCCTCGGCGGTCAGGAAGTCTTCTCTAAGCGGTCGAGCAGTTGCTCGACCATCACTTCTCGCTGCTGCAGTTCCTGTCGAAAACTGGCCACGCGGCTATGATGAATTTCGGCCGGCAGCTCGTGTTGTTCGCGCTTGAGCAATTCGACCACAAGCGCCCATTCGGCTGCGGATAATTTGGGTTGCTCGCTCATGAAAGGACTCCGGAATACGCCTTTGGAAACATGCAAAACGGAAAAGCTAGATACCAACTGCCAACTCAATCGCCCCGGTTCGGGAAACAGCCGACCGGCATGAACCGCTGAGCATCTCTTCGACACACAGCAGCTGGTCGTATTTGGCCGTGCAATTGGCGTGCAACAGCGAACCGGCCTTGATCTGGCCAGACCCAGCGTCCCAATTCCAATGCTTCGTTTGCCGTTTGGTGCGCCGTTTATTGTGCCCAATCGGGTCGCAGTTGGCTACGGGTTCGCCCCTAACGTGGTTCTGGAGTGCTCATGGGGTTGGTAGGCACTCTTTATATCCGCTCGATCTACGGCTTCGAAGACTTCTTCGAGAAGAATCGGCCTGGCAATTACTACGCTCTCCGGAGCCCTGCCCAACCCCCTGGTTATTGAAACGCGGCTTTAGCCCGTTGGGATACTTCCTGCGTGTCTTGGGGTTGAGCACATCGCCGTTGCACCGTAATTTGCGGCTGCAAGGGCTTCATCTTCGTTGCGCGCTCAGGACGAACCGACCTGATGCACGATCGCCGATTGCTGATGGATGATTGCGCCGATGCGTTAGAACAGCTCCCGTTGCCTTTTCTGCGGCCCGCCTTCCCTTTCGTCTGGCACTCGACAATCGCGAGATATAGCGGTTCGAGTGTTTCGGCGGCGAGCGAGCACATCAAGGTGGTCAGCCAGCCCACGAATGCCAGGCCGCGGCTCGCATTGCACGACGGCGGAGTTTTTCTAGCTTCTTAAAGAGGACTGCGACGGCGAATGAAAGAATTGCTTCTTGGCCATTCGCTCGAACTATGCCAGGCGGTGAACTGGAAATGCAAGCGAATGGGTGTGCCCTCTCGAAAGTCGGGAAAGGACCTGGAAAGACGTAGAACTAGATTACTGGACCGCCGAACTGCACAACAGCTCTTATTTTCCAGGTCGTGCGGTGCCGATGGCGTGACTTCCCATTCTATTCGTAAATGGCCTCAGTAACACTCCTGGACATTCGCTGCAGCTGCCTTCACCGATTGTGTAAAGCGTCAGGCACCGCGGGCAAAAGGATGCCGCGTCCCCGACATCATCGGGCTCGTGCAAAAAGGCATCAGCATCGACGCCCGCATATTGAATAGCACGCCTGAGGCGAGCAGCGCGCAAATTGTTGAACCAAGACCGAGCATCGCTGGCTACCGTGCCGGCGATCGCTTGGTCGCCGCTAGTCGGGTAAATCGCCGACCTTAAAGTAGCTCCGGCGTAAGGTGCAAAGCCGACCGCCGAGCACAATGCTGCCGCCGCAGCCACTGGTTCGCTGCCAGCCAATAAGTCGCGAGAAAGAGCCTCCGCCGCGCGCATCGAAGAAGCTGGCGACAGAAGCAGATGCCAAACCCTGGCGCCGCGAGTTTCATTACGAATGGCTTGATGAACCTTGCGGTACTGGAAAACAAGAAACAACCAACACGCTAAGAAGCCAGCTAGGTAAAGCCAAGCGAAGTGCCACCAAGCGAATTGTCGAACATAATAGAGGAGAGGGCCAACGACGAACGTGTGGACCGCGAGCACGGTGCAGGAGATTCTCAGCGGCAAAATCATTTGCCGAAAGACTAAGAGACGCTCCGAAATCGCTGCAATGTCCGTCATCTCATCGAGAATTGCCTCAATGACCTGTGGCCGATCGCTTTCATTTGCGTCGCACACGGCGCGCAGTTTCTCTGCCACGAACTTAGCGTGGGTTTCCGTGGCGAGCGAAGCCATCGTCGTTCTGTTAACCAGAATCGCGCGCCCATCTGTCGAGACTGAGCGAACCTCATCGTAAGGCAGCCAGGCGGGCAGCGCAGATTGCTTTCCTCCACTCCTGTAGCCCGCTGGTACTACGATTCCCGTTGCGTCCATGACGATCGGCCATGGCTCGCAGATGAAGGAACTGGCAAATGGCGCGGGGTTGGCAAGCACCAATTGGCCACGCTCGTTTTTAAACGGCGGGAGCGATCGCAAAAACCGGTAGCGCCCAAAGGCTGAACTCAGACAAACGGCTTCTCCAGGAAGCCAGCAAACGCATTCCGAGAGATACATCGCCGCCAACACCAGAAAAATCAATTCGGTATCAGTCAAGGCTCGCCAGCCGATCATGGAGCTTTCCCCTTTTTATTGCGGGCGAGCAGGGTGGAAACCCCCTTTGCGATTGCCGCGAGCAATGCCGCAGCGCCGACGACAACAGCCTTTCCGCCTTTGGCAAGCAGCGCCGCTAGCTTGGCGAGCAAACCCGACTTGGCGCTGGCGGCAGCTGCTCCGCCGGTAATTAGCGCCGTCAATCCGTAGCCCGCCACTTTGTCGCCCGATCGCCATTCGCCGTACTTGTTGCCACTGGTAAAAGAAAACCCGGTCAGAAGTCCGTCAACCATCGGAATGAGCGAATGCATTTGGTCGGCGGCGGCGACTAGCGTGACTGACATGACGCCGCCGCGTCCCAGAATCCGCGTCTCATAGTTACCCACGTCTTGGCCTTCGCTTAAGCCGCGAATGGCCCACCCCAGGCGATGCGAGTTTTGATCATAAGCGGGCGGCCGGAGCCACCCGGCGACTTGGAATTCACTCCAGCCTCGGCTGCGTCGTTGCGCATTTGCAGCCTCGGTTGCGGCCTGGATTCCGGCAAGAATTGCGTTCTGATCGAGCTTAGTCTTCTCATCGTCGGCGACGTAGCCGATGTCCCGATACGAAAAGCTCAGAAAAAACGTGGCATCGTCGGGAAGCAGGACGCCGAGTTCGTTGGGATCAACAGGGTTCTGGTTGATTTCCGCCCAAGTCGCCGCGCCGGGCTTGCCGGTAAATCGGTAGCCTTGAGGGACGCGGAGTTCTGCCAAAACGCCGAGCCTGGCGACCGCCGGACCAGGTTCCCACGAAATCGCATTGAAGAGTTGCTTGAACTTTTCGGTTTCCGCATCGCCAAATCCCTGCGGATATGCGCTTTGTGCCGGCAGGCAACAAAAAGCTCCTAGCGCCAAAGACAGCGTTTGCGTATAGAGATTCGTTCGTAAAAAGCGATATCCAGTCATGGAGATGCCTTTCGCTCGTAAAATTGGAAGTGCACAGTGAAACAACGCTATCCCAGTGTCGGGCTCGAAAACTTGCCGGCGACGATTCCGGGCACGGAACCAATCAAAGCCGCGATCATGGGGTTTATGCCAACTAAGGCGCCAACTACCGCACCGACGAGCGCGCCGACGATGCCGCCAGCGATGAGCATTGCGGCTGGCGAAATAACGGCTGGCGCGGGGGACGTCGCAGCTTGAGCCTGCGGGCCAGCCGCAAAATCGTTTGTCGGCTGACTCGCATGCCTATCTTCCACCGCGGGATTTGGGCGTTCGTCTGTCTCGGTCAGTTGCCGATAGGCCATTTCGACTTGCTGAAACGCCCATGCGTCGCCCCCTTGATCCGGGTGATATTTGAATAGCTTCTGCCGATACGCAGCCTTGATCTGTTCAAGGGTGGCGTCTTTCGGTACGCCCAGGATTTTGTGGGGATCAACCATTGCGACCTCGCAGCTCCCGCTGAACCCGCGACCAAATGCAATTCATTCCGCTGCCGACGTCTCACGATTTTGATCGCATGTCAAAGCGATTTTGCTCGACGTGATCCGGCGATTCGGAATCGAAACGACGTTCGGCCACTTGTAGACTTGGCCCGGTTGAATGGCGGCCGCCGTGAGTTGGGGGCTCCAAACTCGGCCATCCTGTTCAAGCCGCACATTAACCGTGACGTTGGTCAACGCGAATTCCGAGTCGTTCGTGATCTGAATGTCGTCGTTGAGAATGCCCCAGACGACGGACCAACGCCACTTCACGGTCGTGAGCTGGTCGAACTCGCGATTTCTCTGCTGGCGGAGCTGCACTAGGTGAGGATTGTGTTTGACCTCCTGGATGTCCGCGGCGCCACCTCGAATCGCCAGCCTGAGATGCGTTAGCGCCATCGGCAGCTCGCCGCGCCGGGTGCGCAGGCATGCCATTACATATTGAAAGTCTGGGGACGAACCCCGCAGATTGGATATTTGTGCCGCGATTGTAGCTGCTTCATCGAGTTGACTATTCTGCGTCAATGAGAAAACCAGTTCCTCGCGAACGTCGCCGGTTGGGTCAGAGGGCTCGTATTCGAGTTTCTTGCGCCAAAGCGCTACTGCAAATTCACCTGCTGACGTGCTGCCATAGGGCTCGATGGCGGAAAACGTCTCTTGTTCCCGCGCCGCTGCGGCGATAAGCGCCGCCTTCATGACGCAATCCGCCCGAAATCGGTCGTAGATAGGCGGAGCGGGAACCAATGTAGCCGCTGTCATGCAGTCCTCGGCATTGGGTATGAGCTCGGCCGACGTTGCGCTCACTTTGCAACTGGCCAAAACATTGCGATAGACTCGAACGAATGGATCACGCGGGCGAAGGACTACCTGCTCTTGTGCGAAGTGCAATAGCCCGTCAACATCCCCATTTTGGCCGAGTGTTGTTACGTGCTTAGACTGCTCTGGAGAAAGCTCGAAGCCTACCTCTTCCTTCTGCCAGCCGTGGCGGACCGCCAACGCCCTGGCTTGGTTCTGAGCGCGCAGCAAGGAAGAATAGATTGTGTCGGACGTCTTTTGAGATTCTTGAGCGACAAGCTGTTGTTTCGCCGCATCCCGCGCTTCTGCTCGCTGCCACGAATCAAACAGGTAACTGACGAGTCCGACGGCGAGAGCGGCGCCTGCCGCTTGCTTGCCCGAATAATCGCTCGCCCGCATCGCGTCGAAGGTTACCCGGCCTGCAACTCCGCCATTAAAGCCCGAACCGAACTCGTCTGTCGTGCTTTGTGTTGTGGCCGACTTTTCAATGCGATCAATCGCCACGAGAAACTGCGTGTAGGCGTCGAGTGAAGTTACAAAGTCGGAGAATAGCTCCGGCAGCTCGTGGTCTAGCTCCGCGTCAACGGCGTGTTGCTTAAATTGAATGGCCTGTCGGCGAAGCTCAGCCGTAGCCGCGGCAAATTCGGCAGGCGAAGAACCCGTAGCGGGCCATTGCTCATACATCGTCTCCAACACTCGGAGAAGAAACAGCCGTTCATCGATCTGCGGCGATGCAACGATGTCGGCCACGACTTTTTTCGGCGGCTCGGCTGAAGCGACCGACTCGTCGGCATTGGTCGCGCGCGTTGCCTGTTCGTTCGCTAACGCAGGGCTCGGCGGCTTCGCTTCGCCATCGTGCGCGGGGGGACGATGCCCAACCATCGTCGCTGCCAGCCAGAGTACTGCGACTGCCACCACCGCCGAAGCCCCGCCCAGAAACCACACAAATGCGGGCCAGCCTGTTGCCTCTGCTGCTGTTGTGCTGGAACTTGCCGCCGTATCGCGCGCACTCGCGGTGGCGCCTGTCGAAGACCGGGGGCGTGCACCGGCTGGAGTCCGAGTCTCGTCTGCCTGGTTCGGCGAAGTCTCGGCAATAAAACGGCAACCACATCCGGGACAGGCAAGCGTTTTCCAGAGTTGCTCCGGGCTTACGGCCGTATGTTTGTGGCAACGCGGGCATTTGACGCTGACGGACATACGCTAGTTCTCCAAGTGTCGTGGGCGGCGCCTTGGCACTTCTAGCGTCCAATAAAAAAGGAGCGCCGAACCAAGGCTGCTCCTCCAACCTCCGCGAAGAGGCGTACAGAACAGCGCATTGGCCGACGCTCCCTTTCGGGAGCGCGGTCCAAGCACTGCCTCTGTACAAAGGGCCAATGGCCCAGTTTCGCGGTTTTGGAGGAAGCAGTAACTTGACGCTCGCGCGTCAATTCAAGTTGTCGATCACGGCTCTTGCTGGAGCCAGGTAGTTTCCTTATTCATTTCGATTTAGCGCCATCGCGAAAAACGGTGGGCAATTCAAATCTAACCGCACCGCGTTGTGCCGGCAAACTGCTCTGCAGAAATCATCTGATGCAGTTGGTTACCCGATGATTCCCTGGCCTAGCCCGGTGCTCCGAAGCCGAATACGCCTTAGAAACGCCGGTAGACAAGCGAGTTTGTGCGAAACGGCAATGAAGCGCAGCTCTCCAATAGCTAAAAAAAGGATTCTTGGGACCGCCCAGCCGGACGGCCCCAAGAACGTGCACTGGTCTGACAATACTGCCAACGATGCGACCTCTATAAGCCGCGCCGCCAATGCTGCACTTCACCGGCGGCAACGGCACCGTCGCGGATGGTGTTGCTGAGGCGGCCCACCCGGGCGTTTTGGCGCGAATAGCCAATACAAGACGAAGCCCGCCAAAATCACTGCGATCACGGTTTCCATCGATTCCCTCCTTATTAAAATGATTCACTGAAAGCTATGAGCGGAGATAACAGTCCCCGCCCACTGATGTAAACGCCGCCAAAATCGGCCGACGGCGAGGCCGGCGGTTCGAGACTGCTAATCGTTGCTGGGAAGCGAGCGTCAGGCGCTGGCGATCGACCAATCGCCGCTCAGCAGATTGAACGTGGCATCGGGGTCGACCGGAAGCCCGCGCAACCAACGGGAAAACTGGTGGATCATCAGTCCGGCGGCGATGCTCGCCGCATAGATGGTGCTACGCGCAGTGCAGTCGCCTCGTTGGGCCTCCGCCTGCTGAAACAGCGTGCTCGCATAATGCACGCGGCCAGTTTCGTCGGTCACGGTAAGAATGCGCATGACTTCGCCCATCATGCGTCCGTCGCTCCAGAAACTGGCGCCGTGGGCTGCCGATCGCCAGATTGCTGCGCGAGCGGAGATTGAATCGACGCAGCAAAAAACCGCTTGCCCCAAGCTGTGTTTTGGCCGGAATCGATCTTCGACTAGTTCCAGGACGATTGTTGGATCGAGCCGACCGATTGCGGCTGCAGCTGCTTTTACTTTCGCTTGCCCTATATCATCGGCGAAGTAGCCTTGCGTGGTGACGTTCGTCGCGTCCACCAGGTCAAAATCGATCAGCTGCAAGCGAGGGACGCCAATCGCCGCCAGCTGCAGGGCGACTTGGCGACCAATGGCGCCGACGCCAATTACCGTCGCGGTGATTTCAGACAGCGGCGCTTGCGGGACGAGCGATGCTTGCCGCGAAAAGCGATCGGGTCGCAGATTCATATCCAAAACCTTTCCAAATCGAAATCGTGTTCATCGTCGAGCTCGCTGTCAGATCGACGCGGCCACAATTCTCCGCCATAGGTGAACAGGTCGAGACCGAGGCCGCCGTCCGGCAATTCCCCAAGCGATACCGGCACCATAGGCAAGGGAACCACGTTGGCCTGGTACTCTTCTTCCCAGCTGGCGGCATCACTGCCGCCAAATGGTCGTCGGCAGTCCATGCCTGAGGGAATCTGCAAGGCGCCGCCCGGGCCGACGTTAAAGCGCAAGCGGGCGTAGCTTTGCCCGCCGCGGGCAAGGATGAACATCACAGCCCACTGCGACTTGCCAAAGACGCGATCAAACGTCCGCTCGTCAGTCAAGCTTGGCTCGGGACAGTCGCCCGGATGCGTATGCACCCAGATCCGCGCGAACTGCTCGGGCCGCAGCCCCAGATCGACCTGCCGGTCGAAATAATCAGCGACTGCCTCGTCTTCGAACAGGACGGTCGTTGCCGTGCAACGCTGACGCACGAGTTGAACGTCTTCCACAAACAGAAGGTCATCGACGGGGGCCAAGCCAAAGCCGCCGACTTCCGTGTCTCCGCGGTCACGCAAGTAGAGCAGCTTCGCCCAAGCCGTCGGGCTGAATTTCAATTCGGTTGGCGTCGCCATCCTCTGTGACGGGGGACGCCACGAGCGTCTCCGTAATGCGTGCCGTTTCATCGTTTTCTTCCTCGTCATTGGATTCCTCCTCTTGTTCTGCCTGGCAAGCAGAACACGGTTGATCGTCGAGGCATTCCTCGCAGCATCGGCTCTGGCAGCCGGAGCAGGCCGTCAGGCATGATTCACAGCTTGCTCGCTGGCAGTCCTGGCATGACTTGATGCAATTCGAACAAAACCCATTGCCACAACCTTCGCAACTTGATGAACACCCGCCGCAAAGCTCGGCGTCACAGCGATCGCAAAAATACCTTTCATCATCGTCGACATGGGCGCCGCAGTCGCTGCATGGAGTGCCTTGCCAGCTCGATAGCTCGACGTACGCCTGTCCCTGGGCGTAGGTATTGAGCAGCTGCGTTACGATGAGAAAGAAATCGCCCAGACGGCCTTGAGCAAGCGCCGCTTCGATCGCCTCGCGCCCGTCCCCTTCGCAAAGCCTTTCGTCCTGAACGTGTGGATGGGTGACGACGTCATTCCTGGCCGCCGGGTTCGGCTCTAAGGCAATTACCCGGTAAGGCCGGCGATCAGCCAACTCGCGCCACTCAAGACGGATCTCAAAACGGCCAAAATGCACCCCGCGGAGCGTGATTGGCTCCGTCGTGACGGAGATCGTTCCCGCGTCGAAGTCAATTGAGACGTCTTGAAACTCGCCGCCGAGTGCGGCGAGATCATCATAAATCTCGCTGAGCGAAGATATTCTTGGCTGTTCCGTGCGGGTCTGCACTAGCTGCGAGTTAAGCGCAGCTACGGTGGCGTTCAGTTCCGCCTCCAAGGCAGAATCCAGGCGTCGGCGCGCGCCATCGAATCCGCGTACTTGGCAGCGATAAATCTGCCTGACGAGTTTCTGCAGTTCATTCCACCGAGCATCGGGCAGGACGGCTGTCGGCTTGGCATCCTGTGCCAAGAGACCTCGCACGTCTTCTGCCGTTCGGAACAGAACGCGTTGATGCGATTTCAT
>JAICIG010000118.1 GCA_025924495.1 Pirellulales bacterium | reverse complement strand
TCGACTTCGTGGCGCTGATCAGCCAGGAGCACGAGGTGATCGAGGCCTTCCTCAATTGCGGCGAGGGAAAGTTCGAGACGCAGCGAGTTTACGCGGCGCCGAATCCGTCGTGGGGCTCGAGCGGTCTGCAGCTCGTTGATATGGACGCGGATGGAGATCTCGACTTATTGTACAGCAACGGCGACAGTTTCGATCGGCAGTACCTCAAACCGTACCATGCGCTGCGCTGGCTGGAAAACCAAGGAGAGTTCCCTTGGGTGGAACATCACCTGATGGACATGCCTGGGTGCCAGCGCGCCTTAGCGGGCGATATGGATCGAGATGGCGATCTAGACATCCTCGCAGTCGCGTTGCTGCCCACCGCAGTTCTTAAGCGGTTTGGAAGCGATCGCTTCGATTCTATCTGCTGGCTCGAGCAGACGGCGCCGGGCGAATTTCATCGGCGTTCGCTCGAGCGCGGCGCATGCAACTACGTTTCTCTTGCACTGGCCGATCTTGATGCTGATGGCGATCTCGACGCGGCAGTCGGCGAGTTCAATTCCGACAATCGAACCCGTGTCGGAAAGGCATCGCCCTTGGTTCTCCTGCGAAACGAGACGCCGGTTCCGGCACAGGCTTCCGCCGAATAGTTCATCGGACGAGGCAAATCATGCGGCCATGGACGCATGCAACGTGGGCCCGCGTAGAACGCCACTCTGAATGCGAACATACCGACGGTTGGCAATCCGTTTCAATCTCCCTTCAAGTAGTGATTTTCCTTTAAATCGTAAATCTCCTTTCGTAGTTGGATGAAACGCACTACGATGTTCCACTGGCGTTCGCCTGGCCTACTCCATTCATTCCATTCACCGAGCCGGCGTAACGAAAGAGGAACTCATGTCTCAGGCTGCTGATCCGTCTTCTGCATCGAAAACGGCCTCGAAGAACATTCCCGACGGGATTGCAAAGGGCATCTTGGGATTTGCTCTTGGAGCGGGCGTCACATTCCTGGCGATGCATTTCATTGGTCCGAGAGAGCAAGTTGTGGGGACTCTGCCTATGTCCAGTACATCCCCCATGCCGGCCTCCGGTTCACCGCCAATAAGTGGCGGCCCATCGCGCGCGATGGGCTCTCCAAGCGGCGGCATGGGCGCCGCAGGCAAACGGAACCTGACGGCGCTAGTTGGCAAGCTGGAGCTACTGTCTCGAGACAATCTCAATCTGCATCTGACTTTCGACCAGGAGCAGGCGCAAAAAATCAGCGCCGAGTTGGCAAATCTCGAAGCGGCCAAAACTTTGACGGACGAGGAAGCTCAGAGCCGGCTAGAAGCGCTCCAGGCTTCGCTCACCCCGGAGCAGAAGGAAACTGTCGACGCCATCGGGTGGCCGCGTCCAGCGGGCGGCGGCGGTCCCGGGGCAGGGGGCGGCATGGGAGCCGCGGCTGCTGACGCGAATCCTTTTGCTCAAGAGACGAATGAGAACCGGCTCACAGAGCTGCTCGGCAGGCTCAAATCCGCCGCATCGGAAAACCGGAAGACATCCACCGAATGATCGTCTCGGCTCAGTATAGTCCGCATCGCATCCGCCCAAACAGCGGTGTCATTGTGTTTGTTTCGCGGACCGCTTAGCGCGATCTACCAAAAGCTCCATTCGCACACGGTTCTCAGGCGTGAGCTTGGCGTTGCCGCTTTGCGCTGCGGCAAGCGCCTTCGCGGCCGTTTCGCCCGCTAGCACGGGACGATCCGCATCTGCATAGCTATCGGCCAGCGAAATCAGGACGTCCACATTCTGAAAGCTCGTCAAGCTCGCGGCGCGTAAGGCGAATCGTAGCGACTCCTTGTTTTTACCTAGTTTCCGCAGCGCATGGCTCAGGCCCTGGCTGGCGCCAGCGTGATTCGGGTCAATTTTCAATGTCTGCCGGAACCGCGATTCGGCCTCCTGCCACCGGTTGAGCTTCGACAGCGCCAGGCCCGTTTGATAATTGACCTGCGCGTTGTACGGCTCGATCTCCTCCACGCGGCGATAGTGTTTCAGCGATTCTTCAACTCTCCCCTCGAGAAAGGCAAGCCAGCCGAGCATGCCGGGACCGTAGGGGTCATCCGGATCGTACTTGGCGGACGCTTGCAAGTGCTCGATCGCGCGCTTCTCCTGCCCTGTCGCGGCGTAAGCGGCGCCCAATTTGCCGTGGGCCTTGGCGTGCTCGGGGTCAATCTCAAGAACCTTCTGTAAGATCGGAATGGCTTCGGCGATTTTATTCGTCGCCATGAGATGAACTGCCTTCGCCAAATTGTCGCTGAGCTCACGTTTAGTTTTCAGCACTTCGTCCAATTTGGCTTGCGTCGCGGACGTAGGGTCCAGCTGCAAAGCTTGACGATAGGCATATATTGCCGGCAACCAACGGTGCTCTTGTCGGCTCTGATCGCCCTCAGCAAGCCAATGTTCGTTGAGGGTTGCGGTCAGGCGCTGTGCCTGGGCGCGGCTGAGATCGTCATCCTGAGTTCGATGCCACGCCAACAACACTTCTTGCTCCGCGGCCGGGTAAATGCCAATCCGATGCTCGTAGCGGTTGACCGGCGGCAAGAAATCCTCGTCTTTGGTCCGAAAGAAAACCTGGACCTTCTTCGAGACAGGCATGTGGCAGCCGACGCAATTGTCCTGGACGGCCGCCGGGAATCGTTCCCGCTTGCCGCAATCGACCGCCTGGTGGCACTCCAAGCATGCGCTTTGTGCCGCGTCGCCGCCCATCTTCCGAGGCTTATGCGGATTGTGGCAAGTCGTGCAAGTCAAGGTCTCGCTGTTCTTAAAGCACTTGCTTTCGCGCAAATAGCTGAGTTGATTGGCGACGTGATCATCTTCCGGCCGTTTGGTATCGAGGGTGCGAAAATGCTCGTCCAAGGGCTCGCCCGGCAGATAGCTAAACGCGGGACTACGATACGTAATGGCATTGCTGTGGCATTGTGCACAAAGATCGAGTTGTCGCTCGCGCGAGAGTCGAGCAGGGCGCACGATCGCCTTGGGCGATTTCTCCAGCCGGTTCGCCTCATGAAAAACAACGTGTTCACGTCCCGGCCCATGGCATTTTTCGCAGCTGACGCCCAACAGGGCCGTTTCACGCTTGTATTCGTTCAACGTGCCAGGCGCGTGCTCAAACCAGGTGTTGTGGCATTCCAGGCACTTCGGCGTCAATTCGCGGGCGAAAGCCCCCGCGCCATAGGGGTCGAACGCACTGGCGCCCCAAGCGTGCTCAGGATGCAGCCAGGCGATTGGCAATTCGTACAGTAGGTCCCCTCGCCATGTCAGATACACTTCGTCGGTGCCAGCGCCGGCTCCATAAACCAGGTCGATGCGAGACTTCTTGCGCTTCTCGCCCAGCGGCGTCTGCAGGATCGCCGTCTGGAAGAATTCGTCGCCCGACCGCGTCATCTGAAATCGGAGCGCGGGATCATGAGTAACGTAGATTGCGTCTGGCGAAGAAAAAGCCGCAGGCATCGAGTCCGGCTGCGGCGGGCAACAAGCCAAACAATGCCGCGTTGCTTGAAACTCTGCCACACGATCTGCATGGCAAGCGACGCAGGCCTGCATGCCGACATAGCCGGGATTGACTACCTGGGCGACTGGTTCCTCATCCGCCTCGGATGCAGGCGTCGCAACAACCACCGCAGGGCGCGTTGCCTGCGTCCGCCACCAATAAGTCGCCCCTAGCGCGGCAAATAAGAGGCCGATGATTCCCCACAGCATGGGACGCGACCGGCGGGGCTGTGCAAAAACTGCCTGCGAAGGGACCGGACCAGCTTCTCGGGAATCGTTGTTCGCCATTCAGGCTGCTTTGAACACGCAGGCAACATCCCACCCAGGGTTTTAAGCTAGGCGCCGATAAGATCTCTGTCAAGCTTGCGCGAGTTCGTCCCTGTTCAGGCCGCTGCTCGCGTGGTACGGCGTACGATGTCAGCGAACTAGCGGCGCCATCGTCGCCTCGCGGCCGATAGGGTGTGGCGGAGAAATCGCCTGGTAGCCCGCCTGCAAATCGGCGGCCACGGCCAATTGGACCAATTCCGCCCGGCTGCGGACGTTCAACTTTCTCATGATTGCAGCCCGGCGAACGTGGACCGTGCGAAGACCGATTCCCAATCTCTTGGCGATCGCCTTGTTCGGCTTGCCTTCGACAGTCATCTGCAGCACCTGGCGTTCATCATCGTTCAAACTTTTAAACCGACGCCACGGATCCCCGGGTTTTGGCAACGCTTTCCGGCGGCGGACAGCATCAAGTTGAAGCGCCTTCCAAATCGTTTCCCGCAGCTCCGCCAACCGGTACGGCTTTTCCAAAAAATCGACGGCGCCAAGCTTCATGGCCTGCACGGCGGATCGCACTTCGGCGAAACAGCTGAGCATCACGGCCGGAATTCTCGTCTCATAAGACGCCAACCGCGCGAGCAGCTCGAGTCCGCTCATCCCGGGCATTCGCAAATCGATCAGCATGCAGCCGGGACGCCGGGGATCGTAATTCTGCAAGAACTTGTCCGCCGACTCGAACGTCTCGCTGCGGAGTTCCATGGCTTGCAATGTTGCTGCCAATGTCTGGCACGTCAGTTCATCGTCGTCAACGATGAACACGGTCGGTTGATCGATCATTACCTTACCTAACCGGCACGCTTTTCATCCAAGCTTCCTCACGACAGTCTATGCCATTTCCGTCAATCGTGAAACTACCTGCTGGCAAGCCATTGCGATGCGACGGCAAGCAGCCGGCGCCTTGTCGGTTGTCTGCGTGCGCCCGAATTCATAACGCTAGCTGCAGTGCATTTCGAATGGCAGGCAGTCCAAGCGATCGGCGGCTAGACTTCGCTGGATGCGGCGACCTCCCAAACGAACGCCAGAAACAACCGACTGCAGGTTCGGTCCTGCTTGCGAGCTGCGCTGGCGGCTGGGCAACTAACAATTGAAGCCCGGAAGGGGATGGCCTCGAGGGAAATCACTGTCCGGAGTCCGGCCCGGAGTCGACAAGCGTGTTCGTGTCGAAATAGCACTCCGTAAGCCCGGCCAAAGTGTTCTGCAGCGATTTCAGCCGGCCGATCGATATGGCCGTTCCTTGAACGTCCAGCATATAGAGCGAACCTAACGCTTCTAGATTCTCCACGCCATCGTCAGTTAGCCGAGTGCGAGCCAGGTAGAGAGCCTGTAACTTGCCCAGGCCCCTGAGATTGGTCAGGCCCTGATTGGTAACCTGGACGCCTGACAGGCTCAAAATGCGCAAACCAGTCATGGGGGCGAGTATTTCCAAGCTGGAGTCGGAAATGCCCGTGTTCTCGAGCAATAGCTCTTCGAGCTGCTTCAAATCCGCGAGCTGCCTGAAGCCGGCATCGGTGATCTTCGTGTTGCGCAAGCTGAGTTGTTTCAACCTGGTCATCTTTGCGAGATGCTTCAATCCAGCATCCGTGATTTGAGTATTGCCAAGGCGCAGCTCAGTAAGCAGAGTCAGTCCTGCCAATCGCTCGAGCCCCGCGTCAGTGATCGCGCAGCCAGCCAGGCTCAGTTTCTCGAGCTGATCGAATTTGCCGATCACATTCAACGACGCGTCGGTAACCCGGGTGCCGCGCAGGCGGAGCTCATTCAAGTCCTGCAGCCCCGCGATTTCTTCGATGCCTGAATCGCCCACATGCGTGTTGTTGAGATTCAGTTCCGTCATCTCCGATAGATCACGGAAATTCGCCATTCCGGCGTCCGAAATATTGGTGTTGAAAAGCGAAACCTGCTCCAGGCTGTTCAGCCGAGAGAAATTCGACAGGCCGGCGTCCGTGATCAGAGAATTGGAAATGTCGACATTTCTGATCCGGGCCAATTCCGCCGGGCGTAGCTGTCGCAACTCCGACAACGACCAATCGGCCGCGCTGCTCGTGCAAATACTGGATAGACGACCTTTTTCGATTAACTGCAGCTGCTCATGAACCGCAGAACCCGAGCGAGTCTCGGTTTCTGCAGGGCCGAAAGCGAACTCGTTGCATCCTGAGAAGCAGATGACGGCCTGTAAAGCCAGAAGCAAGTAAAAGGCGGGCGCAGAGCGTGGCGAGGGCATGGCGGGCAGTGCGATTCTGTTCCGGAGATTCGCGCCGAGTACCGTACTTCGGCCTTTCATCAAACACCGCCTGCGGAGAAAAGTTTCGCAAAATCACCTATTTGCATCAAACCGGCGAATAGTTCCTTAAATCGCCGACCGCACGTTAGAGTGGGCTCCGGGGCTCCGTCAGTTACCAACAACGGCGTCCGTCGAGAAAAAAACTGCCAAAAAATGCAAAAGCGGCCCAATGGCGGGCCGGCCTCGCCGCAATCGGCCAGCAGCAATGCTAGCCTGCCCCCCCGACGAACCGCTGGCGAGCAAGCGTCGCGTCTATAATGCCGACAAAGCCTGTGTCGCGAAACTGGATGAGGCTTGGGGAGCTGTCGATGGCATTGTCGCTCGAAAACGAGAGCGATAACGAAGCGTTCGATAATCGCCGTCCTAGCTGGTTCGGCTTGAGACTAGGCGTGCCGATCGCGGTCATTTTAATCGGCATCGCGCTGGCGACTCTGTGGGACCTCAAGGTCCACGTGCTGGTTAGCGCCAATGTCCAGCTCGGCAACCAATGTTTTCGGTTGCAATTCAAAGACGATCAAGGCTGGCTAAGTGCATGCGCACAAAGCTCGCAGGGGAGGATAGTCGTGCAACGCCTGGCGGCGCTCAAAACGAACCGGCCCCAGGGCCTAGGAGCGCCCCGCCTTAGCAGACAGGAGGTTCGAAACGCGCGGGTATTCATCGACCGCGAGCGGCAGACGGCACAGTTCGTGCTAGAACGGGCGACCATTGTGTTTGACGGTCGCAGGTTTTCCTTGCGCGAATTGCGGCAGCCCCCCGCACCTCAAGCCAATCGCTGATCGAACCTCGAACAAACAACGCACTGCCGGAGGGCAGTTGAACAGACGGCCAGCATGGCGGCTATTTGTGATAGCCCAACGACAAGATGACGGCCAACATTTCCTCGTAGGTGATAAACCGTCGGCGATGGGAGACTTTGTAAGTATCGATCGCGCCCGCTAGTTCTTGAGCAGCCGGCGAGAGCTCGTCGTGGCTGTCGGCAAACTGCCGGCGTTCACGCCCCGGGGCTTCGGGCGGAAGCTCGTGCTTTCGGCGCTCAACGAATGTTCGCTCCGACTCGATAATTTGTGGCATGCCGGGCTCCTGGTTATGCTCGCGCAATTTCGCGGTCTCTGCGCCTGCAGGCGCAGACACGTGCTTGCCAAAAGTTAGGTCGCCGGGTCCGGAAGTCAAACCGGGCGGCCTTCCGCCGCCAGCGCCAGATCAATCCCGGGGCTCGCAGCCGCAAAAGGCGATTGGCCGGCGGCGCCGACAGCTTGAAGAATTCCCGAAGTTCCGGCGGTGAGGATAATAACGACTGCCCCGAATCCACGGCGCCGCCGACAGAAACCCAGCGCCGAGTCAAGATAGCTTGCCCACCATGGCCTATTGGCAACTCGCATCTGCCCCCGGCAAGCCGCTCAACGCGGCGAAATAGCAGACTCGCCGCGGGTGGCCACGAGGCGCTCCAGCAAGGCGCGACTGGCTGCGTGACCGGGTTCAATTCTCAGGGCTTGCTGTGCCGTCTGCCGCGCCTCATCGCGCCGACCGGCTCGCAGTTCCGCATCGGCTAGCTGGAATAACAGCTCGGGATCTGCTGGGCCGCGCTGACTGGCAGATCGCAAGTATTCGACTGCGTCGGCCGGTCTCGCCACTGCATTGTATGCCAATCCGGTCTGATACAAAATATGCTGCGGCTCTTCTCCCGGCGCGTAGCTATCGCAAAGCATTTGCCACGCAGCCAGCGCCTGCTGCGGACGTTGCAGCTCCTGATAGGCCTCGGCGATGTCGCGCATCGCGCTGCGGTCGTCGGGCTCGAGCCCAAGCACTCGGTGAAAGTCGGCCAGAGCTTCATGAAGCTTTCCGAGTCGTCGCCTGATCCGACCGCGTGCAGCCCACGCCGCTGCATTTTTTGGATCGAAGTCGATCGCCCGTTCGGCTAGTTCCTCGGCTTGCGACGCTTGCCCCAACGACAGCCGCATTTCGGCTGCTTGCGCCAGCAAGTTGGCGTCTTCGCTCGACAATCGAACCGCCTCGTCGAGCTGAGAGAGGGCCTGTTCCTGCTTATTGCGCTGCCACAAGACTTCGGCATACCGCTGGCGTGCCTCGGCATCCACTGGACACGATTCAACCGCCTGCGCTAGCAGCCGCTCCGCGCCGGGCAAATCGTTGCGTTCCCGGGCGCGAAGGCCTTGCTGCGACAATTGTCGGCACTGCACGAGCGAACGCGAGACTGGCTCAGCGCCTCGATGTAGTCGGCAGCCCGCTACAGCCGTTAGGAGAGCCACCGCCGGCCAGCAGATCTGCGCGACGCGGCGAGTTCGAGCCATGGCGGAATACCGGTGATTTTGGACCCAGCGGTCGCGCACGCAACAGTGTACGAGGCCTCGGTGAATTGCTCGGCTTTACCAGCGCACACGTCGACGCGCCGCCTCGTGGCGTGCAGACATACCTTGCGGCCGCCTTATCTAGGCCGCCAACAGTACCAAAACCCCGCAATGTCGGACAATACCGACAGAAAACTGCAGCCCATCCTCGCCGGCCGAGGGTCGTCGGATATGATGAATGTTCGGCAGTTACGGCGATCGAAAATCAGCAGGAAGAGTTGGAAATGCCGTTGACCTATGACAAGCTGGGCATCCACTTTCAGTATCCCGACAACTGGTCTTTGGATGAGATTGAGGCGCGCGACAGCGGCAATGCGATTACCGTTTATAGTCCGGGCGGGGCATTTTGGTCCATCACGATTCATCCCGCTGAGGTGGCTCCTCAGAAGCTAGTTGACGCTGCCCTCAAAACCATGCAGCAGGAGTACGACGAACTCGATGCCGAGCGCGTCGCCGAGACCGTCGCTGGGCACGATTTGGTCGGTTGGGACATGAATTTTTATTGCCTTGACCTGACCAATACCGCACAGGTGCGGAGCTTTCAAACGGCCGAAGCCTCTTATCTGGTCTTTTGCCAGGCTGACGACCGTGAATTCAACGAGGTAGCGGGTATTTTTCGTGCGATCACATTTAGCCTGCTCTCCTGATCTTGTAACTCTTACAAAGCCGCCTTTCCGCACCGTGCAGCGGCTGTCCCACGAGAATCGTCGCAAACAATTGCTTAATAGGAGCTTAAGCATTGGTTACCCAGCGTCGGACCAAGCCGATGCCCTTTGGCACAAGGACTGCTAAAGAGAAGGTCGCTCATGTTCGACCCAGTTGGCCCTGAGCCCCGCAGCTCCGGGCCAAAACAAATACCTGCTCGCGTTCATGACGCACCGTGAATCTTAGAACTCCGCGTCGCAACCACTAGCGATCGAAGCCCGCCGCGGGCGACACCACTTTTTCACGGTTGAAGGGCCCGATTGGTCACCCGCAAGGCCAATCGGGCCCTTTTTTATTGGAACGCGACTTCGGCGAATCCAAGTGTCGTTTCCTTCAAATTCGCGAGCAGGTGGCGCTGGCCATCCGGCGTCCGTGATTCGCATGACCCGGCTAAGGCAAGGGCAACGTGGAGGGGCGACGCCAACGCATTCGACGCATTCGCTACATTCATCACACTCTTCCTATCCATCCAATTGCAATCGATTATCTTGAGAGTTGGTTCTTTCATGCGGTATATTTTCGCGAGTCGGCCCGAAACGGCATTGACGCTTCGCCTCGGGCCGCTGTCGAAGACTAATGCACTGGAGGAGTTGCCCAATGGCTACGGCAGGCATGAGCTGCGACATCGAACACATCGGCGAAACCGCCGGGGACGTCTGGCGGCTGTTGGCCGACAAGGGTCCGCTTAGCATGGCGCAAATTGTGAAGCAGCTTGGCGCCCCGCGCGATTTGGTGATGCTGGCCCTCGGCTGGCTAGCTCGCGAGGATAAAATCGCAGTCGATGGCGACGCGCGTAGCCGCAAGGTTTCGTTGCGTTAAGCACGGATCGCCGACGAGCACCGCCTACAGCA
This sequence comes from Pirellulales bacterium, assembly GCA_025924495.1. Next base: position 8,656 of record JAICIG010000118.1, on the reverse strand, counting down.
CGGCCGCGGCGATGCCAATAACGACCATCGCCGAGGCGATTGCGGTCTTGGCCACCGTGCCGAAAAACCTGCCCCAAAAGGCGGCCTGCCCTATCTTCCAGCTTTCCTCTAGCGTGCGTCCTTTCCACGCTTCGCCCAACATCGCGCCGGCCAAGGCGCCAAGGCTGGCGCCGCCGATAGCGCCAATCATCGATCCGACGAGTGGGATTGGAATTGCGGTTCCGGCCATTGCCCCGAAAATGGCGCCCGTCATAGCGCCCACAATCGCCAACAGTGCGCCGCGCTTGCTGCCTCCCACTCTGGCGGCTCCGACGGCGCCGGCCGCAAATTCAAGCAATTCGGCCAGCAGCGCCAAAACAACCAATACCGCCACCACTGTCCAACTGATATGCGGTCCATTCTCGGGCGCGAGATACGCGAACAGCGCGGTCGCGATCACCATGACCCAATTGCCGGGCAAGCTGAGCACGGTCATGGTCCAGCCGGTCAGTAGCACCAAGACGAACAGCAGCGTTAATCCAAAGTAAACCATAAAAAAACCTGCCGCAGTCCAATATTCCCCGCCGATGCATCGCGCCGATGCCCGGATTCCAATCGACGGGAGACTCATTTCATTGAAGTTGTAAACTGAATATTCGCCCCGCAGGCGCCGCGAATCGTCCGACTTGCCGCCTGCCACACAACTTCAAAAGGACATTCGCCGCATTATTTGTGTTCTTGGGCGTTAAGGACCATATCCGGAGCCGGTCCCGGCGCCAGAGCGCCGAGCCAACCGCGACGCCGAAAGAAATACAGCATGCCGATTGTGGACATCGCCATCAGGCTCAAAGCGTAGGGATAGCCCCACCGCCAGTTCAGCTCGGGCATGTTCCAAGGCGATGCATTAGGGTTGAAGTTCATGCCGTAGAGGCCGGTAATGAAGCCCAGCGGCATGAACAGCGTCGAAATCACGGTCAACACTTTCATGACCTCGTTCATGCGCGTGCTGAGGCTTGATAGATACAGGTCGGTCAGGTCGGACCCCAACTCGCGATAGGTTTCCACGATGTCGATGATTTGCACGGCATGATCATAACAGTCGCGCAAATGAATGCGGGTTTCTTCATTGAACAGCGCTGACGCATCGCGATACAACGAACTGATCGCCTCACGCAGCGGCCAGACCGCTCGCCGCAACGTCCGCAAATCGTGCTTGGCGTCGTGGACTTCGGCAATGGCTCGGCGGCTTGGCCGCTCGATCACTTCGTCTTCCAGCGCATCCAATCGCTCGCCGAACGACTCGACCAACGGAAAGTAGGCGTCGACCACGGCGTCGATCAGCGCGTAGGCAAGATAGCCTGGCCCCTCGCTGCGCAGGCGTCCCGCCGCGCCGCGGAGATTGACGCGGACTTGTTCGAAAACGTCGCCAGGATCCTCAAGAAATGTCAGGACGAAATTGCGTCCAATGAAGAGGCTCACCTGTTCGGTTTCCAAGTGAGCATTGGCATAGGGCATGCGAAGCACGACATACGTCTGATCGCCGTACTGCTCGACCTTAGCTCGTTGATGAACGTTGACGACGTCCTCCAGGGCCAAAAGGTGCAAATGGAAGATCTGGCCCAACTGCCGAATCGTCTCTTCGTGCCCGACGCCTGCAACATTCACCCAAGTGACGGCAAACTTGCTCAGCAACGCCTTCAAAGAACCGAGATCTTGGATGTCGAGTTCTTCAAAGTCTTCGGGACCGTAGCAAATCGCCTGGACTCGAGGCCGCGGAGCCTGGGGATCGAGTGCGAACACGCCCGGAGGAGCTCCCGATTTCGTGCGTCGCCGGAAATAGGGTTTGCGCCGCCGATGACGGACAGACTTGGACATGAACTCACTCGTGCGACAAAGTTGCGGGCCCGGAGCGTCGCGAGAATCCGCGGCGCCGATTCGTGCGTTCGATTGTAATCCTGAATCCGCGCCCTCTGTAGCCGCTCCACGAGCTTTGGCGACGCCGCGACTCACGGTCAGAAACCGGCGCGGGGTTTGGCTCGGCGAAAAGCTGTGCGCGTGGCGCGAGGGGTTGGCAAAACGGGCGCAAACGCACCGCGGCGCCCGCCGGGATCGAACACGCCAAGCGATTGGCCGACCCGCGTTGAAGCGCAAAATACGGCAGCGCGGCCCGCGTGCTTACTCTACCTACACGAGAACCGCGTCGCCGCTTCCACGAGCGCACCGAGAGACGCCAGAACCAGCCGAAATCGCGACAGCAAAGAGATCGCTGTTTGATTGCTGCCCCGCGCCTGCTCTCAAGCCAAGTCGTGAATTCGACTAGGCCGGAGTCACCGATGCGGCGCGTGGCCCTTTGCCCTTGGGGCTGCCCTGCGAGTCAACCGTGTATTCCACGCGTTGTCCTTCGCTCAGATTGTCGAACTGATGATCGGCAACCGTCGAATGATGGAAGAAGACATCGCTTCCGTCAGCCGTCTGAATGAACCCGAATCCCTTGTCCAAAACCAGTTTCTTAATCGTGCCCGTCGCCATCTGGCCACTCCTTATCACGCGAACGCTTCCGCTTCGATTTGGGTGTACACCAGCGTCCACCCCCGTGCCGCGGCCCGTCCCTGCCCCCCGTGGCAACTAACTCAGTTTGCTAGCGTAAAAAACTTGGCGGCGGATAGCAAGCAGAACCTACACACGTCACGGAAGATTTTCTATCGCGCCCCCTCGAAAGTACAGAAAATATTATTCGACAGGCAATTTCTTAAGGCGCGACGATTAACGCCTTCAAGCCGCCCTAAACGCCGCCGCTGCTGGCATCTTACGGATCAAGCGGCACTGCGAGCGTCAATTGGCAGGGACAGGGTTGCCGTCGTTGCGCAGCATTAGCCGCCGCCACATTTCGGCCTCGAGCGATTCCTTCAGCATTCGCACCGAACCGTCGCAAAACAGCGTTGGAACCATGCCGTTTTCGTCGAAGCCAAAACCTCTCATGGGCTGTCCGGCGTCGTAGGGCAAGTCGTCGGGCTTGGTCCAGACGACGGCGTGCTCGGGTTCGGTCTCGACGATCAAGATTGTATTGCTCGTGCCGTCAGTAACCTGCTGAAGCTTAATGCCGTCGCGTCCCTGGAACATGGTTCCAAGCCGGTCATTGACCGGTGCGCCGCGGCCAGTCGCTGCTACGGCCCGATCGCCATCGCTCGTCACGCCGAGCAGGCACGTCTTCGTCGGCTCATCGGGCGACCAGTTCCTCGAGCGATACGTTTTCGGCATCCGCTCGATCAGCTTGCGGTTGTGTTCGCTGTCCCACGGCTCGTCGAGATGAAATTCCTTGTACAGCGGCGCCTGATCGAGGAACGGCAGAATATGCACGCGCCAGCTTAACAGCGGCTTGCCTTCGGGGCTATAGCTGGCCGCGGCGGGAAAGGTTTTGTAAACGTCGTGATAATTGTGGAAAGCAATGCCGATTTGCTTGAAATGGACTACCGTCTGCTTTCGCATCTCACTCTGCTGAACCTCGCCCAATCCGGTTTGCAACAACTTCGTCAACGGCTTCCAAGATGGGCTTTCGATGTCCAATGCCAACTGTATGCGATCGCCTTTAACCTTCGGTTCCAACTGGTTCGCCAGCTGGGCGAATCGCGGAAGAGCTTTCGCGATCCGGGCGTCGCGCCCGACCAGTTGCAGCATGGCGAGCCACTTATCGCGAAACGCGGCCGCAGCTTCAGCGTCTTGCGATTGAATCGTCAATTGGATCGCCGTCCGCGGCTGCAAGTCGATTCCGACTGCCGCCCACATCGCGCCGCGAGTCAGCACTTGGCTCGAACCGCCGCCGACCTCGGCAGGCAGCGCGGGCAACAACTCCTCGACAACGCGGCGATTATCGGCCGTCGGCAACAAGAGAATCTGCGCGGCCGTATCGCCAGCCGCCTCGAATGCCCGGGCGATCTCGGGGCGAGTCGCGGCAGTTTGCTTCTCGACTCGCTCTAGCGTTTGCTTGCCGCCGGCGAATAATGCATTTCCGACGCGTTCGATCGCCTCGACATGCAGTTCGCCATGCCAACTTTCCAAGCTCTTCGTATCGGCGCCTTCGGCCAGGGGGAAGACGAAAAATGGCGCCCGCGGCAGATCGGCCAGGCTGACGACAAGAAAAACGTCTTTGACGCCCGACTCGACCAGATGCTTGGCCATCGGCCGCGCATGTTCGATCGCCGGAGTCAGAAGCCCTTCGCTCCCCGGCGCCAGTTCGACCGCTTGCTTGAGCAACTGATCGAAATCGAGTCGCGACAGATCGACGTGCACCACGCCGACTGTCTGCTCGTCGACGAACGGAGCGATTGCATCCGCCCGGGCCTTACCGCTGAACCTCGCCGGCGATTGCGCCGCGACGGTCGCGCCGCACAAGAACACTCCTAGCAAACAAGCAATAAAACACCGCATGTTTCCACTCCGATCGAGAAAGTTTGGACGAATTGTTTGGATTAGCGTGCGAAGGTAATCTCGTAACGCAGACCAAATTGCTTCTGCACCATGCCGCCAAGCAGAGGCGCTTCGAGTATGGCTGTGTCGCCGTCGGCGCGATAGATAAACGGCTTGCCGGTCGCCGGATCGCTGGGGACTGGGACCTCTGTGATGTCCTCCAGTTGTTTAGGTCCGCGGCCGTCGTGAGCCGCGGCGTACATCCGCAGCGCCTCGATCGTGCGCAACATCGCGAACGAGCGCTCGTGGCGGGCAGAGGCGTTGGCGACGGCCCCGGTCGCAGGCGCCAGCACGCTGAATAGGGGCACAATTTCTCGATCGCGGACGTTGGTCCATGCCGTCTGAAACTTGTCGAATCCGGCTTTCGCTTCCGGGTAGGGCAAGGCGAACCATTTGAAGAGCGCGTCGCGCGATTCATCGTAGATTTGCATCGTGTACAGCAGCACCACCTGCGCGACGGGCATCGCCGCTACCTCCTCGGGAGAGCGACCCGACTCGATCAGGCGACGTTTCGCCTGGGGATAACGCTGCGCAGTCCGCGCGGTCAGCGAGAGCTTCGAGTAATCTTTCCAGGCATCGTCGTTCCAGGTCGCCACGTCGGAAGCCAGCTTTTCGAGCAAACGGCTCCAGTACTCCGGAGGATGACGCTGCAACTCGATGTCGCGCAATTCGGGATAAATCAAGTAGACGAAGCTGTTCTCTGCTTCCGTGCTGATGCGAAGATCGATGAATGGACGCGGCAGCGACGAAAGGGCCCAATACATGTTCGGCGCCCCAGGCTGCGAAACCAATTCCTCGAGTTGGGCATTCATGTGCCCGCAAATCGCCATGCCGATCAGGGCGTGGATGAAGGTTTCTCCCTGTGCGACGTGTCTTGCCAGGGCGTAGCCGGTTCTCAAGCTCGCGATCGCCCCTGCGAGATCCCCGTCGGCGACTTGCAGACGGGCTTGCAGCCTCAGCAAGCGGGCATAGCTGCGAGCCTCCTGCGCATCGGGCAACAACATCGTGATTGGGTTGCGTTCGCGAAACGGCAGCTCCCAGTCGCACTCTTCGCGCCGAGCAGCGTACTCCAACTCTTCGAGCACTTCGTGCCAGCGCTCGACGACCTTGCGGGCCTCTTCCCGCGGAAATTTATCCAAGAGGAGCAAGTCGTCGCCCCACTGTGAAATCTTCTCTTGCTCTTCAGAAAACTCCGGTCCGCCGCGGAACATCAGGCCGATCTTGTTGTAGAGCACGGCCGCGTTGCCGGGCTTGCGGTCGAGCAAACCCGGTAGAAGTTGGTACTTCAGCGCCGGCCGCGGCTCGGCCGCCGGATAGAGCGTTAGTTTCCGCGTCGGCGGTTGGTCTTCGGGCGGCTGCGGCGCCGTGGTCTGGGCCTTGGCTGCCTGGCAACAAAGAAGCGACGCCGCCAGCACGGCCGCCAACGAAAGCAGCCTCGCAGACGATCGCAATTCGATGCACGAAGTCATTGGTTAAGTCCTCCTGAGTGAGCGTCAGTACGATTCGCGTGTTCCCCCTCCCAAAGGGAGAGGGAGTGAGATTGCGAACGGACGGTTCGCGTCGCGATCTATTGCAACAAGCTTTCTCGCAATTGCAGGTAATTCGCCTGCGGGGTCGCGCCCGAGATTCGGCCGGGCTCGCTCTGCATCCAGCTTTCGAGCCCGAAGGCCAGCACCTGGTCGCGCGCGTGCAGATACGACTCGCCGGATGCAGGACGGCTCGGGGCCGGTGAGAGCGGCGGTTCGCTCTCAATTGCTTGTCGGCCCGACTCGGCCGACCGACCTGCGATTGCAGGCAAAGCTGCCGCCGGCACGCGCACGATGCGCTCGATCACTTGCGGTTCGGGACGATTCATAACCATGACCAACAACGAAGCGGCCAAGACCGTCATCGCGGAGAATGCCGCTGGCCAACCCCAATGCGAGGCCGGCGAATCGGCCCTGGCAACCCGACCGCCCAAATCATCAGGAGGCTGACGCCCCCCGCTCGCCTGCAGCGCTGCCTGGCCAGCCAGGAACATCAGTCGATCTCGATCCAGCTGCGCAGCGCGCGGCGCGAGCGAGGAAAGCGTGGCTTCGAAAGGCGCCAGGTCGGAAGTCGGAGGTCGGAGGTCGGAAGTCTTTTCGCTCCGCGTCCCGCGTTCCGCGTTCGGCGATTCATTCCCCGTTCCGCATTCCGAATTCCGAGTTTTTCTCACGTCGTCTTGATGCATTCCACTCTCAACCTTCCTCGGAGCGCCGCCAATCCGGCCTCATAGCGCCGGTGAGCGGTGCTCGATGATGTGTCGGTCAGCTCCGCAATGTCTTCAAACGTCAATCCGCCCCACAACCGCGCGATAATAGTTTCCCGCTGCTCGTCGGGCAGTTCCTGCAAGGCCCGCGTGGCCGCCTGAGCGTCGAGCCGGTCAGCCGCGCCCCCGACGAACCAACCTTCCTCATGCTGCGCTGCCACGGCCTCATGCCGCCGGCGCCGGACGGCCGCTCGCGATGCGCTGATGGCGCCGTTGCGGACGACGCGATACAGCCATGGCACCACGCGCTCAGGCAGCCGCGGCTGACGCACCAACTGCACGAGCGCATCTTGCACGACATCTTCGGGCGTTTCGCACCAGCCGCGCGCATACAGCGTCAACGCATCGGCATGCTCATCCAAAAGCCGTCCCAGAAGTTCCGGACCGATCTCGTCCATTGACTCGCGTTTTGTTGCTGCTTGCGGCCTGCCTTGTACCTTAACGACGCCGGCAAGCAGCGATCATCCCAAGCGGCGTCGAAAAAGACTTCAATGAAGCTACTTGACACGGCCGGGTGAACACTGTTATACAAGTGTAATCACTTCAGCCCAGCGAGGTCTTTTTCGCCGTGTTTGTCCGTATCGAAAAAGGTTCGGCCGTTTCGATCACCCGGCAGCTGTGCGATCAGGTCAGGGCGTTGTGCCTGGCCGGCACGTTGAAGCCGGCCGATCAGCTTCCCTCGGTGCGGCAACTGGCCCGCGAGCTGGCCGTTAACCAAAACACGGTGCTGCGCGTCTACGAGCGGCTGGCCGCTGAAGGCTGGCTCGAGATGCGTCATGGAGACGGGACCTACGTCACGCCTCGGCCGCCGATCTGGCAGCTCGACGGTCAGCGGCGGCAATTCGCCGAGGAATTGCAGCAACTCGTGCGGCGCGGCTTGATGCTCGGCATCGGCGCCGACGAACTGCGCGAACTGTTAGACCAAACGCTCGAAGCCTCGCTCTCGAATTCTCAAGAGGAGCAGCCTCAATGACTCAACCGATGATCGTAATCCACTCCGTAAACAAGCGTTTCGGCGACCGGGAAGTTCTGCAGGGCCTGTCGCTGGAAGTGCACGCCGGGCAAACCTTCGCCTTTCTCGGCCGCAATGGCGCGGGCAAAACGACCACCATTCGCATGCTGCTCGGTTTGCTCAAGCCCGACAGCGGTTCCATCCGCGTGCTGGGGCTTGATCCTGCGAAACATGAGATTGAGGTGCGCAAACGGATCGGTTACCTCGCGGAAGACCAGCAAATGTTCGGCTGGATGACGGTCGACGAAATCGCCCGCTTCATGGCGCCGTTTTACCCGACCTGGGACCATGAGTTGGCGAACCGCTACGCACGGCAATTCGAGCTGCCGCTGCGAACGAAGATCAAGCACCTCTCCAAAGGCCAGACGGTGCGGCTTGGACTGCTGTTGGCTTTGGCGCACCGGCCGGAGCTGGTGATCCTCGACGACCCGGCGCTGGGGCTCGACCCAATCATGCGCAAAGAATTCAACCGCGATCTGATCACCCACCTGCAAGGCGAAGGTCGCACGGTGTTTTACAGTTCACACCTGCTGTATGAAGTCGAACCGGTCGCCGACACGATCGCGATCATCGACCGCGGCAGGCTGGTCAAGCAGGCGCCGACCGAAGCATTAAGAGACCAGGTCAAGCGAATCGTCCTGCCCCGCGCCGCCTATCATGAATTTGGCTCCGCACTTAGCGCGCTCGATGTCCGCACCAGCGGCGATGAGATCGTCGTGGCAGTCGACAATGCTCAGGCAGCCTTGCGGACACTGGCTACAAGCGGTTGCCCGCATCGCGTCGTCGAACTCAACCTTGACGAAATCTTCGAGGCCTACGTCGCCGGCCAGCCGAGCCGTGGCGGCGCCGAGCAGGCGGCGGCCAGAGTGGCTTGAAGCGTAAATCCCACAGGCGAGCGGGAGGCGTCAGCC
>JAICIG010000117.1 GCA_025924495.1 Pirellulales bacterium | reverse complement strand
GGACCCGGCTGGCTTGAAAGCGCTCGCCGGGTTGAAGCGACTCAAGAAGCTGCACATCGATTTGTTTGACGAGGAAGCCTGGCAGTCGGCCGATGCGCTGAGTGACAAATTTGATCTTTCCCTTGAGGAGACTGAAGCGTGCCTCGGTGCGTATGCCGCTTTACGAAAAGCGAACCCCCGCGTTGTGATCGACGGCGACGCCGACGAAGCGATCAGCTTATTCAAAGATCTCTCGGCGCCGAAAGGCGAGTCCATCCCTGCATATTCGCGGGCCGAATTCTATCGCCGAATGGTGCAGGCGCGGAAAGACAAACAACCGGGCAAGGCAATGCTCCAGGGCGCCGTCAATTCGACCCCTGCGAAATAATGCTGCACGCCTTGGATTCGCTCTGATGAGACAGCCAGACGCAACTCCGCCTGCGACCGCAACTCGGTCGAAAACGCATCGGTTATTTGCCGCCATTTCTCGTTACCGCCCGCGGGCGTTGACGGTCGTCGTGCTGGTCGTCATCGCAGCGCTGATCGTGCTGGCGAATTTGAGCTTTGACGAAGATTCTAAAGACCACTTCGATGACAAGTCGTACGGCTGGCCGCTGATTTGGCATCGCTATGTGTTTTGGAACACCGGCTGGGAGAAGTTTACCATCGGTTGGTTCTGGAGTGCTTCCCGATTGGCTGCCAATTCAGCGATTTGGCTCGCGATATTGGCCGGCCCCGCGGCTGCTTGCGAATGGCTGCTGCGTCGCCGGCGGCTGCTTTGGAACCTGCGCACGATGCTGGCGGCGGTGGCGCTGGCGGCCGCGTCCTGCGCTTGGTTCGCCTCGGCTCGCGATCGGGCAAATCTGCAAGATTCGCTCATCGCCGACCAACGCGCTGCCTCCGACCTTTCGGTCAAACGCTACGGTCCGAGATGGCTCGATCTTTTGGGAGCCGATCGGTACCGTCGGTACATTGTTTCCGCGAACGTGGACCATAGAGCAGACGATGCGCAGCGTGACAAACTGATCGCGCGGCTGGCGAAACTGCCGCAATTGCGACGACTTGTCATCCACGTGGATCATCTGACCCCAGGCATGGCCGCGGCCTTGAGCGAGATGCGCAACCTGCGAAGTTTGCACATCGTCCGTACGTGGGATGGCCGCGACGACGATGAATGGCTCCCGCAAGACCGCTTGCCGCCGCTTGGCAACATGACTCAGCTTAGAGAACTCGCTGTGCGAGACATGTCGATCGGCGAGGAAAGCTTGGCGGGCTTGGCGAATCTGCGGTCGTTCTCTTTGGCGCGATCGTTCCTTCCTGATGACGAACGGATATGGCATGACTGTCTGACGGTGATCGGCAACACGCCGCAACTTGAACACCTGAGTTTGTCGGACATGAAGATTAACAGCCAGAGCCTGACGTGCCTGGCGGGCCTGACGAATTTGAAATCGCTCGGCCTGGACGTTTCTGCGACCGGACCGTCACTACTCTCGCACTTGCCTCCGCTGCCAAAACTTGAATCGCTCGGCCTGATGGACACACAGCGTCTGTGGCTAGGTAGGGACGAGCAAGAGTGCGAAGACATCGGTGGCGAAGTTCTTCGCCGCCTTGCCTCGCTGCCGCGTTTGAAGTTGCTCAAACTGCAAAGAACCACGGTCACTGCCGCGGGATTGGCGAAGTTGGCCGGGCTCGAGTCGCTTGAGGAACTGGCGATTGACGACGACCGCACGTCGCCGACAGAAAGCTGCGTTTCGGCGGCAGGGCTCGAATCGTTAGTTGGTCTCAAGCGTCTGAAAACGTTGCATCTGTGCCGTAGCATCACGCACGGAAAATCTCGCTACGCTCATGCGTCGCTCGGTAACGGTGAAGAAGTGGCCGTGCTGGCGGGGGATTTCGATCGCTTTCTAGCTGCGTTGGAAGCGCTGCGGCGAGCCAAACCGAGCATCGTCATCGATGGCGACGGGTCCGTGTTCTACCGGAACTCGCATGCCGAGGTCGTGATCGAATCTCGTTTAGACGCGCGGCCGGTTCGTGATGCGAGCTGGTTACCCGAGAGCGGAACGCCGCCCACGTCCCCGGCAGTCAAAGCGTTTTTTAGGAAAGCGGCTGTTTGGGCACGTTTTGATGCCGCGGGGTGGACGGAAGTAGACAAAGGCGCAATCGCCGTTTCGTTCTGAGCTGTTTCTCCTGCAGCGCGAGCGGTTGGGGATGATGTCAAATGCTTGCCATCGCACCCACAAGCGTGAGCGGCTAAAAGTGCAGGCCGCAGCTTTGTATTTCGATAGGTCTGCCGCGCAGATTGGATCCTCAAACTCGATATTTTGCTTCGCTTTTCCTGCTGGGGCGGCATCGACCCGTGCTATCAAGATTGGCTACAACTTCCCGGTGACGGCGGCCGGGCTAGAAAAAATGGACGCTCTCCAGAAGCTGAATCGTCTCGCATCAAGTTGCGGCGCCACAGCAGAGGAAATGCGGCGAAAGCTCCGGCCGCATGGGCTAGCGGAACGGGCTGGCCGAGATCGCCCAGGGATGACGTGCCGAAGAACAGCTCTCCCGTCCAGCATTCAAACACAATCTTTATTGCAAAAGCTAGCGCCGCCGGCGCCAGAAACCACCACCTGCGGCGCCGCGTGCGGGCCTGCACGGATTCGAACAACAGAGCGGCGGCGAAGATGCCGCTGTCGACCCCCGACAGGCCGCGATAGTGTTTCATGTCGGGCCGCGCGAGCAGCACTGCAGCCGCGACAAACAGCGAGATCGCCAATACGAAACTGCCGAACGAAACACGAACTCGTCTGAACGACGGCTCAAACGTTGCTCCGAGCAAGAAAAAGACGCCGACGTCGAGCCAGAAGTGTGCTGCGCTCCAATGCACAAGGTTCCCCGTGATGAGCCGCCAAAGCTGCCCCTGCAAGATGGCGTCGCGATCGTACTCGAATGCTTTCAATAACGACGCCGCCCAGGGAGAACTGGTCGCTAACAATCCCCAATTCGCCGCGAGCATCGCGGCCGCCAGGGCTATCGTCCAACGGACTGCGAGCATTCGACGGATCAGGGGTTCGAATGGAAACTTCGGGACACATCCTTGCGCGTTGTCTTTTGCGAATTCCATGTGGCAGCTCCTCCGATGTCACGGGCTGAACCGGCAGTAAAACCATCGAGCGGCGGCGCGGCTTGTGCGCGTGCCGGCCGCCGCTCGGAACCGCCCCGCCTATCAATCCTGCAGGTTGCGGCGGCGAGCAATCAATCGCCCGCCGGCCAGCAGCCCAGTTCCAGCGAGGAACAGCCACTCCACGGCGCCTCCGCCTCTGCTGCCGCCGCCGCCCGACCACGTAACCTGTCGGCCAGCGTCTGGCGTCGGGTCGGCGCTGCGTTGCCGTTCGGCCGCGGATCGTTCATGCTCGACCCGCCGCAAATTGCGGCGCTCGATGGAGAATCGCTGGTAGGCGGCTTCGTTCTCCAGGACGAGAAACGCCGTGTAAGGCGTCACGATCGAATACTGGGTTCCCAGGTCAATAATCTGCTGTTTCACGCCGGCCGATTCGCCCTGCTCGCGGATCTGGTGCATCAAACCGTCGACTTTACGCCAGGCCCACATGCGTTCCAGTTCAGGGTTGTCGGCGTTGGTCTCGGGGAAGTCGAGCCTGGGGGTCAACGTTTCCCGCTTCCCGAGAAAATCGCCCGTTAGCGTCAACTTCGCTTCCCCGGCGCCACGGTAACGGCCAAACAAAGCCAACTGCTGGCCGCGGAAGAGATTGGGCGGCTGTTGCGGATACAAGTCGCTGATTTCAACTCCCTCGATGCTCAGCTTGAGGTTTTCGGCCGCGGGGGAGGCTAATTTCCGTTGCATCAAACTCAGCTTGCGTTCTACTTCGTCCTGACCTGAGAGATAGTCGGCCAGACCGCCGGTTTCGATCGCCAGCCGGTCGAGCAACGGCCGATTGATCTCGTTGCCGATGCCGAAGGAAAAGATGCGCGTGCCGGCCGGTCCCCGCCGCATCGTCGCGAGGAATCCGCCATAGTCGTTAACGTCGGTCGCCTGGCCGTCGCTGAGCAGCAGCACGGCATTGCGCGCGTCGACCGCTTGCATGGTCATCGCTTTTTCAAGGGCCGGCGCGAGGTCGGTGCCGCCGCGCCCTTCGAGCGTTTGCAAAAAGTCGAACGCTCGCTGCCGATTCTCGTCAGTCGCCGGCAGCGGCTGCGGCGCCAGGCTGGTCGGAGCGATATTGAAGGCGATAACGTTGAATGTATCGCCTTCTCGCATGGCTTTGAGCCCTGCGATCACCGCCTGGCGAGCTACATCCAGCTTGCCGCCCGCGCCCATGCTGCCCGAGACGTCGAGCACGTAGGTCACGTTCACCTGCTTGCGAGGTTCGTCAAAGGCGGCGCCGGGCGTGACGAGCAGCATAAAGTACCCGTCGTCGCTCTTCGATCGCGAAGTGATCAGATCGATCCCCATCCGCTCTCGCTCCAGCTCGTAGACCAGAACGAAGTCGCGATCGAGGTTGCCCTGTGCTTCTTCAATGCCCGCACGATAGCGTCCCGGACCCATCTCGGCGGCGACCAGCGCCTCGCCATGACTGGGCGACCAGGTCCGTTTGAGCGGAATCTCGCTCTTCACGTCGACCGTCAACGATAGCTCGCCCGAGAGCCGAGTCGCCGCTTCGTCCATCTCCAGCGGGTACACGTAAGTCCCGAATCCGCTGTCGTAATCGACCGGCTGGTAGTAGGTAATCTGGACCTTCTGCGCGCCCCGAGCCGGGACGGGAAACACTCGCATCTCGAACGTCTTGTAATCGACCTGCTCTAACAAACCCGGATCCTTGCGCTCGACCCTCGTCACCTGCTGGTAAATCTGCCGCGCTTGTTGTCGTTCAAGCACTTCGCCGATGACTTCCTTCCCGTTGATCCACATCGAGAAATTCGAGAGGCTCGCTTCCCGGGGCACGGGAAAGGTATACAGCGCTTCGAGAGGCTGCGCCGCCGAGTTCTTGAAGACCTGGGTTACGGTGGTCACGGCCACGCCGTTGTTGATACGCACATCGATTTTCTGGCTGTCGATCGCCAGCGACTGCTGGCTGCCGACGGGCGTCAGCAGTCCGGCGGCGAGCGCGGCATTCGTCGACCATGCAGCGGCTAACGCGGCCAGGGCTGAAATCGCGAACCATCTACCTTTGCCAAATCGTCCCATTGAACTCTCCTTCCCCTTGCTACTGGGGCGCGGCGGAAAAGACCAAGGATTTGTCCCTGGCAGACTAGGCGCGGCAGCTCGAAAAACATAACGCGGGATCCGAGGAAAAACTTCAGACTGGGAGCCTCGTCGTGCAGCGAGGCCAAAGCGTAGGTAAAATGGCGCCAGCACCAGTCAGCCATCCGTCGACGGTCGATTGAAGCAGCGGACCGCGAGTCGCACGTCCCGTCTCCGATTCGCAACCAGCCCGAGAAAGTCCATTGCTCCACGAATCAACTTCGAGCTAGTACTGATTCGGCAGCTTAGATGGGGGACGCGTGCATCAATGGACATGGCCGACCCATGGGCTTTGAACCGCTTTGAGTTCGCCGTCAAACTGGGTTTTTTCATGAAATTCAATCTTATTGCTGCCGTAATCCTTTCAGCTTTGGCGGCTTCCGCGTCTGCCGCGGAACCGTGGAGTGTGCTCGTTTCGCCATCGAATTCGCTGGAATTCAAATTCGTCAAAGATGAAACGCCGGCGGCCCATTTGTCGGTCATCGGCTGGGGCCCGAACTGGCGGTGGGTCGGCCTCGGGTCGAATGAAAAGGCCAAGGGCGACAAGCTCGATGTCACGACGCAGTTCGTCGTGAACAAGGACCGCGGCGAGCTCATCGAGATTCGGTTCCATGCCTGGCAAGAAAGCCCGCAGCAGGTCGTGTTTCAATACGATTTGAGCGCCACCAAAGATGTGCCCCTTACGATGCTCATTGCCAGTCTGGGACCGGAGAAGGGATTCGCCAAGGGCCAGTGGACGCTTTCGCATGCCGACGGCAAGACCAGCATCATCAAACTCCCGGCGGGAATCACGGCTCGGCCTGCGACGAACAAAGCTGTGCTCGCCTTGGAAGGCGTAGGAGATCTTTCAATCGCTTTCGAGCCGCCGCGCCCGATTGCGTTCGATAACGACCTGCGCGTCATCCTTGCCGACAAGATGTTCAAGGCGGGCAAGACCAGCACGAAGTTGACGGTAACGTTCCCCGGCAAGTCCAGCCTGCTGGTCAAAGAAGAGGACTTACAGAAGCTCTCCCGCGAAGTGGCCGGGCCGGATTGGTTCCCGCTCACGATGACTGACGATCTTTCTACGCCGAGTGTAATTGCCATGGATGATTGGCTGGAAAAACCGGCCGGCAAGCGGGGCGGCGTCCGAATGGCGGGCGATCGGTTCCAACTCGACGACGGCACGCCCATCAAGTTCTGGGGAACGAATCTCTCTTACGGCAGCGGCTGCGCCCCGCAGAAGTCCGAGGCCGATGCAACCGCGGAACGCTTCGCCCGCTACGGCATTAACGCTGTCCGGCTGCACAAGTTCAGCTATCCCACGGCTCACAACGGCATCGGCGATCCCGACGACGCCACTCGCATGGATGCCGAAGGGCTTGATCGCCTCGATTATTTTCAAGCGCAACTGGCTCGGCGCGGCATCTATTACGCCTGGTCCCACACGTTCAAATTTCATGTCAGCCCCGGCAATCGAAATCGGCTGATTGCCTACGATGAAATCGAGAAACACCTCAAAGGGGAGACATACGCCTTCATCAACTTCGCGGAAGATGTGCAGGACTTGATGATCGAAATGGTCGTCAACCTGCTGAAGCACAAGAACCCGCACACCGGCCGGACCTATGCCGAAGACCCGGCGCTCGCGTTCATTGAATTGCAGAATGAGGACGACATCTTCTTCTACACCTCGGAGAATGCCTTTAACGCCTGTCCAACCTATAAAAAGCTATTCACGGAGAAATATACCGACTGGCTCCAGGCGAAATACAAAATGGACAAGGCGCTCTCACAAGCCTGGGGCGGCCTGAAACCGGGCGAGTCGCTTGCCGCGAGGAACATCGTACCGACGACGAATCCGTGGTTCTTCGGCAGCGATCATCTGCCGGGACAACAAGGGGGCGCGAGACAACGGCTGCTCGATTCCGCAGCGTGGTTGCACGAATTGCAGAACCGGTTCTACGCGAGATTTGCGAAAGCCATCCGCGATGCCGGTTACCAGGGCCCCTTGTGCGGCTCCCCCTGGCAGGCCCCGGCGATGCTGCCGCATTATCTCAACCTGCAGTCCGATGCGATGGTCGGATTCATCGACCGCCACAACTATTTCGGCGGGGAACTCGGCGATTCGATGCTCAGCCATCCCGGCAGCGGCTACTTCTCCAGCGGTTTGCAGCAGGTCGCAGGTCGACCGTTCGGCGTGAGCGAGTGGATCCACGTTTATCCTTCGCTCTACAGCGCCGAGGGACCGGCGATCATGGCGGCGTACGGGATAGGCCTGCAGGGCTGGGACGCCAGCTTCGAGTTCCAGTCGTTCCCGCGGCAGGAAGTGTATAACGACCGTGCCGGTTGGCAACCGTGGGGCGTGTGGGAGGCCGATGTGCCGACGAGCCTCGGCCAGTATCCAGCTTTGGCCCGCATGATCTATCGCGGCGATGTAAAGGAAAGCGACATCATCAGCACGCGACGGGTCAGTTCCGCTGATCTGGCTATCGGCGAATTCAACTTCACGGATAAAGTCCAACAAGACGGCGACATTAAATCGTTTGGCGGCAGCGTGCCGCCGGAATCGCTGGCCGTGGGCCGCTGCGTCGTCGAGTTCACCGACAAGCCGCAAGCAAGCGCCTTTCCCGATCTGAAGCGGTTCCATGAGGGCTCGGCGATTGTCAGCGCGACTAAGCAATTGCAGTGGGACACTACCGGCCGTGGGTTTTTCACGATCGACACTTCGGGCACGAAGGGCGTCGTCGGTTTCGCGGCCGGCAAACCTCAACGGCTCGGCGACGTGACGATTGAGCTAGTAAGCCCTTATGCCAGCCTGTTGCTCACTGCCCTGGACAAGTCGACCGATCTGACGACGGCCAGGCGGGCGCTCCTCAGCGTCGTCGCCCGCAATTGCAACACAGGTTTCAAGTACTTCACGATCGATCACCGCATCCTGGAAAACGGCCGGGGGCCGATCCTGCTGGAGCCGGTCCAGGCTAAGATTACCCTGAGCGGCCGACCGATCGCGGCGGTCCATATTTTGAATCATTCCGGCCAACGGACGGGCGAGACTCTTCCGGTCCGTTCCGGGGAATTCACCGTGGATGGCACGCGCGATCATGCGTTGTATTACGAAGTGGAGTTCAGATAACGATATGCTCATCATTAACTGAGATTCTATTCGAGGGACGACAACATGGATCGACGGACTTTCTTACAGACTTCGGCCGCCGGGTTGGGGTGGACGGCGTTCAATGCCGGAGCGTTTGCGGCGCCCAAATCGGAACCTTTGCGGGTGGCCTTGATCGGCTGCGGCTGGTATGGAAAGGCCGACCTGTTGAGACTGATTCAAATTGCGCCCCTTGAGGTCGTCTCGCTATGCGACGTCGATCGGAACATGCTGGCGGGAGCCGCTGAGATCGTTTCACAGCGGCAGAAGTCGCAAAAGAAGCCGGCCGTCTTCGGCGACTATCGCGAGCTGCTCAAGCAGACCCAGCCCGAGATTGTACTGATTGCTACGCCAGATCATTGGCATGCGCTGAATGCGATTGCGGCAATCGAAGCGGGCGCCGACCTCTATCTGCAGAAGCCGATCAGCGTCGATGTCGTCGAAGGGCAGGCGATTCTCGCCGCCGCGCGGAAGCATGGCCGCACGGTTCAGGTGGGAACCCAGCGACGCAGCACGCCGCATCTCATCGATGCCCGCGACCGCATTATTCGCGAAGGGAAGCTGGGCACGATCGGACTCGTCGAGATCTACTGCTACTACCACATGCGAGCTCGCGAAAATCCGCCGGATGCAGCGCCGCCGGAATATCTCGACTACGAAATGTGGACAGGCCCGGCGCCAATGCGACCTTACAATTCGCTGGTCCATCCGCGTCGTTGGCGGGCGTTCATGGAATACGGCAACGGCATCATCGGCGACATGTGCATCCACATGCTCGACATGGTGCGCTGGATGCTGGAGCTTGGCTGGCCCACGCGGGTCAGTTCGTCGGGCGGAATTCTCGTCGACAAACAGAGCAGGGCGAACATTTCGGATACACAGACCGCGACGTTCGATTTCGGCAGTCTGCCCGTCGTCTGGCAGCATCGAACGTATGGGCACTCGCCGGATCCGCAGTATCCGTGGGGGGCCACCTTCTATGGCGACAAGGGAACGCTGAAGTGCAGCGTCATGAGTTACGACTTCCAGCCGTTCGGCAAGGGCGAGGCGATCCATAAGGACGTCGTCTACGAATTGGAGCAGTATCCCGAAGACAAGACCGAGAAGGACCTGGAAAAGCACGTCGCCCCGGCGATTCGAGCCCATTTGAAAGATCTGCTCGAATCGCGGGAATCGGGACGCAAGCCCGTCGCCGACATCGAACAGGGACACATTTCGACGGCAAGCTGCATCCTGGCGAACCTCTCGATGGATCTGGGTCGCACGCTGACCTGGGACGCCGAGAAGGGCCGCGTGTTGAATGATGATGCGGCCAATGAGAAACTGCGACGCCCCTACCGCTCGCCGTGGACCCACCCAGAAGTCGCCGCCAAGTAAGTTGGCCTAATAACAACTTCGGAACTCTTTCTAATCTGATGCGTCGCTACCCAACGGGCGGTTAACGTATTTGTACCTCGCCGTTTCCCGCCGATACGCGCTGGGATCAACCGAAATTGGGCCTTCACCTTCGAGATCGTAGTATTCTCCGAAATCCCTAATCAGGTCCAACCAGTCATCGAGCTTTGGAGTTCCCCCATGGCCAAATAGCGCCGCGGACTCCATCGAGTCCAAGCGATCGAAGATGGCAGTGGAGCGCGAAAGCGTGTGACAATCTTCAGACGGGTTCCCCGCCGGCCGTACAATCTGCCAACGATTCGGCGAGGCGGCTGGCGGCAGGACCCATCGCGGCGAAACTTTGCCCGGCGAGCGTTTGAGCCGGCGGGACAGGCGACTGCCTGCTGGGGCTCGCGGTTGCAATTCCCGCGCCGACCCTCGTCGGCATAGACGATGCTTCAAGCGCCAGACGCTCGCCGGGTCCCGACCGAAGCTGCAGGAAATGGTGGTTTGATATGACTGGATCGCTCCCGGGCCGCCGACTTCTTGCCACCGCGGCGTGAGGTACGTTGTCTTGATCCAAGCCCAGCCGGGCGGACCTACGAGGCTGAAGATGGCCGCCCAGAACGTCAGCCGAAACAGCATGCGAAGGCGGAACTGCAAGCGGCGAGACATGGTCACTCTTCTTCCGGCCCGCGGGCGGCGAACAGCCAATGAAAGCCGGCGGCCATCAAGCCCATGGTCAGCATGGCAGTCCAGTAGAGAGCGACCAAAGAGCGTAGTTCGGCGTTTACCATCGCATCTCTTGCGGCCTCCGGGATCAGTGAAAGTTGCTTCAGTGAGACGATTCCATGAAAGTGGGCTGACGCCAGGTAGAAGCCAATGCCGGCCGGAAGGATCGCCCCCGCGCAAAACGCTCTCCAAGCGCCGCGGCTGCTGACAAGTCCGGCGGCAAATGCCGCTGGAAAGGCGCATGCCAAAAGTAGCGCCGCCGCGCCGGAAATGCGGCTCGGCTGGGCGGCCAAGGCGCCGACGGCCGCGGCAATGGCAGCCGTAGCGCCCAATAATCCGCGAAGTGAAATCTGCAAGTTCGCGCGGCCCATTGCCGCATTTTAGCGGACGGCCGGCCGCAATGCCGGCTGAATCCCATTCATCGACGCCTTTTATCTTTCGGCTTCCCCGTCGCGCCATTTGGCTCGTCGGGCGCCGCTCCTCGTGGATTCGGATCTGAGGCACGATCAGCCAACGGCGCATGCCATTCGCCTGGCAGTAGATGTAAAAAATTGCTGGCGGCGGACGAATTCCGTGAAAAGAATCAGCCGCCGCGGGATCATGGTTTCTAGCTGTCAGTTGCCAGCAATGGTTGCAAGATGCCACTGGACCCCATCGAGCTCGCCAGGTTGATCGAGACGCAGGCCACCTCGTTGCGGCTCTGGGTTCGCTCGCGCTGTGCGTCGAGCGACGACGTGGTGCAAGAGGCGTTTTGTCGGCTCGCCTGCCAGGATCCACCGCCGGATAACCCGATCGCATGGCTGTATCGCGTTTGCCGCAACCTGGCGGAAAAGCAGCGGCTGGCCGACGTCCGCCGCCGATGCCGAGAGCAAGCGAGAAGCCGGCCTGAACAGCCGGCCAACGAGCCCGCCGACTCGCTTGAAATCGCGGAGACGTTGGCAGCCGTCGAAGAACTGGATGATCAACTGCGGGAAGTGCTGGTGGCGCGGATTTGGGGACGTCTTTCGTTGGAAGAGATCGGCCGGCTATGCGGCATTTCCGCGGCGACGGCGTTCCGGCGATATGAAGCGGCGCTCAATGCGCTGCGGCTCAAACTGGATGCAAAATGTGAGAAGCGACGATGAATGATTACCCGCTCGACGACCCGCGATTGCGATCTTTGGAGGCGCAACTTGCGCAAATGTCGCCGCAGGCGTCGCCCGCCGAGCAACAACAATTGCTCTACCAGTGCGCGTTCGCCACCGGACGACAGGCCGCGCGCAAAACGACGCGCTGCTGGCAAGCGGCCTCCGCCGTGCTGGCGTTATCGTTAGCCGTCAGCCTGCCGTTCGCACGAGAATCTCCGTTGCTGGCGAAGCGTCCGGCGCCCCCGCCGGCAACCGAGCGCACGCCGCCCCGGCCAATGCTCGAGGAACTGGAGTTCTCGCCGCTGGCTCGGCGGCCCATGGCGGGCGTAGCACTCGATGCCTGGCAAGCTCGCACTTCGAATCCTGATTCGCTCGCCCGAGATCTTGCCCAGTTCGAACAGGCCGATGCTCGAGAGCAAGCGCTTGCCTTGGGCGTCATGACGCGTGAGTTCTTGAACCATTAATGCATCGCCCCCATGAAAGGATCCGCATGCGATTCGCCGTTGCCTTCGCCTTCGCCACATGTGCGCTCGTCGGTCCGTTATCTGCGGAAGAGCCTCAGCCGATTGAATTGACCATTCGCGCTTGCGCGATCGAAACGCCGGTCCTTAAATACCGGCTGCTGCCCGCCGAGGCGGACATGAAGCCGGGCGATGCAGCCCCAATCCTGCTCCGACTGCCGTGGGAGCAGGCCAAGTGGATGAATGAAGTCTTTCCCTCTCTAAGCGAATGGGAATCTCGTCCGCTCGACGCGCCCGAGTGGGAAAATTCAGGCGGCGTCTTGCCCGAAAGGTTCTTCGACGAGATGAAGCGGGCCGCATTCCGCCGCGACGCACATTGGGAATATCCGATCGGAGAAACGACGTCTCCGTATTTGATCTTGCTGCCCGACGTCCAAGGGCTGCGCGGGTTTCTCGGCTACGGACTCGCGGCAAGAATTCGTTACCATATCTCGCGCGGAGAGTTGGAGCAGGCCCGCGAAGGAATCCTGGTGGGCCTGACCAACGGCCGCCACCTGGCGCAGACTCCGTTCTACATCGTGCAGTTGGTGGCGTTGGCGATCCACCGCTCGATGCTCGACCGAACGGCCGAGCTGATTTCGCAGCCCGACAGCCCGAATCTCTATTGGGCGCTCAGTACGTTGCCCGATTCGTTGATCGAACTCGACCGCGCCGCCAGCCTGGCGAGCAGCATGTTCAGCATGACGTTGCCGGCGGCAAACGATCTTGATCAGCCCCGCGACGCCGAGGAGTGGCAAAAGATGGGCGAACAGTTGGTCAATCTGTTGATTGAATTCGACGAACTTCCCCGGCCCCTGCAAAAGAGGCGCAGCGATTGGGCGCCGGACCAAATCGCGAAATGGGCGCCCTCAGCTCGCGACGAGCTGCCCGGACTCTTGCAGGTTCCCACTGAAAAAGTAGCCGCCATGTCGGACGCCGAAGCCAGCGTTCGCTGGTACGTGCACCAGCGGCTCGCGATCGATCAACGCATGGCAGCGGTCACGTCGTTGGCGCCGCGCGAAGCCTTGCCGCAGTTCATCCAGTTAAAGCGAGAAATCAAGACAATGCATGAAAAGGCTTCGACGAGAGAGGCGGAGGTCTTTGACCCGGCGGCAATTTACGTCACCGCCTGGTCTCTCCGCCGCAAAATCGCGGCGCTGCGGATAATCGAGGCGGTACGGCACTATCTGGCGGAGCACGACGGCAAGCTGCCGGCGACGCTCGACGAGGTTGACGGCGCGCCAATTCCGCGCGACCCGTTAATGGACCAGCCGTTCATATGGCAGATCGATGGAAAAACCGCGCTGCTCAAGGCGCCGTCGCTGCCCGATCGCATTCTCGCACCCGATTCATCGGCGCAGGGAAACAGCCAGGTGCAGTATCGCTTGCGAGTCGAGTAGAACGGTGATCGGCTCGCCGCCCGCACGGCCAATGCGACTTTGCACGCCAGCGCGAATCACGCGCCGGCGAACTGCTTAGAGCAACTCTTGCAGAGGCCGGCCTTGGTCCACGAGATGCTGCGGACGGCCGGCGGGGTCGATAAGCGTGGTCTGCGCGGGGTCGATCTGCAAGTTGTGATAAAGCGTCGCCATGATGTCCTGATAGTAGACGGGGCGAGAGACGACGGCCGAACCGGTGCGATCGGTGGCGCCGAGCACTTGCCCGGTGCGCATGCCGCCGCCGGCCATCAAGGCCATGCCTGCGGCGGGCCAATGGTCGCGGCCGGCGCCATTATTCACGCGCGGCGTGCGGCCGAACTCTCCCCAAACGACAATTGAGACATCGTCGAGCATGCCGCGCTCGTCGAGATCGCCTACCAGCGCCGCCAGGCCGTGGTCGAGCACCGGCAACAAGAACCGCAGTCGCGAGAAATTGCCCCGATGCGTGTCATAATCGCTGAGCGTGAGGCTGACGCAACGCACTCCGCCTTCGACAAGCCGCCGCGCCAAAAGCAGTTTCTTCACGGCCGAGGCGTCGTCGCTCGTGCCGAGCTGATCGATTGGCAACTCGAGCGTGTAGCGACGCAGCGTCGCGGGATCTTCCAGGCTGGGATCCATGGCGCGGGCGAACTGGCCCGAGGTGAGTATGCCGAGCGCCTGGCGATTGAAGTCGTCCATCGCGTCCATCATGCCGCTGGCATCCACCTCGCGGCGCAGCCGATCAAAGCCGCGCAGCAGTTCCAACCGGTCGTCGACCCGCGAGCGATCGAGCTGCTCGTTCAACGTGAAGCTGACAGCGTGATAATCGCCGCGTCGCGCCAGCTCGCCTTTCATGCCTGGCTCTAGCTCGCGCGTAAATAGATGCGAAATATCGGGACGAAACGCCTGGTAAGCGGGCCCCAAAAACCCGGGACGAGCGCTATTGCGCACGAACGGCCTGCCTTGCATCAGATCGACGAACGGCGGCGATACGTCGGTATGCGAGCCGCGCAGCTTGGCGACGACGCAGCCCAGCGCCGGCCGGCCGCCAAGCGATTGCAGATCTTTGGCGGCGAACCCCGACTGGCACTGGAATGCGTCATGCGCGCCCGCCGAACCGATGAGCGAGCGGATAAAGACGAACTTGTCGGCCACGGCGGCCAGCTTCGGCATCAACTCGCAGACTTGCAAACCGGCGACGTTTGTCTCGATGCCCTCGAATTCGCCGCGGATCTCCCTCGGTGCGTTGGGCTTCAAATCGATCATGTCGAGATGAGGCGGGCCGCCATCGAGATGGACGTTGATCACGGCCTTGGTCGACGAGCGAATGCCCGCTGCCGCTTCGGCGCGCAGCAAGTCGCTTAGCGTCAGTCCTGCAAAACCGAGCGACCCTGCCTGCAAGAAGGCGCGCCGCGAGATGACGCCGCGCTGGGAAGGATGTTCGCGATGCTGCCGCATGGTCGTACGCTCCTGATCGCATGCATCCAGAATTGCCGATGGGATCTTACCAGCCGGCTCTCCATGAGTAAAACCCGGTTTGCATCGACGCCGAGCGGCGAAGCAGGTCGCTGGTTAGTCCGCGGTTTTAGGCTTTGCGATCTCGCGTGAAAGTGGCCGCCGTGATGTAGTAGTCGCCCGGCAGGCTTGGGCGAGTATTTCGGCAACCCGAGTGGCGGCTTACACTGAAATCGCTTTCCCAGTTGCAGCGCCCCGAATGCCTTTTGCCAAAGATGCTTCCATGAACCTGACCTTTCTGTCGATCGCCGTCACCTTGTTGTGTCCGACCGCCAAGGACGACTTGAACGTGTTTGACGGCGCCGGGACGCCGCCCGCCAAAATGCTGTATGAATCGCTGCGGCGACAAGCGCATGTAGCGCTCGACCGCCGGGGCGAAGCGTTTGAGCAACTTACGACGCCGGACCAAATCACCGCCTGGCAGCGCGAGCGGCGGGATTTCTTCATTCGCCAGCTAGGCGGCTTCCCCGAGCGCACGCCGCTCAATGGCCAGGTGGTCGGCGCGATTGAAGAGAACGGCTATCGGATTGAGAAGGTAATCTATGAGAGCCGCCCGCATCATCATGTGACGGCGAACCTGTATTTGCCTGCGGCGAAAGGGCCGTTTCCGGCCGTGCTGGTAGCCTGCGGTCATAGCCGCACGGCGAAGGCTTCGGATTATAACCAGAAGATCTGCATCTCGCTGGCCCGCAACGGCATTGCCGCCTTCTGTTATGACCCGATCGGCCAGGGCGAGCGCTCGCAGATCATCACACCCGACGGCAAGCCCAAACACAACGGCACGACGACCGAACATTTTCTGGTCGGCGTCGGCTCGATCCTGGTCGGAACCAACACGGCGCAGTACCGCACTTGGGACGGGATGCGAGCCATCGACTATCTGGAAACCCGGCCGGAGATCGACTCGCGGCGGATCGGCTGCACCGGCTGCTCAGGCGGCGGGACGGAAACGAGCTACTTGATGGCGCTCGACGAGCGCGTGGTCTGCGCGGCGCCGGCCTGTTACATCACGACCTTCCGGCGGTTGATCGACACCATCGGCCCGCAGGACGCCGAGCAAAACATTTTCGGCCAGGTCACTTTTGGCATGGATCAGCCGGACTATTTATTGATGCGCGCCGCCAAACCGACGCTGATTTGCGCCACGACGGAAGACTTCTTCGATATTGGCGGAAGCTGGGACGCCTTGCGGCAGGCGAAGCGAGTCTATGCGCGGCTGGGCTTCCCGCAGCACGTCGATCTGGTCGAGGCCGAAGGCAAGCACGGCCTGGGGCCGGTCGGGCGCAAGGCCATGGTCGAATGGATGCGGCGCTGGCTGCTGGGCATCGACGATTCGATCACCGAAGGCGAAATGCCGCTTCGCAGCGAACAAGAACTGCAATGTACGCCGCGCGGACAGGTGTTGCTGTTGCCGCAGGAACAATCGGTGTTCGATTTAAACCGCGTGCGAGCTCAACCATTGAGCGAAGCGCGCGGTCAATGGCGGGCGAAAGCTTCCCCGGACGAGCAGCGGCATAAGGTCCGCGAAACGATCGGGGCCAGCTTGCCGGATGAATTGCCGCAGGCGAAGCATCGAGTTGTGGGAACGGTCGAGCGCGACGGTTACCGCATCGACAAGGTTGTGCTGGAAATCGGCGCCGAGGTAAGTTTACCGGCTTTGCTGTTCGTGCCCGCGAAGCCGTCGGCGCAGCCGGTTCTTTATCTTCACGGCGAAGGGAAGCAAATCGATGCGGCGGCGGGCGGTCCGATCGAACACCTTGTGAAACAAGGAAGCCTGGTGCTGGCCGTCGACTTGCGCGGTCTCGGCGAAACCGCGCCCGGGCCCAAGAACGAATTGCTTGGCGCCGCCTGGAAAGAGTTTTATCTCGCCTACCTGTTGGGCAAGTCGATGGTCGGCTTGCGCACCGATGATGTGCTGGCGGCTGCGCGCCATTTGGCCGAATTCGAAGCAAATGCTCGACCGAAGCAAATTCGCCTGATCGGCATCGGGGAGGCCGCTGTCCCGGCATTGCACGCCGTCGCCTTGCAGCCGCAGCGATTCTCCTCGGCTCAACTTGATGGGCCGTTGCCGAGTTGGACGGAAGCGCTTTCGACTTCAGAGCCCGCTGGGCAATTGATCCATGCGGTCCATGGAGTGCTCGGCGTCTATGATCTGCCAGACCTGGTTTCGCTCTGTGAGCCGGCCAAAGTGACGATTGAGCGGGGCCCTCGTCCCATTGAATAGCTCGCGCGCTTTGGCTTTCAAAGGTGCGCAGCGATGCGATTGACGAATCATTTGCGCTACAAGTGTACGGCTGACCGCGATTCGTCTTTGCGCTTGGTTCGACCGATTCGGATCAGTCGAAACCGGCTTCGTTGCGACGTTGCCGGCGGTAAGCGGCGGGGCGAACGCCGCACTGGCGGAGAAAGGCGTCGCTGAAATATTTTTCGCTGCTGAAGCCGCAGCGGCCGGCAATTTCTTTGAGGGACAACTCCGACTCGGCCAGCAGTTGCTTGGCCCGGGCCATTTGTGCGCGGAGCAATTCGGCTTTGGGCGTCCGTCCGAGAAAGGTGCGGAACTTACGCTCGAGCACGCTTTGCGAGATCGCCACATGCTTCACGACATCGCTGACGCTGATCCGATCGAAGGCGTGGCTGCGAATGAAGTTGAGCGCCGCTGCCAGGTCGGCGTCTTCGGTGACCAGCACGTCGGTCGAGCGCCGCGCGACGAGGCCGCGCGGCGCCACGCGCAAGGGTCGGCGCGGCGGCTTGGCGCCATCCATCAACCGGTCCAGCAAGGCCGCGGCCTTGTAGCCCATCAACGGCGCGTCGTGTTCGATGCTGCTCATCGGCGGGGTGGTCATCTCGCACAGCACCGAGTCGTTGCCGACGCTGATCACGGCCACTTCTTCCGGTACGCGCAACCCGACGCGGCGGCAGGCGTTCAGCAGGTGGCAGCCCGGTTCGTCGTAACAAGATAGAATGCCGATTGGTTTGGGCAGTTCCTTGAGCCAGGCCGCCTTGAGCTGGTGCTCGAGTTCCCAGTCGGGCACGGTTACGCCGACAACCATCGACGAGAACGACGCACAAGGACAGCCCGCCTTTTCGGCCAGTCGATGGAAGATTTCGCCTCGTTCGTCAATGTACCGGATTAGTCCCGGCTGCAACCCGCAGTAAGCGAACTGCCGGAAGCCCTGCTCCCAGAGATGATCGAATGCGAGCTGAGCCACCTGCGCATTATCGCCAGCGACATGCGGAAATCCTGACTCGGTGCACGTACCGAACAGATCGACGACCGGGACCTGTTTTGCCAGCACCGCCGAGGCAAGCGCCCGGCTGGGAAGCCGCGCCAAGATGCCGTCCCCTTGCCAATCGGCCAGCCAGGGAGGCGGCGCTTCGAAGCCGCGCGGCTCGAAATCGAGCGACCAATGCTCGTGTTCGCGGGTGTAGCGCGCCACCCCTTCGATCAGCCCGCGGCCGAACGCGCGCGACCATTCGATGAGGATTGCCACGCGGCGGGTGCGGCGGTTTCGAGGCTTTGCCATCAGTCAGGGAATACGCCTTCGCGGAACTGCTTATTGAGTAATCGTGGCATCCCGGCCCGATCGCTGCGACGAAAAATCAGGAACGAAATACGAAAAATATCCTAGCGGTTTTTGGCGCCTCCGGCTATAGAGGAGAAATACCTACCTACGAGCCGAAAGGCTTC
>JAICIG010000116.1 GCA_025924495.1 Pirellulales bacterium | reverse complement strand
TGTTGCAATACGCACTTGTCGGAAATGCCGCCCGTGTCGATGAAGATGGCCAAGTTACAGAAGGCCACTCTCGACCCGACAAAGATTTCCGGCCGATGCGGCCGGTTGAAGTGTTGCCTGCGTTACGAGTACGACACCTACGAACTGTTGCAAAAGGAACTGCCGCCTATCGGCGCCGACGTGTTGACTGGCAAAGGTCGCGCACGAGTATTGGCCCACGAGATTCTTGCCAGCCAATTGCTGGTCGAGACCGAGGACCATCGCCGCGTATTGATCGATGCCTCCGACGTATTGAGCGTGATGGGACGCGGCTAGAATGCCCGCTTAGAGTCTTCCAGCTTTTGGCCTTGCGGCAAATTGCGTCGCGAGCCGCCCGCCGAAGTTCCAGCCCCAAAACTGGGCTCCGAATGCCGCGCAGCACGCGGTCTTGGGCTCAGGCAGTTGCAGTGAAAACCACATGGCTGATCCTCTTCAAGAACTCAGCGAGCTTTTGCGCCAGGATCGGCGTTATAAAGTCGAAGCCTACGCGTTCGTGTTCGACGCACTGAACTACGCCCACAAGGTGCTCGGCATGGGCAAAACCCAGCGGAGCGAAGATGCAGCAGAACGAAGCGGCGAGGCGGCTCGAGGCGGAGAAAGTTCGCCGCCCGCCAGTGGAACGCAGGCGGAAGCCGGCGAGGGGGGAGAGGAAGGCAGCTCACCCGAGCGGCATTTGACCGGACAGCAGCTATGCGAGGCCATTCGACTTTACGCATTGGACCAGTACGGTTATATGGCCAAGTGCGTGCTCAACAGTTGGGGCGTGCACAATACCGGCGATTTCGGCGAAATCGTCTTCAATCTGATTCGCATCGGCCAGATGCGAAAGACCAAAGAAGATCGCCGTGAAGATTTCGACGATGTGTTCGATTTCGAAACCGGCCTGACGCAAAGTTTTCAGATCAAGCGCTCGTGAGCCACAGCGTCGGCCCTGCACACTTCGTCTTCAGGCGTTTGGGCGTTGGATGTGCTCGCCGTAAAAGGGCATCGCGGCGAATTCGGGCTGTCGCTGCCGCGGAAAGCAGTTTTACGCGTTGCCATGATGCGGGCTCCAAACGAATTGAACCATTAAGCCAGGAAGTCGGGCGAGATGATGTCTTCGAGATCGAACCAATCGGCTGGGCGCCGCCCGCCGCCGGCCGGCAATCGCGCTGCCTCGCCAGCCCCGCGCCCTTTTCGTCGACGTCCCTGGTTCCTGGCGGCGACCGCTGTTGCGCTGGCGGTCTGGCTCGCATTTTTGTCGCTCATGGCGTGGCAGCAGTGGAGACAGGAAAAAAAGGGGCCGTCTCCTCTGCGGGAAGAGGAGACGGCCAGTGAAGCAGCCGGCGATCAGTAAGCGGCGACGCGGGGAGTCGCCTGGCGACAGCGGCCCGGATCGGGGGGCATTACGCCCCTGACGTCTCGGATCGACCCGAGTCATCTTAGGTGCAGTTCATCAGTGAGAGCAAATAGCGCCGGAGCGATTTTGCGCTCGACGGCGCGAGGGTCAATCCCGCCCACGGGCGGCCGCCGCTGGTCGCGGCTGCCAAATCTCAAACAGCTCATACGACCGGCAAGATAGTCCCGATCCGATGCAAGTTCAAGTAATTTCTTTGAGTTCGCCTGCACTCCCTTTAGCATACGCTTGAAGCGGGCCCGCTGGCGTGCCAGAATCGCCCGGCGATAGTTGGGCGGTGATGGGTCTGGCGGTGCGTGTCGGCAGCAACTCTGACGAGCGGCGCACGGCCGGCTGAAGTCGGGGGAGGAATTTCGAGACGATGAAGATTGTGCCCTTGGGTGAAAACGTCGTCGTCCAGCGCCTGGCCGCCGAGGAGAAAACGGCCGGGGGAATCGTCCTGCCTGAGGGCGCGCGGGAAAAGCCGCGCCAAGGTCGCGTGCTTTCAGTCGGCGACGGGCGTTTGCTGCCTGGCGGCGGTCGAGCCAGACCAAGAGTGACCGAAGGAGACCGGATATTGCTTAGCAACTACGCCGGCTCTGAAGTTCATATCGATGGCGAGGAATTGTTGATTCTTAGCGAGGAGGAAATCCTGGCGATATTGCGCTGAGATCGCCGCCTGGCGCAAGTATCTGCCGAGGGCGGCGTTATCTCCTTAATCGCTTAAGTAGTCGGTGCGTCCAGAGAATCGATGCTTGAGTTGGCGGCTTGAAATGGCTTCCGGAAAGTCTTGCCGCCGCCCGGCGGCGGACTATACTTAGACAAACGCTTATTGGTGCGGGTTTTATGTCTCGTTGTCAGTTTTTGCCGCTCTGCATGCTCCTGGCGGTGATGTTTAATCACTTCCATTGCCTCGGCACGACCGCGCAAGCGGCTGGCTTGACAGCCCAGCTTATCGAGCGAGTAATTCGCGAGGGCGCTCCCCGAGACCTGGGTTCGATTCCCAAATGTGAGAACGAAACGGGCTGCATCTGTCGGGGCGCTATTTTCATCGCGTCTCCTGCCATTGATTCGGTCCATATGACGGCATGCCAATGGCCTGCCGCGTTTCGTGCGGAGCTTTTTCCGACGGCTGACATTGCAATGCGCGGGGCCAACTTTGCGTCGCTGGGGCGAGAACATTTTGTGCAGCTAATGTCGGGTAGGGCATTGCGCGCTTGGTTGGCCGTTTTTCTGATTTGACCAGCCTTTCTTGACGATTTTTGGCTCGCCAACGCGCCTCGCGCGATCCGCTGAGTCGATCTTTTTTCTGCGCGTCAAGGAACACACCGCTGTGCTCAAATCAAATACTCCCACGGTCACGCTTGCCGCTCGCGGCGGTATCTCTCGTAACACGTCGCGGCTGGCGTTTGGAGCGGCCGCGTTGGTCCTGGTTGCAGTGGCCGGCTTCGTTATTTGGTCCGTAACTTCCCGCCGAGATTCCCCGTCGCAGGAGGCTGCTCCACCGTCCGCGACGACCACTGACGGGCTGGTGCGATTGACTCCCGCCAAAATGAAAGCGGCGGCGATCGACGTGGGCGAAGTACGACGACGCGAAATCCAGGATAGCCGTCGAGTGCCCGGCACGATTGGTTACAACACGTCCCGTCGACTCGAGATCAAGGTGCCTGCCGGCGGGGTTGTAACTCGCGTGTTAGTACTACCGGGACAAACGATCAAGCGCGGCGACCAACTGGCTTTGTTGGCGAGCGTCGACATCGGGATGGCGCGCGATGCCGTGGTCAAGGCCGAAGCCGATTTAAAAATCGTCCAGCGAGAAACGGACTGGCTCGCCGAAATTAAAGCGAACACAGACATCTTGCTTAAGGCGCTCGATGACGACCCAGACGTGGCCGAAATTGAATCGCGATTTAAGAATAAAGTGCTGGGCGATCATCGGGAAAAAATCATTTCGGCTTATTCCAAGTTCCGACTGGCAGCCCGCGTGGCGAAAGCGGCTCTCGAATCGCGCGGAGCAATCAGCGAACGCAATCTGCAAGAGCGGACCAGCGCTCGAGAAGTCGCCGATGCAAATTATCGCACCGTTTGCGAGCAAGCTCAGTTCGACGCACAGCAGCAACTCGCCAGGTCGGAGGCCGCCTTGGAGCAAGCCAAGCACCTGGTGGCCGTCAGTCGAGAAAAGGTGAAATTATTGCTCGGCCCGTTCGCCGAGATCGCTCCCGGCCACGATGACAATACGCTCTGCGAGTTAATTTTACGATCTCCTTTGGACGGCAAAGTTGAAGACCGCTTTGTCAGCGACGGCGCCTTGTTCATCGCTTCGCAGACTCTGTTCACGCTGGCGAATATCGATACGCTCTGGGTTTCGGCACAGATTTATGAGCGCGAATGGGGCGAGCTAGCCGGCGGGCAAGTCAAGGATGTCAAGGTCGAGTCGCCCGGTTTGCCGGGATATGAAGTGACGGCCAAGGTACAGTTCTTCAGCGTCGGGCTGTCGAGCGAAACTCGCGCGGTGCCGGTGGTCGCCGAATTGCCCAATACCGAAAACCGTCTCAAGCCAGGCATGTTCGCCTGGGTCACCGTGCCGCTCGGCCCGAGGCATGAAGGGCTCGTCGTGCCCGTGGGCGCGATTATGCGTCATGAGGAAGAAACGTTTGTGTTCGTCGAGTTGGAACCGGGCGTCTATCGCAAGACCGTTGTCACGCCGGGCCTCGAGACCACGGAATTCGTCGAAGTGGTTTCGGGTCTTGATGCCGGCCAGAAGGTAGTTGACCGAGGGGCTTTTTATCTCAAGAGCGAATTGCTCTTAGAGGGTGAAGAACCGTAAGCGTTCTCTATCTCCATTGGGTTGAAGGTTTCCCAATGAAGCAAGCCCGCAAACGCTGTCAGTCCGACTTAACTTGTTGAAACGGTTGCCATGCTCTCCGCGCTGATTGACGCGTCTCTCGAGAATCGCTTCCTTGTGCTCGCACTCGTCGGGCTAATGGCCATTGGCGGCGCTTATTGCGCTCTGACCCTTCCGATCGACGCCGTACCCGATATGACGAACGTGCAGGTGCAGGTCGTAACCAAGGCCGGTTCGCTCTCGCCGCTGGAAGTCGAGCGGTATGTGACCTACCCGGTCGAAGCGACGATGAACGGGTTGCCGAACGTCGACGAAATTCGCAGCATTTCCAAGTTCGGGTTGTCGCTCGTCACGATCGTCTTCAAGGAAGGGACGGATATTTATCGATCGCGTCAGCTTGTCGGCGAGCGGCTGGGCGACGCGAAAGAGAGGATTGTCCAAGGTTACGGTAATCCCAATCTCGGCGTGTTGACCACCGCGCTAGGCGAAGTGTTGCAATTCGAAGTCAAAGGCGCCGGCTATTCGCCGATGGAGCTGCGCACGCTGTTGGAGTGGGAAATCGCACCGCAGCTGCGCCAGACTCCCGGCGTAACGGAAGTCAACTCGCACGGAGGCTATTACAAGACGTTCGAGGTGACGGTCGACCCCGACCGCCTTTCGGCGCAAGACCTGGCTCTCGGCGAGTTGTTCGCGGCTTTAGCGCAGAATAACTTGAGCGCCGGAGGCGGTTACATCGTGCACTACGGCGAGCAGCGATTTATTCGTGGGCAGGCCCTGCTCAAGACTGTTGAAGATATCGAGCGGGTCGTCGTCCGCCGGCGACCGAAAGGCGTGCCGCTGTTGGTCAGGGACGTTGCAACGGTGAATATTGCGCCGCTGGTCAGGCAAGGCGCTGTCACGCGGGACGGGCGCGGCGAGGCCGTGACCGGCATGGTGATGATGCTCTTGGGCGAAAATTCTCGCCAAGTCGTACATGAGGCCAAGGCCAAGCTTAAGCAGATCGAAGAAACGCTGCCCAACGGCGTCAAGCTCGAGGTAATCTACGACCGGGCCAGCCTCATCGAGCGCACGCTTAGCACCGTGCTGCATAATCTTGTTGAGGGCGGGGTGCTGGTCATTGTGGTCCTCCTGCTGTTGCTCGGCAGCATTCGGGCGGGAATTATCGTGGCGGCTGCGATCCCGCTCTCAATGCTGTTCGCCGCCAACGTGATGTCGTTTACCGGCATCACGGCCAGTTTGATGAGTCTCGGCGCTATCGACTTCGGTCTGATCGTCGACAGTTCGGTAATTATGATCGAAAACTGCATCCGCCGGCTTTCTCATGGCAGCGGCGACAAACCGCACGCTTTGATTGTGCGCGACGCGGCGATCGAGGTCCGCAAGCCGACCATGTTCGGCGAATTGATTATTGCCGTGGTTTATGTGCCGATTCTTGCGCTGCAAGGGTCCGAAGGGAAACTGTTCCGCCCGATGGCGCTGACCGTGCTGTTCGCTCTGGCCGGCTCGCTGGTCCTGTCATTGACCCTAATGCCCGTCCTGGCCGAGATGTTCTTGCCCAGGAACATGGAAGAAAAAGAGGTCTGGCTGATTCGCGCCATCAAACGCGTCTACGCCCCACTGGTGGCCAAATCGATTCGCCATCCCGTCCTGACCACCTGCCTGGCGGTCGGCCTGTTCGCGGCCGGCATTCCGGTGGCCATGCATCTTGGCGCCGAGTTCATGCCGCGGCTCGACGAAGGCGACTTGCTAATCGAAGCCGTGCGCTTGCCGAGCGCCACGCTGGAGGATTCGATCGCCATGTCCACGCAGATCGAGCGGATTTTGAAGAAATTCCCCGAAGTCGAGACCGTGTTTTGCAAGACCGGCCGACCGGAGATCGCCAACGACGTGATGGGCGTGCATCAAACCGACGTCTGGGTCATGCTGAAGCCGGTCGCCGACTGGCCCGTCACGAAGACCCGCAACGAACTGATCGATGAAATCTCGGCGCAGTTGGCGGATCGCGTGCCGGGCGCCAAATTTGGCTTCACCCAGCCGATCGAAATGCGCGTTGACGAACTGGTCGCCGGCGTGAAGGCTGACGTGGCGATCTTGCTGTACGGCGATGATTTGGAGATGCTCGGCCGCAAGGCGAAGGAAATCGAGCAGTTGATGCAAACGATTCCGGGCGCCGCGGACGTCAAGGCCGACTATCAGGCCAACATTCCCACTTTGCGCATCGAGGTTAAGCCGGAACGCCTGGCAATGTACGGCGTCGATGCAGCCGAAGTGATGAACGCCGTTGCGACCGCCGGCGGCCACGAGGTGGGACAGGTGCTGGAAGGTCGAGCACGATTTCCGATCATCGTGCGCTATCCGAAAGAGTGGCGCGAAAACGCCGAATTGCTCGAACAGATTCCGGTTGGCGAGGTCGGCGGCCGGCAGCTCCCGCTCGGCGAACTGGCGGACGTGATTTTGGAGGAAACGCCCCCAGGCGTCGATCATGAGGCGACGCGGCGCCGCACCTATGTTTCCGTCAATGTGCGCAACCGCGACGTGGCCGGCTTCGTCTATGAAGCGCAGCGCGCCATTAAGGAGCATATCGTGCTGCCAACCGGCTACACGATTCGCTGGGGCGGCGATTTCGAAAACCTGCAGTCGGCTAGTTTGCGTCTTTCAATCATCACGCCCATTGTGCTCTTGGTTATTTTTCTCTTGCTCTACAGCACGTTTCGCTCGACGCGGCTGGCGCTGTTGATCTTTTTGGCGGTCCCGATGGCAGCGTCGGGCGGCATCTACGCCCTGGCCACACGAGACATGCCGTTTAGCATTTCAGCTGGCGTCGGTTTCATCGCGTTGTTTGGCGTGGCGGTGCTCAATGGCCTTGTTTGGGTGAGCGGGGCCGAACATTTGCGACAGGAAGGCATGGACCCGCACGAGGCCGCTCGCGAGACGGCGCTCGTCCGCTTGCGTCCGGTCTTGATGACTGCGCTCGTTGCCAGCTTGGGCTTCTTGCCCATGGCTATTTCGACCACAGCCGGCGCCGAGATCCAGCGTCCGCTCGCCACCGTCGTCATTGGCGGCTTAATCACCTCGACCATGCTCACGGCGCTGGTCGTGCCAGCCATTTACCCCTGGTTCGCCGCGCGGGCCTCTACGTCGTAGCCGAGCGACCGATTGGAGAACTGGCACGTCTTGTGACTCGCACGAACCGATGGTTTGCGCCTCATCGGCATTTATCGCTCTCGGCTCAGGCGAGTCTGCGAAGGCATAAAGGAGACTCGTCGAAATTCTGCGGCATTTAGCGCCGGAAGATGGGTGGCAAGCCCAGCAATTTGTCCGGCAATCTTGAGCCTTAAAAATGCCTGGACGCGGGAGCGGACGCCCCTTACAGTGAGGGTGTAATTCACGCCCATGGTCTACGGCGGTACGCAAAGGGGCTCGGGCGCCCGTGCAACTACCGAGGGCAGTTCGCGAAGATTTCTTCGAGAGGATTCATTGCATGCGCGCGCCTTATAACTTGCGGAAATGGCTGTTGGCCATTGCCAGCATCTTCGTGTTAGGGGCGGAGATCGATGTTTCTGCGCGCGAATGGAGCGACACTTCGGGCAAGTTTCGCACGCAGGCCGAATTCGTCGCGGCTCGCAACGGCAAGGTGATCCTGGAAAAAGCCGACGGCTCGATCATTACTATCCCCTTGGAGAAGCTTAGTGCCGCGGACCAGGCGTACGTCCGCTCTCAAACGGGCGATAAACCGGCGCCCGTCGCGACTAGGCCCGAGCCTGTTCGGAGCGGCGCGGGACTGCCGGAAGCGGCTCATGCCGTGCTGCGAACGAATTGTTACCGCTGTCACGGCCAGGAGGGAGCGAGCGAAGGGGGCTTCAATTTCGTGCTGAACCTCGAAAAGCTTGCCCGAACGCACGTTAAACCCAAGGAGCCGGCCGCCTCGTTGCTTTTCGAGCGCATGGTGACGGCGGACGACAGCGTCATGCCGCCCCCCGACGAGCAGCCGCGTCCTTCGGCGGCCGACATTGCCACGATCAAATCATGGATTGAAGCCGGCGCGCCGGCGACTGCCGCCGCAAAGCCTCGCGACTTCGTCACCAACGATCAAGTGATCAAGCACATCCTCGCCGATATTCAGCAGGCCACGGAGCGCTCGCGGCGTTTCCTGCGCTACTTCACCTTGACGCACCTCTACAACGCGGGCGTGTCAGAAGACGAGTTGCAGACCTATCGCAACGCCTTCATCAAGCTGATCAATAGCCTGTCGTGGAACACTGATCTGCTCGTTCCGCAAACCATCGACCCGGCACAGACGATCTGGCGCGTCGACATCCGCCAGCTCAACTGGAGCAGCGAGGTTTGGGAGCAGGTAGAAGAAGCTAATCCTTACTTTCTGAATCTGACCACGCGCGACGCGCTAGCCTGCTATGAAGAGACTCAAGCGAAGATGCCGCTGGTGCGCATCGACTGGTTCGTTTTCGCTGCCTCGAAGCCGCCCCTGTATCACGTCATTCTTGGCATTCCTGCTACTGACAAAGAACTTGAGCAGACGCTTAAAGTCAATGTTGAAGCCAATATCGACCAGGAGCAGGTGATTCGCGCCGCTTTCAACCGTTCCGGGGTCTCGCAGAACAACCGCCTGATTGAACGGCACAAATCGCCCTACGGGAGTTATTGGAAGAGCTATGATTTCGGCGGCAATATTGACCGCCAAAACTTGTTTGAGCATCCGTTGGGCCCAGGGGGCGACGACGATTCGTTCAAGCACGACGGAGGCGAGCTGATCTTTACGCTACCCAACGGCTTGCAAGGCTACATGCTCGCCGATAGCCAGGGACAGCGGATCGACAAGGGGCCAACCGAGATTGTCAGCGATCCCAAACGGCCCGACAAAGCCGTCACCAACGGCGTCTCGTGCATGTCGTGTCATTACACCGGCATGATTCCCAAGTCCGACGAAATCGGCAGTTTCGTGCGAGCCAATCCCAAGGCCTTCGACAATGCCGACGACATCCTCGCTCTTTATCGTGAACCAAAAGAGCTTGACGTCGTGCTCGATGAAGACGCCAAGCGATTCGCCGCCGCAATGGAGAAAATCGGCATCACGAGCCTCAGCCGTAGCGGCGAGCCGGTGTCGACGATGGCCGCCCGTTTCGAGCAAGAGCTCGATTTGCAGATGGTTGCGTGTGAGTTCGGTCTGCCGCCAGTCGAATTCAAGAAGCGGCTGCAAGCTTCGGACGCCATGGCGCGTAGCTTTGGCGCTTTGCTCGTCTCCAGCGGTACGATCAAGCGAGACGTGTTCGCCGCGCTATTCGGCAATGCGGCCATGGAGTTCGGCCTGACCAAGGAGCCGCAAGCCAGGCTCGCCGCCTCATCTCGCAGTCGGCCTTCGATCCGTCCTCGAGCGAATGACGATGGCAAGCCGGGAGAAGTCCGCCGCTTCAACGACCTGGGCTGGGGAGTTCAGTCGCTGGCTTTCTCGCCCAATGGCAACCTGTTGGCTGCTGGCAAAAGCGATCGGGCGCTGCTGCTGTTCGACGTGAATGACGGCGCTCGGCTCGGCAATGTGGACGATCTCAGAAACCTCGGACAGGTGAAGGCGTGCCAGTTTACGCCGGACGGATCGAAATTACTGGCGGGCGGTTACTCGGGGCAGATCCTGATCTGGAACGTCTCCAAAGAGGGGCTGATGAAGCCCGCCGGCCAGTTCGTCGGCCACTCCAAAGAGCTGAACTGTATTGCGATTTCCAGCGACAGTCGTTTTGCCGTCTCGGGCGGCCGCGACAACGTGCTGCGCTATTGGCAAATAGACAATGGGAAGGAACTCGGATCGTTCCCAGGCTTCAAAGGAGCCATTAAGGCGTGCTACCTTTCATCGAATGGCCGGAACGCCTTGGCCACCGACGGCGCCACGTTGCAGCTCATCGACTTGAAGAAGGGGCAAGTGGTGAAGCAGTCGCCGCTGACTCGATCCTGGTCTGCAGGTCACGCAGCGGCCTTCTCGCCCGATGGGCGTTTTGTCGCAGCGGGCGACAGCTATTCAATCCGCTTATGGGAGCTCAAGACAGGCAAAGAATTGCCGAAACTCGAAGATAACGAGATCCAGTGGACTGCGGCCTTTACCCCGGACAGCACCCGACTAATCAGCGGCGGATCAGGCAAGGTGAACGTGTGGGATGTCCGCAAGCAGCGCAAAATTCACTCCCTCAGCACCGCCGGCAGCGGTTACGTGCAATGCCTGGCGACCTCTCCCGATAACAAGCACGTCGCCGCCATCCCCAGCTCGGCCGGGCAAGACCTGCAAGTCCTCCGCATTCCGGGAGCCGAGAGGTAGCAGGCGACTGCCTGCATGCAGACAACTGCCGCCGGCAGACAAGTAATTCAGCCAGCAACCAATTGCCGGCGACGCATCTTTGCGCAAATGTTATTTGCGTCGCAATCGCCAGACGTCGGACTGCATATTATTGCCGGCAACCATCCACAGGGCGTCATTGTGCGTGAACAAGCTGGCGGCGTGCCGGGGCCGCCACGGCGTAGCCGGCAGCTCTTGCCACGATTCGCCATCGGCCGAGTGCCAGACGTCGTTGCGGTTTCCGCCCTGCTGGTGATAGCCTTCCATGACCCAGAGGCGGTTGTCCCAAACAGCCACGTCATGGTACTGCCGCGGATGCCAAGGAGCTGCAGCAATGTGCTGCTTCCAATGCACGCCATCAGCGGAACTCCAGACATCGTTGTAGAACTTGCGCGTCGGGGTTGTCGGCGTCTCATAGGTTCCGCCGCCAAGAATCCAGATTCGCCCGTCCAACACAGCGCTGCCGCCGATCATGCCGCGGGCGGACCAACAAGGCTCCTGCGGCTCGACCTTTTGCCAGTCGACGCCGTCCTTGGTGGTCCACAGATCGCGGTAAAAGGTTTCGTTTGATTTTGCAAAGGCGGGCATGGTCTGGCCGCCAATTACCCAGATCTTATCGTCATGCACCACCGTGTAGTGCAAGGCCCTCGGACCCCAGGGGACGGGCTTCTCGCGATTGACGAGGTTCCAGCTGCGCCCATCCTGAGAATTCCAAACATCGTTCTGGTAATGTCCCTGATTGCAATCTCCGCCGATGATCCACATTCGGTCGCGATAGACCGCGTAACCCGCGGTGTGCCGGCCTTCCCAATCCGAGGCCGGGTCGAAGGAACGGTCTTTGAATGTGTTCGGCTTGACGAGCATCCAATTCGCCCCGTCGACTGATGACCAGACTTCGTTGTTGCAGATCAGCGGAAAGAACTCGCGATGCGTTTGTCCTGGATTCCAACCGCCCAGCAGCCACATTCGCCCTGCGAAACTGAGGGCGCCGGCGCCGTCGCGCGGGGCGAAGGACGCGTTGAGCGTGATCTGCTCCCATTCATACGCCGGCTTCGACGTTTCGTCGGCGGGCATGCATTCCGAGGCAAAAAGCGCACATGTCGCGAAGGCGATAACGCGCAGGCAGTTCGCTAACATCATCGGCCTTTGTCGTGTTTAATCTTGGAGTCCTAATCGCCAGATCGAGAGCCGCAGGATAGCGATGGAGGCTCGCCTCATTCGTGCAATTCATTCAAGATCAATCGCACCGCCGCGGCCGAGACCACGGCGGGCAGGCTAGGGTGTTCTTCCCGCTCAGCGAGCGTTTGCGAAATATCGAGCGGCACATGGATGAAGGCGGAGCGCGTGCGCAAGCCTAGGTGTTCGCTCAGATAATGCGACCAGTACAACGTCGCATTGCAAAGATAAGTGCCGGCGTGGTAAGAGACCTGCGCCGGAATACCCGCCTGCCGCAGCTTGAGCGCCCAATCGGCCAGCGGCAGATTGGTGCGATAAGCGGTCGGACCGTCCGTCGCCAGCGGATGCAGTCGTTCGATCGGTTCCTGGCAACTGCCGCCGACATTCAGGCCAATTTCCTCCAGACGAATTGCCGCACTGCGAGGCGCCTGTCCGAGATGGATCGCGTAATCGTAATTCGCTTTGAGGTCCTGTGCCAAACGCTCCTTGGCTGCCTGAAAGTCGACCGGATACAGCCGCGTCGTAATGACCGGCTGCGTGGGCCGCTGGCGCGTCAGTTCCAACAAGCAAAGCCAACTGGAATTAGCCTGCCAGCGATCGTAAGGTTCAAAGGCAGTGATCAAAACTGAAGTCATGTGGCAGTCAGACGTTAATTAAACCGCATAGAAACTCGGAATTCGCAAGTCTTGATTCCGACTTCCGACCTCCGAATTCCGACTTTGCCCCGGCATCGAACTCGCTTCCGTTACGTGCTAGACGCATCGCAATCCTACACTGCCGCACGCGAAACGGGCGTGCCGCGCCGTTCGATCGCGGCGGCAATCCGCGCCAGTTGCGCCTCGCTCAGTTGCCAGCCAACTCCGCCGGCGTTCTCTTCGATCTGATCGGGGCGTTTGGCGCCGCATAGCGCCACGGTAATGCCGGGCCGATGGATCGTCCAGTTAATTACCAATTGCGCCACGGAGCGGCCGATTTCAGCCGCGATTTGTCGGAGTTCGTCGAGCAAGTCCTGCGTCTTCTGCCACTCCTCGCCTTGAAACAGCGGGTATTTGGCGCGGCCGTCGCCCGTGGCGAAGACATGATCTCGCGGCAACTTGCCCGCCAGCAGACCTTTCATGAGCGGCCAATAGACCATCACCGACACGTTGTGAGCGCGGCACCAAGGCAGCGTATCGGTCTCGATCTCGCGCTGCAGCATATTGTAATGCGGCTGGAAAGCAGACAGCGGACAGACTGCTGCAAACTGCTGGAGTTGGTCGAGCGTGGCATTCGACAGGCCGATGCTGCGCGTTTTGCCTTCGTCGAGCATTTCCTTCAGCGCCCCCGCCGATTCGGCAATCGGCACTTTTGGATCGGGGGCGTGGAGATATAGCAGCTCCACGCGATCGGTCCCCAGCCGCGCAAGACTTTCTTCGCATTGGCGCCGCAAGGTGGCAGGCCGGCCGTCTTTGGCTTGCTTGCCGTCTGGATCCCAATGAATGCCGCCTTTCGTGGCGATCACCATCTCGTCGCGTCGCGAGCCGAGTGCACGGCAGATCAACCGTTCGCTCTCGCCATCGCGCCCGTAACAGTAAGCCGTATCAAGAAAGTTGATGCCAAGATCGAAGCAGCGCTCGATCGTAGCAAGACTGTTGACCTCGGTGACATTGATGCTGGTGATGCCGGCGATGGGCCAACATCCTAGCGCAATCGGCGAAACTTCCAGACCAGTGGCGCCCAGGGGTCGCAGTTCCATGTCGCAGAATTCCAGGGCGCAACCGAGTTTCGTGCTTGCGCTCGTTCGATTAAAAGATGCCCAGCGCCGTGAGACTGTATCGTACTACCAGGCCGGCGGCGACGACGCTGACCATGCTCATCAGCTTGATGAGAATATTCAAGCTCGGGCCGCTCGTATCCTTGAATGGATCGCCGACCGTATCGCCGACCACGGCCGCCTTATGGGCGCCGGTGCCTTTGCCGCCGTGCTGACCCGCCTCGATATACTTCTTCGCATTGTCCCAGGCGCCGCCCGAGTTGGACATGAATACGGCTACGCAGAAGCCGGTGGTCAAAGCCCCCGTGAGCAAACCCATCACGCCGCCGACTCCCAGCAGCAAGCCAACCACGACCGGCACGGCCAACGCCAACAGCGAAGGGATCACCATTTCGCGCTGGGCTGCTTTAGTGCTGATCGCCACGGGCGCAGCATAATCGGGCAAGTCGGTCCCGGCCATAATGCCCGGCTTTTCGCGAAACTGCCGCCGCACTTCTTCGACCATGCCCTTGGCGGCGCGGCCTACGGCCTTCATCGTCATGGCACAAAAGACGAACACCGCCATCGAGCCGAGAAAGGCGCCGACCAGCACCTTCGGGTTCATCAACGTCACATCGTAATAGCGCATGAAATCGGGCAGCGTTGCGGTCTTCACCGGGGTCAGCATTGCCCCGGTTTCGGCAAACAGGACAGCTTCGCGATCGCCAATCGTCGCGCGGCGCAAGATTTCATCAGGCACGCGCGTGGGCGCCTCTTTGAACGCGATTTTTTGCCAGGCTTCCCGCAAACGCGGATCGCTCACATCTTCAGGGTCAACGAGCCAACCGATGCGCGC
Source organism: Pirellulales bacterium (assembly GCA_025924495.1). The sequence continues at coordinate 4,402 of JAICIG010000116.1, read as the reverse complement.
GGCGCTGTCAGCGGCTTTCTCTACGACGAACTGTTGCGACAGTTTATAGAACCCCGGCTCCGCTTTTTCGCTGATCGCGGCTTCGCCCCAACGATCGAAGCCGACGCGCACCTCTTCGATATACGCCGCCAGCAACGCCAGCGCCGTCAGCGCGGCCGAGCCAATCGCAAAGCCCTTGCCGGTTGCCGCCGTCGTATTGCCAAGACTGTCGAGTGCATCGGTCCGCTCGCGCACAATCGGGTCGAGACCTGACATTTGCGCATTCCCGCCCGCGTTATCGGCGATCGGGCCGTAAGCATCAGTCGCCAGCGTAATGCCCAGCGTGCTGAGCATACCCACTGCTGCAATGCCGACGCCATACAACCCCAGGGCAAAGTACTCGACGTCATTCAACTTGGCCATGTCGCCGATGGCGAAACCGAAGGCCAGCAATGTGCCGATGGAAACCACGATTACCGGGAACCAAGTGCTCATCATTCCTTCGGCGATGCCGCCGATAATGACTGTGGCCGGGCCCGTCAAAGCCTGATCGGCCAGAGCCCTGGTCGGTGCATATTCGTCGCTCGTGGAATACTCGGTCCACTTGCCAATCAACCAGCCGGCGACCAGGCCCACGATCACGCTTAAACTCACGCCTACATAAGTCGGCAATAACCACTTGGTCAGGACGTAAGAGGCAACAACGACCAGAATCGTGGAAAGGTTAATGCCGCGGGCCAGCGCCTTGAGCAGCGTCTTCTGCGTAGCATGCTCTTCGGTGCGAACGACGTAAATTCCCAGGATCGAAAGGAAAATGCCCACGCCGGAGATGCCGATCGGCAAGAACAGGGCTCGCAACTGAGCCTCCAATTCCGCCATGTCGCCTCGCACAATGGGGTTGGCAAAGGCCGCCACGCCCAGCGCGGCGGTGGCCAGAATGGATCCGCAGTACGACTCGTACAAGTCGGCGCCCATGCCGGCTACGTCCCCCACGTTGTCGCCGACGTTATCGGCAATGGTCGCGGGATTACGGGCATCGTCTTCGGGAATGCTATGCTCAACCTTGCCCACCAGGTCGGCGCCGACGTCGGCGGCCTTCGTGAAGATGCCGCCGCCGACCCGTGCAAAAAGCGCTTGGCTGCTGGCGCCCATGCCGAAGCAGAGCATGGTGACGGTAATCGAAATGATGTCGAGTCCGACGCCCCAATACAGCACGGCGAACCACAGGCAGATATCGAGCAGCCCTAAGCCCACCACCGTCAGACCCATCACGGCCCCGCTGCGAAACGCGACCTGTAAGCCTTGATTGAGCGATTTCTGCGCGCCAGCGGCCGTGCGATTACTGGCCCAAGTGGCGGTTTTCATGCCGAACCAGCCGGATAGCCCCGAGAAGAATCCACCCGTAATAAAGGCGAAAGGCACCCATTCGCTTTGCACCTTCAGGACGAATGCAGCGATGGCCAGCAGAATGAAGATCACGACGAAGAAGAACGCCACCACCTTATATTGCTGCCGCAGGTAGGCATTGGCGCCGGTGCGCACGAAGCCGGCGATTTCGACCATTTTGGGCGTGCCGGGATCGGCGACGATCATCGCCTGGTAGAATATGTAGGCCTGCGCCAGGGCCGCGACGGATGCCAGAAATGCCAGCCCCCAGACGAGCATGACTTGAGTGTCAAAGTTCGTCGCAGTGCTCGCATTGCCTTCCGCCGCCAGCGCCGCTTGAGGCGCCGCTGCCAACACGCATGCCCCACAAACAATCAGACCTCGTTGCCAGATTCCCGGTAGTTTGCCAAGACCCTTGAGCATGGACATCATCGCGGTTCATCCTTTGCGTAGAGTTGCCTGGGCGAATGCGTGCAGCGCAGCACGAGAAGATGGAGGAGCTTCGATCGCGGCATCTCAATCGCTGCAATCGGCTCCCGCTGTGATCTGGATCCTTATTCCCGGTGACGGTGATCTCTGAAGGCGCGACTTACGGCGACAGGTTCGTGGCCGAAGTCTAGTGCCCGTTCGTTGACGGTGTCAACAACCCGTAACCCGTTTTCTGGCTGCACTTTCGAGTTCACGGCCTTGTAAAAGTCTCGCATCGGCTCCTATACTAAATTGGGGGAATTTGCTTTGCTCACCGCACCTGCCGAATCACTTCACTTGCCTTTGTCATTGCAATTCCAATGCTCATCCGCTGTCTCCGGGTCTTCGCAAAGGCCACCGCAATTCTTCAATCCGCCGATTTCCGCCTCATGTCTCTGTAACTGGTTTGCAATTAACGACTAACTGCAATCCGAAGAGACGCGCAGACGACTTGGAAGGTGGTTGTTAAAATGACGTGTGATTTCGGCTCGGCAGCGGGATGCCGAGCGGCAGGATCAGGGGCGCTTGCCGGTTTTTCTAAACCTGTTTTGAACTCGGAAACACTTGGGACCTGTCGGATCTTTCTCGGTGCAACGAGCGCCGTGCGAACCGTTTGTTCTGCTTGCTTTCCGCCCCGGCAACTTCTCTGGCGTCGCTGAATCGCTGATTTGAGCCGTATGTCACGCCGCAACCATCTTGCTACTCTGCGGGAAGCCTCGCCTGCCGTGCTTCCTTCGCTGCTGATGTGCGATTATGCGCATTTGCAGAGCGAAGTGGATCGGCTCGAAGCGGCCGGCGTCGCCGCGCTCCATCTGGACGTGATGGATGGGCATTTTGTGCCCAACCTCAGCTACGGCCTGCCGCTGGTTGAAGCCTTCCGCAAAATGACGCGGTTGCCGTTGGATGTCCATTTGATGATTTCCAACCCAGCCGACTATGTCGAGCGTTTTTTCGAGGCCGGGGCGGACGGCATGACCATCCATGCGGAAGCAATCGCAAACCCTCGGCCTGTGCTGGAAAAGATCCGCAGCCTGGGCGGTTGGGCGGGGCTGGCGATCAATCCGCCTACGCCTGTGTCTACCATCCGCGACTGTCTCGATGCTTGCGATTTGGTGCTGGTTATGAGCGTCATGCCGGGCTTCGGCGGCCAGCAATTCGACCGGCGCGCGTTGGACAAACTGAGAGAATTGCGACCACTGGTTTGACCCGACGTTCTCTTGGAAATCGATGGCGGCGTTCACGAAAGCACTATTGCCGATTGCACCGCGGCGGGCGCCCAATTGCTCGTCGTCGGATCCGGTATTTTCAAGTCGGGCGATTATGCCGCGGCCGTCGGCCATTTGACCGAGTTGGCCGGCGCGCCTGACCGTTTCACCCCTCACGGAGGTTCGTCAAAAAACTAGCGATGGTTCAAATTTTGTTGATCCGTCCTGGCGCCACAGATTACGACCAACAAGGACGCATTCAGGGAGACTTGGATGTTCCTCTTTGCGATCAAGGCGCCCATGAAGTGGCCCGTGTCAGCGAGGAGCTGAAAAACCAAGGCTTAGAGATCATTTATTCATCCGACTGCGGCCGCGCCGTGCAAACCGCCGAGGCCATTGGCCGTTCGCTGGGCGTCAAGGTCAAGACGCTCGACAATATGCAGAACCTGGATCACGGCCTGTGGCAGGGCATGCTGATCGAAGAGGTCAAGCGCAAACAGCCGAAGGTCTACCGGCAGTGGCAAGAGCAGCCCGCCAGCATCTGCCCGCCGGAGGGCGAAATGCTGAGCGAAGCCCAAGAACGCGTCCGCAGTGCGCTCGGCCGCTTGCTCCGCAAGCACAAACAAGGCAAAGTGGGGCTGGTCATTCCCGAGCCGCTGGCCAGCCTGGTCCGCGCCTATCTAGCGCAGGCCGATTTGGGCGATCTGTGGCGAGCGGGGACCGAACACGGCACTTGGGAAATTATTAACGTTGAGCCGCACAGTTTGGCGCACAGCGGTTGACTGACTTCAGGCTTTTTTCGCCGCTCATTGCTGCCAACGCAACCACTGGGAACCGCGTCGCGGCGATATCGCCGATTGCCGGATAGCGCCGAGCTGAACCGCTAAAACATCGGAAGCATTGACATGGCCTCCAGCGAGACAGATGCCCAATCGGGACCAACAAGCATGAAGCGCCCCAAACGTGGCGTGCCTGAAGGGCTCTGGAAGCAGTGTCCAGGCTGCCAGGCCACCATCTACGGAAAAGAAGCGGAACGTCGTCTGGGCGTCTGTCCCGAATGCGATTACCACTGGTACGTCTCGGCGCCTGAGCGCATCCGCCAGTTGCTTGACGAAGGCACGTTCGAGGAATGGGATGCCCTGCTCGAGCCGATGGATCCGCTCGGCTTCGCTGACAAGAAACCTTACGCTGAACGGCTCAAGGCCGAGCAGGCTCGCACCGGGCTGCGCGAAGCGGCCCTGACCGGAACCGGCATGATCCGCGCGCGGCGAGTGGCCTTTGGCGTCACCGATTCGGCCTTCATCATGGGCAGCATGGGATCGGTCGTTGGAGAGAAGCTGACCAGGCTCGTCGAGCGCGCCACC
>JAICIG010000115.1 GCA_025924495.1 Pirellulales bacterium | reverse complement strand
TACTCGGTCGCGCATGGTGGACGAAGGAACGGTGCTGATCGGGCAGACGCCCGTCCGCAAGCTGCGACGGCAATGGTTGGAACGCATCGAGTGGTTCGACCCTGAACACGGCGCCTACATCGAACAATTTGTCCCTCATGAGGAGTTCTCGTTTGTCGCGCTGCCGGTCAATTAAGCCGCCAGCCGGGCTTGCTCGCTGACGGCCTTCGAAGCGGGTTGGCGAGTGCGACACGCCAGTGAATTCAACGCAAAGGTAAACATGGGAGCACAACAAATGCAAAGGCATCGCCACTTGTTAATCGCTGTTGCAGCAATCAGCCTCATCGCCGCGCCGCTCTCAGCCGACGAAATCGCGGCGACGCAAGAAGCCGAAGCGAAGCAACTCGCGCAGCGCGAGCAAGCCGAGGCAGAGACTAACGATCTGCAAAAGGCGGAAGCCCTCTCTCAGCGAGAGTGTGTGCAATGCCACTTTCATGTTCCCGGCCAACAGACAGCTACTCAGGCGGAACTCACAACCGCCGAGTTGTTGCTCAAAGCGATCGCCGATACAAAGTGCGCCAAGTGTCATGAATCGCCCGAGGCGCAGCCCGCTGGCCAGTGCCCAGCCACAGGTTCTCGGTGCTCGCGAGATGCCAAGCAGACAAGGCAGGTCACCTACCTCGGCGTCTCGGTCTCGCCGTTGCCCGCCGCGCTGCGACAGCATCTCGACTTGCCTGCCAATATCGGCCTGCTTGTCGAAACCGTCGAAGCCGGCAGCCCCGCAGTTGCAGCGGGCCTGGTGCAGTATGACGTCTTGGTAAAACTAGATGCGCAGTGGCTGGTCAATCCGGAACAGTTCTCGGCTCTCGTCCGTACGTATCAGGTCGGCGCCGAAGTAACGCTTGAAATCGTGCGCGGCGGCAAAACGGAGATGCTGGCAGCGAAGCTCGGCCAGCATGAGTCGCCCTTGGCCGATGAGGCAGATCGGATCGCGGCGGTGCTCGAAGATGTTACGCTGCAAGCGATGACTTTAAAGGCTTACCAGGCGCAATACCAAAGTCAGCTCTCCGAACTGGGGGCGGCGGAGAAGGAAGGCGAACGTCAACTAGCCAGCAAGCATGCCGGGGCCGTCACGTTCCTGGGAGTGAATACGTCACCGCCCCCGGCCGCTTTGGCGCGGCAACTCAAGCTGACCGCGGGGTTAATGGTCGACGAGGTTGAGGAGAACAGCCCAGCAGCGGCCGCCGGCCTGACTTCCGGCGTTGTGTTGCTGAGGCTCGACGATCAATTGTTAATTAACTCCGAGCAGTTGACGGTGCTGGTGCGCAATCACCGTCCCCAAGACGAGGTTGAGCTACAGGTGATCCACGAAGGGAAAGCCGTCGTGCTCCATGCCGCCTTGGCCGCGCGCCCGGGCATAGCGGCCGTGCAGAAAGATCTCGACGATGCGATTCAGTCGCGACTCGAATCGGCTTATCACAAATTCGATAAGGAGCACGCTTCACACTGGAAGGCAGACTCGCTTTACGATGCCATCCGCCTGCGTAGCGAGCCTGCCAACGAGACCAACGACCAGGAATTCCTGCGTCGCGTTTACCTCGATACGGTCGGCACGCCGCCCTCTGCGGAGGAGATCGCGAAATTTAACGCGGATCCTAATCCGGATAAGCGGCGCAAGCTCGTGGATTGGCTGCTCGCTCGCCCTGAAGCGGTGGCCAGATACAACAACGCCTCCTCGCTGCAGTGGTCCGACAGCGAACATTCTTTGGCGCTGACTACTACGCAGGATGGGCAGAAGCATTTGGTAGCGAAAGATAAGTCTGGCAAGGTGATCTTCGAGGGGCAGATCGCCGGCGACGATAAAGATACGAAGCTGCCGGCCGAGCTGGCGGCCAAGTATTGGCGGATGTCTCAACAACTAGCGGCCGCGAAAAGCCGCGCCGGCGCCAACTCGACGGGAGACAACGTGCTGAGTCAAGCCATCCCCCGCTTTGTCGCCAGCGAGACGCCTCTACGCGAAGTGTTGCAGCTCATCAACGACCAAATCGGCGGCAAGCTGGCCATCGACTGGAAGGCGCTCAAACAGGCGAGCATCGAGGGAGACGAGCCGATCACCTTGAACCTGCAAAACGTTCGTTTGGGCAGCCTGTTAAAGACTATATTAATCTTGGCGGGGGTTGACCGAGCCAGGCTGATGGTGTCTGCCGAGGACGATATTATTGTGGTCTCCGCGACCGATTCGGGTCGTGATTGATCCGAGTAGTTGCGCAGCTTGCCCTGCCCTGCCGCCAGACTGCCGAGTGGGGCAATTTGGAAAGCTACGACATGCAGCCCGTGAGATGTCTAACCAAGCAGCCCCCCAGAAGTCGATGAAGGCATGTCGAACAAGATTATGCTCATCGGGAGTTTGGCAAGATGGATGTCCCCCAAGTTCGTCAGTTTGTCATTCTTGCGGTCGAAGAGAAAAAACTGGCGCCGGCGGGGCTGGTCGGCGAGATGGTGTTGGTGCGGAATGGATTTTATGTCGGCCGCCGCTTCGTCTTCGAAGGTCTCGAAGCCGTCTGGATGCTGGATTCCAATCTGGTTTTACTCGAAACCGACGCCGGCGCGAGCTTGCCGCCGCTTGATTTGTCGCATTTGCAAAGCCGGCGTCCCGCCGCTTGATGCTTAGCGAAGCTCAACAAGGCTTGGTCTTGCAGTTATTTGGCGAATACGCCGACGACTTGAATGAGATCGCCCAGGCGGATCACCCCACCTTTACTTCCTGCCGGCCGCGTGTTTACCGCCAGACGGTAGAAATGATCGAACCGCGAAACGGCAGCGGCTGGCGGCAGGGCAGACTTCCGATGCTCGGCGAAGCGCTTGGCAAAACTCGGAGTCACGGCGCCGCTCAAAGAGTCGCGGCCGGGCACCGAACATCGCTGGCAAGGGTTTGTTCCCTCGAGCGCTAACTCGCCGATGAGCAACCGCACGACCTGATCGGCCTCAGCAAAGAGTCGATCTTCCCAAAATGGCTCGACGCCGCCGATTTCCAGATTCGCGCGGAAACGGCGCCGCGTCTCATCGAGCGGCAAGTCGAACCAGCCTGCGACCGCTTCTAACGTGGCCGTACTGGCAATGGTTGGTCCGGGCGCCTCGGAATCGTCAGGAAAGCCAGAGCTCCGGTTCTCGGCTAGTTCCAGCGGCTCCTCAAATTCAAAGTAGCGACGGAGCCATTCTTCTAATGCGCGGCGGTCGGCATCCAGGTGGAAGCGAGACGCTTGAGAATCATCGCCAACCGACAGGGTAACAATGCGACGCCCCAGATCGGCGGACAAGCGAAGGCGGTGCATCGCGGCAGTCCGCTTGCCATTGAGAAAGACCCCAGCGCGATCACGGATAGCGAACTGCCGATCGTGTTCCAGAGCGCCGCTGCCGAGCAGCGTCGCGCGATCGACGTTGATGCCGTCCAACGATTTAATCGGGTAAATCGTGATTCGGGTCAAGTGTGGCCCGCTTGGCGGCGTTAAGTCCATCGTCCAACCTGCAGCAATTGCCAGAAGACTGCCGGCTTTAGCATGCCCCGTCAATCTGCCGGCTCTAGCCCGCTTGCCTACTGTCCCTGCTAGGCACGCCAAATCGGCGCACTGAGGGGTCTGACGGCGGAGCGAACTCGTTGCCTAGTTTTTGCAAAGCTTGCCACTTTCTGCAAGCTGGAAAGCTGGGCGCTATTTTCCGGCATTGCTACGTGATTTTAAGGCACTTTCGCGCCTAGGCCGATGTTTCTCCCAAGCCGCACTGCTACCGCTCTGCACGTTGGCCGCGCCGACGGACGGGGGGCAACAGAGCGTTCGGCAAACAGCTCGTTATCACCCACCGCGATCAACTTCATGAGCACTCGATCTGCCCGCCTGACTCTGCGCTCGTGTTATGCCGTTGTCGCATGCCTGGCCCTGCTGAGCTCGACCTGGCAAGCGCAGCCAGGGCTGTGCGACGAGTTGGAACATCGACGCAGCGCCATCGTCGTGGCGGTGGAGAAGGCCCGTCCGGCAATCGTAAACATTCATGGCGAGAAAACCGTCACGGCCGAAGGCAAAACGACTTCGGGCGGGGATGTCGCTCGTCGCGTGAATGGCATGGGCACCGGCGTGATCCTCGACGAGCGCGGTTACATCGTCACCAACTTTCATGTTGTGGACGGCGTGAAGAAAATCACTGTCACGACCGCCGATCGCGAGACTTATATCGCCGAGCTGTTATCGCACGACGCCAAGACCGACCTGGCCATCATCAAGATCGATACCCACGACAAACTGCCCGTGATCGCCATTGGCAGCTCGCACGACTTGATGCCCGGCGAGACGGTGGTCGCGGTGGGCAATGCATTTGGTTATGAGCATACGGTCACGCGCGGAATCATCAGCGCTTTGCATCGCACCGTGCAAGTCAGCGACGCTCAAAGCTACGAAGATCTGATTCAGACCGACGCCAGTATCAACCCCGGCAATTCCGGCGGGCCGCTGCTGAATATCGACGGCGAAATGATCGGCATTAACGTGGCGGTTCGAGCGGGCGCTCAAGGCATCGGTTTCGCCATCCCGACGAACAAAGCTCTGACCACGGTCGCCGAGTTGCTCAGCACGCGACGCCTGAAGCATACTTGGCACGGCGTCGTGGCCAAACCGGCGGAAGGTCGTCCGGACGGCATCGTCGTCGAATCGGTCGATCCTGACAGCCCCGCGGCCGACAGCGGAATTAAGCCGGGCGACGTGATCAAAACCGTGGACGATCAGCAAGTCATCCGATCCCTTGACCTGGAGCGCGCCTTATTAGCGCGCCGCGAAGGGGAGGAGATCGCGATTGAGATCGAACGGGGCAGCGAAGCGGTGTCAATGAATCTGACGCTGGCTGCGGCGCCGAAGGCGCTTGAAACGCCGAGCGACCCGATCTGGGAAACTTTGGGCTTGGAATTGCAGCCGATTCCGAGCAAGCAGTTTCAAAAGCAGTTTCGCACGCGGTACCGCGGTGGTCTGACCGTCGCCGATGTGCGGTCCGACAGCCCGGCCGCCAAACAGGGTATTCGGCCGGGCGATGTCCTGGTGGGCATGCACATCTGGGAAACGATCTCGCTGGAAAACGTTCAGTACGTGCTCAATCGACCGGACTTTGCCAGTCTCGAGCCGCTCAAATTCTACATTTTGCGAGAAAATGAGCCGCAAACCCTCTACGGCTACTTGACAGTTTCCAATCATCGCCGCTAGTTTCCACGGCGAGCGGCGCCGCATGCGGGCGACGATTTCCTCAGTCCCCTCAGACGCATTGCCTGCCGTCCTCTCGGCGGGGCATAATGCACAGCCGGGCTCTTGCCGCGAGCGGCGCAGCGCTCGTGCGAGTTTCTTTATGAAAATGCAAATCTCCGCGGCGCATGGAAACTGAATTTCTGCACTGGCTGCGCGATCATTTGCCTTCCCATCCCTGTTTACGGCTGGGCCCGGGCGACGACACGGCGCTCATCGATCTGGGCGGCAAGCCCGGTTGCCTGGTTACGGTCGACATGATCACGGATCAAGTCGACTTCCATCTCGATCAATCCGATCCTCGCTTGATTGGCCGCAAGGCCTTGGCCGTCAACCTCAGTGACATTGCCGCCATGGCCGGCCGTCCGCTGGCTGCTGTGATCGCCCTAGCGCTGCCGCGTAATCGTGCATTAGAACTCGCGACAGAGTTGTATCTCGGCATGCTGCCTTTAGCCGAACGATACAACGTAGCGATTGCCGGCGGAGACACCAACTGTTGGGACGGCCCGCTGGCCGTGAGCGTCACCTTGTTGGGCACGGTCACGGAGCGCGGGCCGCTGCGACGCAACGGCGCCAGGGCCGGCGACTGGTTGCTGGCCACCGGTTCGTTCGGCGGCAGCATTTTGGGACGGCACTTCGAGTTCGAACCGCGGATCGAAGAGGCCCTGTTGCTTAACGAACGGTATGAGTTGCATGCGGGGATGGATGTCAGCGATGGGCTGTCGCTTGATGTTTCGCGCATGGCCGAGGCCAGCGGTTGCGGAGCGATGCTGCGGCTGGAAACCGTACCTATTTCCCCCGCGGCTATAAGATTGGCCGAGCTTCGTAGCGACGGAGGCAGTTCGCTTGATCATGCGTTGAGCGACGGCGAAGATTTTGAACTGATCCTTGCCGCCCCACCCGACGAAGCTCGGCGAATGCTGCGCGACCAGCCTTTGAGCGTTCCGCTCTGTGCCATGGGCCAATTTGTGGCTGAAGCGGGCTTGTGGCAAACTCTGCCCGACGGCAGCCGGCAAGCGCTTTCGCCTCGCGGCTGGGTTCATTAGCCGATTTTTCTGGAACGGAATCGGCCCTTGCCGCGTCTCTAGTTTTGACCCTCGGTCAAAGAGAGCATTTCTTCAGCTTCCAGGAGCACTTCCATGAGGCGTTTGGCGGCCATTCTATGTTTATGCGCGGGAGGGCTGGCGGTCGGTTGGCCGGCCCCGGCGCTGGCGCGGATCAAGCTGATTACACTGCCCGTGCGCGAGCGCGTGGAGATTCAACTCGATAACCCCAACGCCACGCTCGTCGAAGAAGAGCGGATCGTGCCGCTCGTGAAAGGACTCAATCAGGTCGATTTTTCCTGGGCCAACACCCAGATTGATCCGCAAACGATTGTCTTTCGCGTGCTCGGTCCGGCGGCGGAAAAAGAAGCTGACGGCAAAAATCCTGGCGACAAAGATGCCGACGAGGACAAGCAGGACCAGGCCGCCGAGCCGCTTGAAGTCAAGGTGCTTTCGGTCAGCTATCCGCCTAACGAGGCCGCGCTGGTGTGGCAGGTCTCTTCAAGCGGGTCGGGCTCCGCGCGCGTCCGCATCAGTTATTTGCTTGGCAATTTGAACCGCAGCTTCAATTACCGCGCCGTAGCGGCTCGCGATGAAAAAACGCTCACGCTCTCGCAGTACATTCGCCTGCAGAATCTGGCCAACGAGGCCTTCGGCTCGACCGGTTTGTGGGCTGGTTTTGGGCCGCGGTTCTCCAAACCGATCGGCATCAATCAGACCAAGGAAATGTTGATCGCCAAGTATAAGAACGTTCCGATCAAAAAGACGTACACGGCGAATGCTCAAGCCTATGGGTATCTCGACCAGCCGCAAGGCAAGCTCCGCATCCCGATGCACTATGTGCTGAAAAACGACTCGAAAAACAAAATGGGCGAGGCGGCGCTCGAGCCGGGCAAAGTGCGCATCTTCCAGGACGACGGACGCGGCTCGACGGCGTTTCTGGGCGAAGATTGGGGCAAGTTCACGCCTCGCGACGACGAACTGCGGCTCTACTTGGGCGTGGCCCAAGACATTGTCGTCAAGCGAACGATCGATAAGAACGAGGTCCGCCGCGTGGCCGGCAATCTCTATCACCGCGAAGTCATACTGAAGTACGAAATCGAAAACTTCAAGGACCAGCCGGTTAAGCTCGACATTGCCGAGAATCTGCGACACGTGCGAAGCGAAGTTCAAGGCGATTCCGGCCGCGACGTCGAGTGGGAGCTGGGCAAAGAGACCTCATTCGAAGGCGGCCCCGACAAGGATCAAACCGCCTACGAGCAAGTCATGTTCCATGTCGATCTTCCGGCCCGCGCCGCCGATGGCAAGGCCAAGAAGTTCGTTCACAAGCTGCACGTCATCCTCAAGAACGAGTGGTAATATGCCCGCGTATTTCAAATTCCTTCTGGCCGCAGCCATCGGCCTGTCTGCCGCAGTCGCCGCACAAAGCCGCGCCGCGAGGGCGGAGAACATCGACGTTTCCACCGTCCCTGACCGCAACACGGTCCAATTGACGATTTACAACTCCGAAGATCTGACGCTGGTGCGCGAGACGCGCAAAGTGAGCTTCAAGGCTGGCGTCAATCCGCTGCAATTCAGTTGGGCGGGCACGCTGATCGATCCATCGAGCGTCGAATTGCGGTTCGCCGATCATGGCGATCAGCTCGACGTGCTCGACACCACCTTTCCTCATGACAAGCCGCAGATGCTGTACTGGAACGTACAGAGCGAATGGGACGGCGAAGCCACGATTGAAATCAGCTACTTTACGAGCGGCATCACTTGGTCGGCCGATTATCTGGTCATCGCCGACCGCGATGAACAGAAGATGAACTTCGAAGGCTTCGTGCGGGTCTTCAACAACTCGGGCGAAGAATATGAGAACGCCCAGGTGCGCCTGGTGGTGGGCACGATCAACCTGGTCGAAAAAATCGCTCAGTTGGCGCAAATCCCGATGTCTCAGGTTAAAGACATGGAAGAATCCCTCCGCAGCGAACTGCGCAGCAAGTCGGCCAGGATGGCCCTGAATATGCCCGCGGGCGCCGCAGCTAAGGAATCCGACGCCAAGCAGATTATCAAGGAAGGACTGAGCGAGTATTTCATTTATACGATCGAAGGCACGGAAACGATTTCCAACGGCTGGTCGAAACGCCTCCGCAGCTTCGAGGGCCAAACCGTGCCGTTCAAGATCGAATACCGTTATCGACCGAACGAATACGGCGACCAGTTGGTACGGATGTATCTGCTGGCGAACGACGAGGCCTCGAAACTGGGTACGACCCCGTTGCCCGATGGGGTGGTACGAGTATTTCGCGACAATGGCCGCGATGGGCTCGGTTTTCTGGTCGCGCAACAGATCAAGTATGTGCCGATCGGCGACAAGATCGAGCTGAATCTCGGCGTCGATCCCGAAGTCGTCTTCGAACTGATTAAGCTCCGGTCCTCGCGAGATAACTTGTGGGTTCAAGTCCACGGAACCAATACGTTTCGCCAGGTGCAACGAGACAAGCTGGAAGTTGACGAGCGCAGCACGGTGGCCGGCTGGGACGATCGCATGTTATTCGTCCAGAGGGTGCGCAATTACACGCAAAAGCCCATCCGCCTCGAGATCCGTCGCACTTTTGGCGGACATGTCGTCTTCCGCAGCAAGCTGAACGCCAAGAACCACGACTATCAAACCGTTGAGTTCCAAGCGGCCGTCGAGCCGGGCGAAAAGGCGGAACTGAAATATGAGCTCGTGACGCACCAAGGCCGCAACAGTAAGCAAACCGCCGTCACGATCGAGCAGGCGGAGGTCGGCCGATGAACCCGAACCGCGCCTTGATGCACGCCGTCGGCTTGGCCGCACTCGTCTTGCCATGCTTGCTGCGCAGCACTGCGGCGCAGAACATCGATCTTTCAACGGTTCCTGACCGCGATACGGTGCAACTGACGATTTACAACTCAGAAGATTTAACCTTGGTGCGCGAGACGCGCAAGGTCAGCTTCAGCCCCGGCGCCAATCCCTTGCAATTCAGTTGGGCCGGCACACGAATCGACCCGACCAGCGTCGAGCTGCGTTTTCTCTCCCACGGCGACCAGCTCGAAGTGTCGGACACGACGTTTCCCCACGACAAGCCGCAAATGCTCTATTGGAATGTGCAAAGCGAGCTGGCAGGCGAGGCACAAATCGAAATCAGCTATTTCACGAGCGGCATCTCCTGGTCGGCCGACTATGTGGCGGTCGCCAACCAGGCTGAGACGGAAACCAGCTTCGACGGCTTTGTTCGCGTGAGCAACAACTCGGGCGAGCAATATGAAGACGCCCAGGTGCGACTCGTCGTCGGCACGATCAATCTGGTCGAAAAAATCGCCCAACTCGCCAGCGTTCCGGTCGAACGACTCTCCGAGATCGCGGACGAGAAAAAAGATGTCTTCATGAAAAGGGAGTTGAGAGACCGCTTCGGCTATCGAGCAGCCGGCGATAAAGCGGACGCGCCTGAGAAACCCAAAGAGATCGTCAAGGAGGGGCTGAGCGAGTACTTCATCTACACGATCGAAGGCACGGAAACGATCCCCGACGGCTGGTCAAAACGCCTGCGCAGCTTTGAGGGCCAGACCGTCCCGCTCAAGATTCAGTACCGCTATCGCCCCGCTGAATACGGAGATCGGCTGGTGCGGATGTATTTGTGGGCCAACGACGAGGCCTCGAAACTCGGCACGACGCCGTTGCCCGACGGCATGGTCCGCGTCTTCCGCGACAATGGCCGCGATGGCCTGAGCTATCTGGCGGCGCAGCCGATCAAGTACGTACCAATCGGCGATAAGATCGAGATCAACTTGGGCGTCGATCCCGAAGTGGCGTTCGAGTTGGTGAAACTCCGTTTGTGGCGTGACAACTTGTGGCTGCAAATTACTGGGACCGACAAGTTCCGCCATTTGCCCGACGGCCAGGTGGAACTGAACGAACGCGGAAAGATCGCGGGCTGGGACGACCATAGCCAGTTCGTCGAGCGGTTGCGAAATTACTCCGACAAACCGATCGACGTAGAAATTCGCCGCACGTTTGGAGGCCATGCGGTCTTCCGTAGCAAGCTGAACGCCAAGAACCACGACTATCAGACCGTTCAATTCTCGACAGCCGTCAAACCAGGCGAAAAGGCCGAATTGACTTATGAGCTGCTCACCCACCAGGGCCGCAATGCGAAGCAGGCAAGCATCACAGTGGAAGGGCGATAACTGAACCGCACGCAAGCTGCTGCGCACGCGAAATTCGCCAGGATCAAAAATCGGCGCTGCCCGGCGTGCGGGGAAAGGGAATCACATCGCGGATATTGGCCATGCCGGTAATGAATTGCACGACCCGTTCCAGGCCGAGGCCAAAGCCCGAGTGAGGAACAGTTCCGTACCGGCGCAGGTCGAGATACCACCAGTAATTTTCGGCGTCGAGCCCCTGCTCTTTCATCCGCTGTTCGAGCACGTCGAGGCGTTCCTCGCGCTGGCTGCCGCCGATGATCTCGCCCACCTTGGGCACCAGGATATCCATCGCGCGCACCGTTTTGCCATCGTCATTTACGCGCATGTAGAACGGCTTAATGCTGCGCGGATAGTCGTGCAGAATTACCGGACATTGGAATACCTGCTCGGTCAGATAGCGCTCGTGTTCGGCCTGCAAGTCGCGTCCCCATTCCACGGGAAATTCAAACTTCTGACCCGACTTTTCCAGTCGTTCGACGGCCTCGGTGTATGACAATCGCACGAATTCGCTGTTAATGATGGCTTCCAGCGTGGCCAGCACCGTATCGTCAATGCGCTGGTTAAAAAACTGCATGTCTTCCGCTTCGCGTTCGAGCACGTCGCGGAAAATCCGCTTCAAAAACGCCTCGGCCAGGTTCATGTTGTCTTCGAGTTCGAAGAAGGCCATCTCCGGCTCGACCATCCAGAATTCAGCCAGGTGACGAGACGTATTCGAGTTCTCGGCGCGGAAGGTAGGACCGAACGTGTAGATTTTCCCCAACCCGCAGGCGAAGATCTCTCCCTGGAGTTGCCCGCTGACTGTCAGATAAGCAGGGCGGTTGAAGAAATCCTTGGAGAAATCGACTTTTCCTTCTTGCTTGGGCACATGCGCAAGATCGAGCGTGGTGACCTTGAACATCTCGCCGGCGCCTTCGCAATCGCTGGCGGTGACGATCGGCGTATGGATGTAGAGAAAGCCCTGCTCCTGAAAAAACTCATGAATCGAGCGGCTGACGCAGTTTCGCACGCGCGTGACGGCGCCAAACGTGTTGGTGCGCGGACGCAGATGGGCGATCGTCCGCAAGAACTCGAACGAGTGCTGTTTCTTTTGCAGCGGATAGCTTTCGACGTCCGCCATGCCGTGCACCACCACGCGCGTCGCCTGCACTTCAGTTTCCTGCCCTTTGGCTGGCGAGGCCTTAACGGCCCCTTCCACGGTCACGCTGGCGCCGGCGCCGAGCTTTTTGATTTCGCTCTCATAGTTCGCCAGCGAGCCATCGACGATCACCTGCACATTGCCGAAGCAGGAGCCGTCGTTGATTTCCAGGAAGCTGAAGCCCCCCTTCGAGTCACGCCGGGTCCGAATCCAACCTTGCAGCCGCACCTCTCGGCCCACTGACGCGGCCGTGCGAGCTTCGGCGACTGAGATCTTGTCCATGATCTTCTCCGTTCAGCCGTGCGATTCCTGCGTCGCCAGCCAGCGCTCGGCATCGAGCGCGGCCATGCAGCCGCTGCCGGCGGCGGTGATCGCCTGCCGATACGTGTCGTCGGCCACGTCGCCGGCGGCGAACACCCCTTCGACGCTGGTGTTCGTGCGGAAGGGCACGGTCCATTTAATGTACTTTTTGGAAGTCAGTTCCAGCTTGCCTTCCAAGAACTTCGTGTTGGGCGTGTGGCCAATACCCAGAAACATGCCGGTTACGGCCAGGTCGCGTTTGTCGTCGCCGTGTGCGCCACGCACTCGGACGCCGGTGACTCCCTCGCGGTCGGTTCCCAGCACCTCGTCGACTACGCTATTCCAGACCGGTTCGATCTTGGGATCGTTCAAGGCGCGCTCGGCCATGATCTTCGAAGCTCGCAGTTCGTCGCGGCGATGCACCAGGTAGACCTTGCTGGCAAACTTCGTCAAAAAGTTGGCTTCTTCGCAGGCCGAGTCGCCGCCGCCAACCACGACCAGCGGCTTATTGCGAAACCGCGGCAGCGCGCCATCGCACACGGCGCACGCGCTCACGCCGCGATTTTTGTACGCCTCTTCCGACGGCAACCCCAAGTAATTCGCCCGAGCGCCCGTAGCCACGATCACCGCTTCAGCCTCGGTGATCGCGCCGTCCGAGGCCTTCAGCTTGAAGGGACGGCAGGAGAAATCGACGTCGACAATGTCGTCGGTGATGATTCGCGTTCCGAAATTAACCGCCTGCTGCCGCATCAGCTCCATCAGTTCAGGACCGCTGACGCCCGCCTTTTGGTGCGGCGCCATCATCATCCGCTTATCCTTGGCGATGGAATCGTCCAGATACGCTTCCAGATTGCCGTGCGGAAAGCCCGGGTAGTTCTCGACTTCCGTTGTTAGCGAAAGCTGGCCTAGCGGAAGCGTGCCGGCAATGCGGTTCTCTTCCGTAATGGCGCCTTCGAACACCAGCGGTTTCAGTTCGGCGCGGGCGGTATAGATCGCGGCGGCCCAGGCGGCCGGTCCGCTGCCAATGATGACGACCTTCTCAGCCAATTGCGCAACTCCTTCGGGGGAAAATGTTTCGCATAAATCTCGAACGTATTTCAGAGCCGGTCATTATAGCGCGTCTCTGGCGCCCGTCTATGCCGTGGGGGGAACCCGAAAAGACAATCGCAAAGATTCGCGGAGCTGAGGACTGCGGGCGAGACAAGACAGTTTAGGTAAAGCGGGCAACGCCTCGCTCGCCCTTCCCCCGTACAGAGCCCAGCCGAGTTTGCCAGCTCAGGTGCGAGAGCGGGTCGCGGTCTGTGCTCCTTTGTTCGTCTTGACCGAGTTGCGTAGATAGCCATACTTGGCCCCCTAGATACTCACGGAGGAGTGTTTTCCAGGTCGGGTCATGATGCCCATCCATCTCGTCGTACTCAACTACAACGGCCGCAAGCTGCTGGCCGAATGCCTGCCTTCGGTGCTGCACGCGGCGCAGTGTTCTCGCCATCGCTGCGAGGTCGTCGTCATAGACAACGGCTCGGTCGACAACTCCGTCGACTATTTGCGGGTCGTCTTTCCGCAAGTCAAGGTCGTTGAACGATCCAATCGCGGGCTGTGTTCCTACAACGACGTGTTGGCCGACTTGCCCGGCCGCGTGGCGATTCTGCTCAATAACGACATCAAACTGGACGAATACGCGATCGATCCGCTGGTAGAACCTTTGTTGCTGGAGCCCGAAGCAGCATCTGCAAAGTGCTTCATGACGGCGCCTCGCTGCTGGTTGTTCGACGGCAAAACGCATGAAGGCCTGCAGGCGGCCGTGCGATGGCGATGGGGCCTGGTAGAGGCAACCGCATACTTTGCCGGCTACGAACAGGCGCGGCGTCGCCCCGGCCTGACCGCAGCGGCGGGCCCCGTGATGGCGGTCAATCGCCAGCGTTTCTTGGAGCTGGGCGGCTTCGATCCGCTCTACTTGCCCGGGCGCTTGGAAGATTTCGACTTCGCCTTTCGCGGCTACATGGCCGGATACGAAGCGCGTTACGTGCCTGAGGCCGTCGCATACCACAAAGGGCAGGCCAGCTTCAACGCAGCGTTCGGTCGCACTGGTTCCGACACACTAGCGCTGCGTAACACACTACTCTTTCAGTGGAAGAATCTTCGGCGGCCGGCACATTGGCTGCGTCATCTCTCAGCATTGCCGGCGCGGTTTGCGCTCGATTGCCTTCGGGCGCCATTTGCACCGCCGAAACTGCGCTGGTCGTTTGCAAAGGCGTTCTGCGGGGCTCTCAAACGGGCTCACGGTTGTTGGCGTTCGCCTTGCCCTCCACGTAGATCGTGCGCTGCAGAGCAGGCATTCTTTCGCGAGTTCTCGGCGGCTCGGCTGGCGACGGGGGGCGATCGTTCTGGAAACAGCATGCGGGCGGCGCACGCGCCGGAGCCCGTCGAAGTGGCTGAACGAGCCGAGTTGCTGACCTCGGTTGGAGGTCTGCAGCGATGAAACCGGCCGTCAGCGTGATCATTATTGCCCAGAACGAAGAGCGCAACCTGCCGGGCTTGTTGCGCACACTCGATTGGCCGGACGAAATCGTGATGGTCGATGGAGGCTCGACCGATGCAACCGTCGAGATCGCTCGATCGTTCGGCGTTAAGGTGTTCGAGCGCCCGTTCGACAATTTCGCGCGACAGCAGAACTACGCTCTCTCGCTGCCGACCGGCGATTGGATACTTTCGCTCGATGCCGACGAACGTCCGACTGCAGCGATGATTGAGGAAATCCAGCAAGCCACGCTCGACGAGCGGTTTTCGGCCTATCGCGTGCGGGTGCGTAGTTCCATTTTCGGCCGCCGACTGCGATTCTCAGGCACCCAGGACGACCGGCAAGTAAGACTCGTGCGTCGCGGCCGCGCGCACTGGACAGGCGAGGTGCACGAGACGCTCGAGACGGACGGCCTCATCGGTCAGTTGCGCAGTTGGCTCGACCACGACCCGCTGCCCGACCTGCCGGCATTTCTGACCAAAATGAACCGCTACACGACGTTGGCGGCCGAAGCACGCGTGATGGCATGGCTACCGCCGCAGCGCCGCGATCTCTGGATTGCCCCGGCCCGCGAAGTGTTTCGCAGATTGATTTGGAAACAAGGCCTGTGGGACGGCCCCGAAGGCTGGGCCTTCTGCCTCCTGAGCGGACTCTCCGAATGGGTCTTGGCCGACAAGCATCGCCGGCTTTGGTCCGTTCAGCCTGGATTCTCGCAATTATGAACGATCGACCTCTTCCTCTGCTGCCGCTCGTACTAGCTCGCGTCCCGCGAAGCCTGCGCCGTGCGCTCAAGCAAGAGGGAGTGCCGTTCGTCGAACAAGCGGTCGCGCCGGCGGGCGGCCGGTTCCTCCTGTTCGACTCCATGCTTTCCACCGGTCCGCATGCTGTGCCCGGGCAAACGCCAATCAATTTAAATTCATTGCGCAGCGCCTGGAGCGAAGATCCATTCGCATTGCTTGAAGACGATGGGGCCATCCGCAAGCTCTGGGACCTCAGCGCGCTAACGCCCAGCGAAACCGTGTCGCGCGTCGACAAACGCACCGTGCGCGAACAGCTGCTCGCCGACCTGCGCAAACGCATCGAAACTGCGGGTGGAGTTTGGTTGCGGATCGGCGCCTTTCCTTACCCCTTCCGCAGCGCATTCAATTTTCGCATTGATCACGATGATTACGCTCCCCGCGACTTTTCGGCCACGCTCGCGGCAATCGCCGGGTATGAGAATTCAATCAGCCATTATGTTTGCGCCGCGACTCACGCGGGGCACGCCGAAGCTTTGGCACGGCTGAGCGGCAGTCATGTCGGATCGCACGGCTACTGGCATCACACCTATCGCAGCGTGGAGGAGAACCTGCGGAACATCGGCCGCGGCATCGAAGAGCTGCAAGCGGCCGGAATCGAACCGGTAGGTTTTGCGGCGCCGCACGGGCGTTTCAATGTCGGGTTGCGCGAGGCGCTCGACCAGCTCCGCATAGAGCACAGTTCCGAGTTCGCCTTGGCCTACGACGATTTGCCGTTTTTTTCCCTCGACGGTCAAGTGTTGCAGCTCCCCGTCCATCCCATCTGTCTGGGCATCTGTCTCGAAGCGGCGCGACAAAGCCCTTGGCCGCAATTGAGTCCGGCCGATGCCGCCCAAATTGCGCTGTGCCACTTCCGCCGCATGATCGCCGAGAAGCGCGAAGCGGGCGAACCGATCTTTCTTTATGGACATCCCGATGGACGCTTAGGGCGCTTCCCGCATGTGTTGAGATCGACGTTGCACGCTGCGGCGCGCTATCCTGACATTTGGCGAACGACGCTGGCCGAGTTTTCCGCCTGGTGGCGCGTGCGCGGCCAAGTGGCGATTGAGGCCTCGCTGGACGCGGAGCGACGCCTCCAGGTCCGCGTCAGCGGCGTTTCGCCTCAATATCGGTTCGCTCTCGAATACTGCCGTGGCGCGGGTGTGGCAACCGTGCCGATCGACGGCTCTGCACTTTCCTTTTCGCTCGATGGACCATTTGCAATGTCGCGGGCGATTGTGCCGCGCACATTTCCCCAAGCCGCCGAACAACCCGAGGCGCTGCGCGCCAGTTTGCGCCGTTACCTCGACTGGGAGCGCGTCACGCCGATTGAAGAAATCAGCGTCCACAACTGGCGAGGCTGGGCAAAACGCACGCTGCGTCGCATCAAAAACTGAAATTACTTTTCTTCCGCTCGAAAATACGATCCGCAGATGCCGGTGAAATTTCGAATTCACGACCGACACGACCAGGCACACCGTTCTCATCATCGGGCCAAACTGCCCGCGGTGATGGCAGCGATTGCCGGACGGCCGCCCGCCGCGCCGAAAGTCGTATTGGCCGGCAAACTGACCGCCTGGTCTGCGCCCGGCGGCGGCGAAATTCAAATGTCCGCGCTGGCGCGGTCGCTGGGCGATGTCGGCGTCGACGCGCGCTTCTGGCGTCCCTGGGAAGACCGCCTCGCGGAGTGCGACTGTCTCCATCTGTTCGGCAGCGAACCAGAACATCTCGCGTTGGCGCGGTCCGCTCGGGCACAAAACATCCCCGTGGCGCTGTCCACGATCGCCTGGTTCGATCTGGCGTCGTGCTGGCGCGAGCCATGGCCGCTTACGCGGCGGTTGGCGGCTTGCGGCAAATTTGCCTTGCGCGCCGCAGTCCCCTTGCTGAATTCATGGCGCCGAGAACTATATCACGCCGTCGACTTACTGCTACCCAACTCCCATGCGGAAGCCGCGCAGTTGATTCGCTATTTTGGCGTTCCGGCCGAACGAATCCAGATTGTGCCCAATGGCGCCGACTTGCGATTTGCCCGCGGCGACTCCGAACCTTTCGCTCGGCGCGTCGGCGGCCAAAGGTTTGTGCTTTACCCAGGACGCATCGAGCCTCGCAAGAACCAACTCAATTTCTTGCGCGCCATGCAAGGCGTCGCCGCTCCAATCGTAATCTTGGGCAATGCCGTGCCGGGGCACGAAGCCTACTATGCCGAATGCCGTCGCGCCGCCGGACCTTATGTGACGTTTATCGATCGGCTCGATCACGATGATCCGCTATTGGCTAGCGCCTATGCCGCCGCGGGCTGCCTCGCGCTGACCAGTTGGTACGAGACGCCCAGTTTGGCGGCGTTAGAAGCCGGGATGTCCGGCCTGCCGCTGGTGCTGCCCAGCGGCGGCTGCGCACGAGAGTATTTCGGCGATCAGGCGAATTACGTTTCATCCAATGACCTGGCCGGAATCCGCCGCGCCACGCTGGCAGCGCTTGCTCGCGGACGCAGTCCGCAGTTGGCCGCCTGGGTGCGACAGAACTATACCTGGCGGGCCGCGGCAGCCGCGACGCGGGAGGCTTATGAAAAGATCCTTTGAACGCGCCGGCCGCCGCGCTCAACTCCGCCCGCGAAAGTCCCCGCCGACGGGTCGCTACCGCTATGTGCGGATGCGCTGGCGGTTGCTATTTGCCGTGATTGATAGCCTAGGATGGCTGGCGCTGACCGTCTGGAAATGGGCCCTGGCAAACCGGCCAGCGCCAGTCCGATCCGCGGGCGAAGAACCAAGACGGATTCTGCTGGTGCAGCTCGATCACTTGGGCGACGCCGTGCTTACGGCTGCCGTGTTGCCCGCGCTGCGGCGCCGCTTTCCCGCAGCTCGCATGGAAGTATTGGCCGCCGAATGGAATCGCGAACTGTTTGCAGCGTGTCCTGAAATCGACCGGGTTCACGTGTCCCGCGTGAACCGATTCGCGCGCGACGTCCGCGGCGGCTGGCTCTTCTCGACCTGGTGGTGGGGCTGGCGGCTGCGGAAACGTAAATTCGACCTGGCAATCGACGTGCGCGGAGAGTTTCCGCATGCGTTGATTCTGTGGCTTTCGGGCGCCAGACGCCGCTTGGGCTGGGACTGCGGCGGCGGCGGCTTTTTATTAACCGATCGCGCGCGGTTTGTCGCCGGGCGTCCGGAGATCGAATCGCGGCTGGCGCTGTGGGCAATGCTGGGAATCGAGGCCGACGAATCGGTCCGCCAAAAGCGTCCTTGGATCGAGCCCGGCGGCGGCGCCCGAGCGACAGTTCGCCAGCGATTGCTCGACGCGGGGCATGCCGCAGCGCCTTTGTACGTTCTGCACATCGGCGCCGGCACGCAAGCCAAGCGGTGGCCTGCTGCACATTGGCGCGAATTGCTTGGTCGGCTGATCGTGGAACGCGATGTCAGCATCATCTTGATCGGGGTGCGCGAGGAACGCGAGGTCGCTCTCGCGATTACCGGGTCGCTCGCCTGGCCCAAGGTCGCCGATTGGACGGGACAACTTTCACTGGCTGAGACGGCGGCCTTAATCGCTCGAGCCGACTTGTTTATCGGCGCCGATTCGGGCCCCGCCCATCTGGCGGCCGCGGTCG
>JAICIG010000114.1 GCA_025924495.1 Pirellulales bacterium | reverse complement strand
GTCGAAGTACCACTTGTTCAATAAGAAATGGTAGATCGGATAGAACTGCTGCTTCACGTCCGCCGCACTTAGCCAACGCAGTCCGTAGAAGACCGTTGCCAGCAGGAACCCGCCGAGCGCTGTGGAAAATGCGTACAGCGTCGCCTGCACGTGAATGCTATGGGCGTGGCTAGCGTGTTCGTTGGGATAGGCGAGCGCGGGCATCAATACGCCCTGGCCGATCTCGCCAGCCGGTCGCGCCTGTTCGAGCAGATTCTGTACGCCCAGGCCTCCGAGCAAAGGAGACCAGTTCGGCACAGTCCAGCCGACAAACGTGGCGAAGGCCGCCAGAATGACCAACGGCAGCCACATCACCTTCGGCGATTCGTGGGCGTGATCGTAAATGTGATGATCGCGCGGCGGCCCGGCGAAGGTCATGTACCACAGCCGGAACATGTAGAAGGCTGTCATCGCGGCGCCCCCCGCGGCGGCATAAAAGAACACCGAACCATGCGACGGATTCTTGAGCGAGAAGGACAAGGCCTGGGCGATGATCGCATCTTTCGAGTAATAGCCACTGAAGCCGATCACGAACGGAATGCCGGCGCCGATGATCGCCAGACAGCCCACCAGCATCGTGTAGCCGGTGATCGGCATTTTCTTGAGCAGCCCGCCCATCTTTGGCATTTCGTTGGTGTGCGTCGCATGAATCACCGAGCCCGAGCACATGAAGAGCAGGCTCTTGAAGAAAGCGTGCGTGATCAAGTGGAACAGGCCGGCGACCCAACCGCCGACTCCCAGCGCCAACATCATGTAGCCGAGTTGGCTGACGGTGGAATACGCCAGCACGCGTTTGATGTCGGTGGCGGTAATGGCAATGGTCGCCGCGATGAACAACGTAATGCAGCCAATGTACGCGATGACCACCAGCACTTCGGGAGCGAACGCCGGATAGAAGCGACCGACCAGGTAAACGCCCGCGGCGACCATCGTCGCCGAGTGAACGAGCGCCGAAACGGGCGTCGGGCCTTCCATGGCGTCGGGCAACCAGACGTGCAGCGGAAACTGCGCGCTTTTGCCGACGCAGCCGCAAAAGATGCCGATGCCGGCAATGACCAACAGCCAATAGCCGTAATGATCTGCCCGCCAACCGGGAATGCGAGCCTCGATTTCCGATTCCGCAGCCGCCGGATTGCCGGCCAGTGAATGATCGAGCACCACTTCGCCCACGACGTCGAACGCCGCCGAGCGGACCATGCCATCCGGCACGTCCAGGCGATAGTCGTTGGCCGGTTGGCGAATCTGGCTGAAGATGCCCTGCTCGACCTTGCCTTCGGCATTCTCGATGTCGCCGAAGGCAAAAGTGCCCAGGCTGCCCCAGATGGCCATCAGGCCGATGATCATGCCAAAGTCGCCGACGCGATTGACGATAAACGCCTTATTGGCCGCATTCGAAGCGCTTTTGCGCTCGATGTAGAAACCGATCAGGAAGTAGGAGCAAATGCCCACGAGTTCCCAGAACACGAACACCATCGCAATGTTGCCGGCATAGACGAGGCCCAACATGCTGAAGCAAAACAGCGACAGATACTGAAAGAAACGATGAAAGCGGCCGGGACGGTGCAAGTGATGGCCATCCGACAGCGTCACCTCGTGATCGGTGACATCATGCAACTCGTCGTGCATGTAGCCGATCGCGTAGAAATGAATGCACGAGGCGATGAGCGTCACCATCGCGAACATGCCCACCGTCAACGCATCGATGTAATAGCTGATCGTGATCTTGAGCGAGCCAAACTGGCCGAGCGTATACAAGTTGTTGGTATAGGCCTTCGGCAACGCTTCGTGCGTTTCTTCCCCGGCGGCATGCTCGGCAACTTCAGCATGCTCATCGGCAGACGCGTGCGCTGCGGCATGTTCGGCGGGCGTCGTGCCGTAGTTGTACAACCACATCCCGAGCGACGCCCACGAGAACAAAGCCCCGAACACAATCGCACTCGTGGCTACATAGGCCGCGCCGACGCCGTGCTTGCCCATCCGCGGACCGAACAACACGATCAACGTGAAGGACGCCAAGGGCAGTAGCCAGGCAATGCCCAGGAACATCGGCAAAGTGGAGGAGAGTTCCATTAGCCCTTCAACTCGTCAGCACGATCGACGTCGACCGTCGAATGGTTGTTGTAGAAATTCAACGTAATGGCCAAGGCGACGGCAGCTTCGGCGGCGGCCAGTACGATCACGAACAAGGCGATGAATTGCCCGTCAAGCCCCAGGCTGCGGGCGGAATTCGAGGTGAGAAACTCGCTCGACATGGCCACGAAATTGACGTTGGCGCCGTTGAGCACCAATTCGATGCCCATCAGCACGCCCAGCGCGTTGCGCTTGGTGGCCATGCAGACCACGCCCGAGACGAACATGATCGCGCCGACGGCCATGAAGTGCGAGACGCCGATAGGTTCCATGTGACCAGACCCTTAGCTTGTCGCGCGGCGTTTGGTGCGTGCCAGGTAGGCCGCGCCGACCAGCACCACGAGCAAGTGCACCGAGACGATTTCGAACGGCAGTAAATACCCCGACATCCCGCGTTTCAGGTCGTCGGGACGATCTTCCATCTGATCCACGCGGGCGCCCAACAGCCCCATGCCGAGCCGGGCTGCGGTGTCTTTTTGAATCGGCGTCACGGCGGCGACTTCGTGCTCCGCCGGACGAGGCTCTGCGACGCCTTCGGCAGCATCAACGTCCGCCTTTTCTTCCGCCTTTGCTTTGCTGGCGGAGGCCAGGCGAAGCTGTGCCGCGACGTTGCGATCGCCCGCAGCAGCATGATGCTCGGCTTCATCCGTCTCCCGCGAGTTCGTCCAGTCACGGACGCTGAATGCCGCCGGAATCAGAAAAGCCAATAGCGAACCGCCGAGCAGCGCGGCGAGAATCCAGTCGCCGCCGCGAGTCTTCATCGAGACAAAAGGCCCTTGCGCGGTGAGCATCACGCCGAAGACCAACAGCACCAACGTGCCGCCGACGTAAATCATCAATTGCATGGCGCCAACGAAATCGGCGCCGGCAAGAAAAAACAGCCCGGCCGTCGCGCCGAGCGACACGATCAGATAGAAGGCCATGCGGACGATGTTGCTGGAGAGCACCACCATTAGTGCAAAGCCGCAGGCGATCAGCGAGTACAACAGAAAGAAGAAGGTTTGCCAACTCACGCTTAACGACCCCCTCGCTGCTGCGATGCACCGCGTTCGAGCTGGGCCACAGTGCTCGTTGTCGGCGAAGTTGTTGCGGCAGTTTTGCCTTCGGTTTCCGAGGCGACGGGCTCGGCGGACGATTCGACGCTGGCCGCCGGCGATTTAACGACATAACGCGTGCCGTATGGCGCCCGCATCCGGGTTACGCCGCCGGGAAAAACGTAAGTCCAGCCGACCGCGCCCAAGAACATCACGGCCGCAATCGGAGTGCAGTACTTCAAGCAGGTCTTCATCACCTGGTCGATGCGCAAGCGAGGCAAGGTCCAGCGAACCCACATCATGAACGTGACCCACAAGCAGCATTTGAAGATGAAGTTCAACATGCCCAGGAAGTTGCCCAGGTAACCCAGCACCGGGCCATACTCATGCGTCAAGTGCAGCCACGAGGCGATCGGCAGCGGCCCGTTCCAGCCGCCGAAAAACAAGATGGCAGCCAGACCGCTGACGGCGAACATCGAACCGTATTCGGCCATAAAGAAGAAGCTCCAGCGGAGGCCGGAGTACTCCGTATGAAAGCCGGCGACCAGTTCGCTTTCGGCTTCCGCCAAATCGAACGGCGCCCGATTCACGCTGGCCGTGGCGCACGTGAAGTAAACCCAGAACGTGATGAACGTGAATGGGTCATGAAAGATGAACCAGTTGGTAAACAAGCCTTCCTGCATCCGGCCAATCTCGACCAGGTCCATGGTGCCGGCGATCAACACTGGCACGACGACGCACATGCCCAACGGCACTTCGTAGCTGACCACCTGAGCGGCTTCGCGCATGCCGCCGAACAGCGACCACTTGGATGCCGACGAGTAGCCGGCAAGAATCACGCCGAAGACTTCCAGGCCCATCACGGCCAGAATGAAAAACACGCCGACATTCAGATCAACCGCCACCCAGCCGTCGCTGAATGGCAGCGCCAAGTATGCGGCGAACGAGGCGCAAAAGCTGATGTAAGGGGCGAGACGAAACAACATCCCGTCGGCCCCGTCGGGCATCAAGTCTTCTTTCGTAATCAGCTTCAGTCCATCGGCCAGCGTTTGCAGCCAGCCGAACTTGCCGCCGACGCGCGTGGGGCCCAGGCGGTCTTGAATTCGGCCGGCGACCTTGCGTTCCAACCAGATAAACACGAGCGCGCCGACCGCGACGACCTGGATCAACAACGCGCAATGCACCAGAGCGGCCAGCAGATAAGCCAGCCATTGCGGCATGTGTTGGGCAAAAAACTCAGCCACGCTTGGGCTCGCCGTTGGGTTGGTGGTTACTGCGCCGGAATGATGACCTGGCCCGCCGCCTTGTCGCGGACTGCGGGCCTATTCGCGGCAGCGCTAGGGGCTACGCAAAAGGTCGGCTCAAAGGATTGTGAAATATGGCACAAAGGTTTGTCGATTTACAAGCCCCTCACACACTTTTTGTCGACCGCCGCAACGGTCCGGCGTACCGCCAGAATCAGCGGTCGATCTCGCCCATCACAATGTCGAGCGAACCGACGATCGCCGGCACGTCGGCAATCAGGCAGCCGCGGCAGATCTCGTGCGTTACAGACAAATTGCAGAAGCAACTGCTTCGCGCCCGGGCGCGCCACGGAATGGGCGAGCCATCGCTGACAATATAGAAGCCCATCTGGCCGCGCGGGGCCTCGGTCTCCAGGTAAGCCTCGCCCTTCGGCAGCTTCTCATTCAACTTTAGCGGCACGTTATGCGAGCCCTGGGCCGTGCTGTAGCGATCGATTGCCTGGCGCACCAGGTCAATCGACTGCATCACCTCTAGCATCCGCACGTAGAACCGATGCCAGCAGTCGCCCAGCACGGCTGAGTCCGGAACCGGCGGATAATTGCGATCCTGGGGGTAGTGCCCGTTCTTTTGCACGATGACTTCGAACGCGTAGCCATCGTACATCTCGGTGTACTTATCTTCGCCGTCGCGCCGCAAATCCCAATCGACGCCGCTGCCGCGCAACACCGGGCCGGTGCAGCCATAGTCAATCGCCATTTCGGGCGAGAGCAGGCCGATGCCGGCGGTGCGACGAACAAAAATCGCGTTCGTCGTCAGCAGCGCGTGGTACTCGTCGATGATCGGCAACAACTGGTCGAGAAACGCGGAACACTTCTTCAGCCAGCCCGGCGGCAGATCGTGCGTGGCGCCGCCGACGGTCAAGTAGCTGTAGGTCAATCGAGCGCCGCAGGCCATCTCGAACAAATCGAGAATCTTTTCTCGCTCGCGAAAGGCATACAGGAACGGGCTGAACGTGCCGAGGTCGAGCCCGTATGCGCCCATGCCTACCAGGTGGCTGGCGATGCGCCCCATCTCGCTGATAATCACCCGCAAATGCCGGGCTTTTTCCGGCAGTTCGAGCTTCATCAGCTTCTCGACGGTCAGCGCCCAGCCGAGATTCATGTTCATGCCGGCCAGATAGTCCATCCGGTCGGTGTAGGGAATCCACTGCTTCGGCGTCAGATTCTCGCCGATCTTTTCGGCGCAGCGGTGCAAGTAACCGATATGCGGCGTGACCTCCGACACGATCTCGCCGTCGGTCCGCAGGACAAGACGCAACACGCCGTGCGTGCTGGGATGCTGCGGGCCCATGTTGACCAGCATCTCGTCGGTTCGTACGTCGAACTCGATGATGCGTGGATCGTCCAAATGCGTCGCCATCGAATGCTCTTTTCCTGTTATCCCGCTTGCTCGCTCAGCAGCTTTGCATCAACCGGTCACCGACCGCGAATGCCATGGTATTCGAGCGGCATTTCATAGTCCTTCCGCAACGGGTGTCCGACCCAATCTTCAGGGCAGAGGATGCGTCGCAGATTCGGATGATTGGTGAAATAGACGCCGCTGAGATCATACACCTCGCGTTCGTGCCAATCTGCGGTGCTCCAGATGCCGCTCACCGACGGAACTTCGGGCAGTTCCCCCGGCGCGTCGTCTTTCCAACGCGGCAAGATCGCCTTCAGCACCAGGCTCGCCTTATTCGGCAAACTCCAGAGGTGATAGACCACCTCGAGATGCGGCTCCCAGCCGGTTTTGGCGGCCTTCTTCGGGTCGGCTTCGAAATAATCGACGCCGCTAATACAATTCAAGAAATTGAATCGCAATTTCGGATCGTCGCGCAGGTAGCGACAGACCTCGAGCAATCCTTCGGGCGAAACCTCAATCCAAGGATCGAGTGCGTCGAGATTTGCGCCGGTAATCTTCCCGCCGAATTTCTTCTTTAGACTATCCAGAAACGCCTGACCGCTCATCGAAGCTCTACCTCAGCTGCCGCCAACTCAGTCCGCCCGAAGACGCAAACCGCAATCTCTACCGACCACAAAACCATCGACGCTACATGTTGACCAAACCTAGGCCAGCAACACCGGCTGCTCTTCGGTGATCGTCGGCGGCTCTCCGCGCACGCGCAGCGCTCGCTCTTGCCCGACCGCCCGCACCCAATCGAGATCTCCTCGCCGCCAAACGTAGGCAAAGCCGACCATCAACACGGCAAAAAACGCCAGGATGTCGAAGATCGAGGTCAGCGCCAGGCGGCTTGCCGACTCTTCGATCGCTCGATTATTCGCAACCTTACCCTGCGTAGGATTGGGCAATGACGGCTGCGGCGCCCCCAGCTCGCGATAGATTTCCGCGGCTTGAGGAGTCAGCTCCAGGCCGCCCGCCGCGACCGTTTGCACCTTGTCGAAGCCGGGGTCCATCAGGTGCGTGGCCTTGCCGAATACCGTGGCCCACGGAAAGAAGAACGCGACTTCCACATCAAAAATGATGAACAGCAGCGCAACCACGTAGAAACGCAGATCGAATTGCACGAAACTCGAACCGATGGTCGGCTCGCCGCATTCGTACACTGCCAACTTCTCAGGGTTCGGCGCCTTGGGTCGCAAAAACTTGCCGACAAGCAAGTTCACAAACAGAAAGACAAAGCCAACCGACGCAAATAACGCCAGATAGGCGACGATCACGGTGGGGGACATGCAGGACTGCCGGCTTGAGACAATCGTCCGTCGAATGCCGCCGAAAAGACCCAAAAAACGGCCTTCTGGCAACTACATTCGCGACATTGTAGGCCAAGCGGGGGCGATTGCAACCCTATCAACAGATGGCAAGTGCGCCGATTGCCGTCGTAGGTCCGCCAGAGAAAACCGGCAATCACTCCAATCGCGCCGCAAGCACTGCGCAAACCGCCAGCTCGGTGCGTAACAGCCGATGGCAGCGGTTGGCCCGCGCTCGCCAGCCGAAGGTCAGTCGGCTTTGAAGTCGGGAGTCTCGTCGCTGTCTTCGCTGATGGAACTGCCCGCAGTCAGCGGTTGACGGCCACGAAAACCGGCATCGAGATCGTGCCAGTGCAACACCTCAGGCTCGCCGAGCTTCCAGCACAGATAGACGGGGCGGCCCTCCATCATCGCCGGAAAA
Organism: Pirellulales bacterium; assembly: GCA_025924495.1. The sequence goes on along the minus strand of JAICIG010000114.1, from coordinate 11,273 downwards.
TCAATCAAGCCTTCCGGACCGTTCTTCGGCTCGACGCCGAGGTCTCGCAGTTCCTCCACATATTCCTGCAGTCGCTCGCTATCCTTTTCCAGCTCCTGCTCGACGTGCGCTAATTCCTCGCCATACAAATCCCGGGCGCCGCGATCCCGCCCGGCTAGCAGCACCGATAACCGTTCGCGGCGCTCAATGACGTCGCGGGATAGTTGCGCTAAATCCGAAGCGATGGCGCGCACCAATGGCAAAGCCGCATTGGCTTGCTCTACGGTGAATAACTTGCGTTTTTCCCAAGATTCGGCCGTCATGCTGAGCACCTCACTGATTGGGGCCGCCGTGTACCGGCTCGACCAGAACCTTCGAACCCGCAACCGCCGTTGGGTTAAGCGTCGCGCGGCCCCAGGCCACTTCGACCGGCAGCCGCGAGAAATCGACGATGCATCCGTCGCGGCTATAGCAGCTCAGGTCGTGCGTCGCCCCCATGAAAATACAATCGACCGGGCAAGGCTCCACGCATAATGCACAAAACATGCATTTGGTGTAGTCGATCGTGAACCCGGTCACCTTGAAACCCTTGCCTTGGGTGACGCGCTCCTTGCCGATGTAGATGCAATCCACCGGGCAAGCTTTCGCACACTGATCGCAAGCGATGCACGTCGTCAAATCGTAGCGGTGAAATCCGCGATACCGAGGCGCCACAGGAACGGGCAGCTCGGGATACTCAAAGTGTTCGGTAAACGTCTTCCGCTCGGGATCGTACGTCTTCAGCCAGTAACGCAACGTCACGTACATGCCTTCCGCGACGGTCTTTACGGCATCCTTGATATCTCGAAACCACTGCCACATAGCGTGCAATCCAGGCTGGAGAGTTGCGATTGGGAAAGCGAACAGGCCTTACTCGACCTGCTCGCAAATTCTCAAGGGCGCACGTGCGTCGGTCGCTGCCTGATCGAATTATAGGCAGGGCGCCCTCCGCCGCAAGCCGGCGCCGGAGCGATTCGCGTCGGCTTCTTTCCGAGACGCGCCAGCATTGCAGGAACTCCTGAATTCACCGACGTTTCACGAGACGTTGAACGCAGTTCGCGCCGGCTCCGCTGATGTGATCGCCGGCGGCAAATCATTAAAGACACTCTGCGGCTTACAGCCGAGTCCTGCCCGTATCGAAGGCCTTCTGTCGCGTTCGAGCTACCTCTGCTTCGCAGGGCAAAGCGCCTCCGAATTTATACACTGGCGGCGAGTGTGGAACTTAGATGGAGCCAGGAAACACGAAGACCGCTGAAGATGATTCGACTAAGGCGACGACCATCGCTTCAACTGATTCCAATCGCATTCAGGGTTGCGGCGAAGCTCTTCAGCCATTTGGCTGGCCCGCGGCAGCTCCGCTCGCTAGCTGAGGCCCTTCGAACCCGGTGGGGGCGAGAAAGTCACATTTTCTGGCACTCGTCCAGCTCAAAGCAGGGGAAATGCGGGAATATTATGACTCCCACCCGGAAGCTGGGAGTGCGACGCGAAATGGCGCACGGCCGCGCTTTACGACCTTCATCCGGCGATTCTCCGAGGCACAACCCATATCACAAGTTGCTATATCGAAATGGGTTACGAGTTTTTATTCCACATTGCGTCGAATTGCGCGCCGGCGAGATTTTCGGCCTTAAATTCGGAGGAATCGAACTTTAGTGCCAATTTCACGTAAAAATGGCGAGCCAGAACTTCTGGTCAACTTGACTCTCGGTAGCCGCCACGTAAAGTGAAATGAGGAAACTTCCTGCGCGCTGCCGGCGCTACGTAAACAGCCCGGCCATATGGAACTTGAGTCGCGCGGAAAGAACTGACCACTGGCTCGCCCCCCGGGTCCAAGGAGGACGCTCCCTAAGGAAGGTTCCGGTCACGAAGCGAAGGAATAGGCGATGTTGGTTTTATCTCGAAAGAAGAACGAGAGTATCGTGATCAACAACGACATTACGATCGTTGTTGTCGAGATTCGCGGCGACAAGGTCCGCCTGGGAGTGGAAGCTCCTAAGGAAGTTCCTGTGCATCGGCGAGAAGTCTACGACGCGATCCATCGCGCCAGCAACGGCGCGGCGGAAGGCACTGCTCCAAGCGAGGGCAAGACTCCCACCAGCACCGACGCCGGCGAAGCTTAATCTAACTCTCTATGCGATGCTGGCGTGTCAATCACGAAACCACGCCAGCAAACAACAAGCAAGACCTGAGCGCGTAGTCATCAAGGTCCCGCCGCTGCTTGTTCGCTCGTTCGTTGATTCTTGCACGTCGCTCGACGATCTGTTTTTTCAAGTCCTAAGGTCGGCGCGCTAGCCCTTGACGAAAGCCCTGGCGTGCCATTATACACCGTGCTGGCCGCAAGCCTCGGCTTCGCTCCGGCCCCGTCGTCTAGCCAGGTCTAGGACACAGGCCTTTCACGCCTGCGACACGGGTTCAAATCCCGTCGGGGTCATTTTTTCTTTTGAGCATGCTTTGCTCTGGCTCGCCAGTCATTTGGCGCGGTTGCCGTTTTCGAGATTGGCTAAGGCCTGCTTCAACTGCGGCAGCGCCTCTTCGACGGCCTTTTCGCCCGCCTCAGCAAGTTCTTCAGCTCGCCCAAAATCGCCGAACTGAAATTTCGAGGTGTCGGGCGTGATCAACAGATCAATCGAGTGGGCCCTCATCGCCGTCAACCCGAAGGCTTGCACTTCGGTTACCCGCAACAACGTTTCCAGCACTCCCGGCGTCTTGGATTTCGGCCCCAGCGGCGAGCCGACGCCGAAGTCGCTCGGAAGCTTCGATGCGACATCAATGCCTACCACAAAATCGGCGCCTCGCTCCGGCAGCACGTCGCCCGGCAGGTTGTTCAGCACCCCGCCGTCGACCAGTTCCATCTGGTCGCGTCGGATCGGATGCGAGAAGTAAGGCACGTTAATGCTTTCCATCACGGCATGAATACAGTCGCCCCGGTCGCGCACCACCTGCTTGCCAGAGGCCAGATCGACGGCCACGACATACAGCGGCGTCGGCAATTGCTCGAGCCGCGTATCGTGCAAATAAGGTCGCAGCATCGCGTCCCAGGCGCCGTGCCAGTATTTCCACCAGAGAAACCAGCGCAATCCCTTGGGCAACAGCCACATCCAACGAGGCGGGGCGAGTCTTTGCCGGAATTCTTCCAAGGCGTCGTCAGGACGCCAGCCGCCGCAATAGGCCAGGCCCATCAACGCGCCGCTGCTGGCGCCGGCCGCCATGTCAAAGTGAATCCCCTCCCGATCCAAAGCGCGGAGCACGCCCAAATGAGCCAACCCCCGCGCTCCGCCGCCGCTTAAGGCGACCCCCAATCGCGTGCCTCGCAGGTGACGCACCAACCGCTGCAGCGACTGCCGGCTGCGCCAAGCCCCGTGCCCCGGATCGTCGCTCAAAGTCACCTTGAAGTCCTGCTTCGAAATCGGCAAATCTTCGGGCAGCCGGGGCGAGAACCGCTCAACGTGCGAGAGCACCCAAACCAGGTGCACCCGAGGCGCCAGTTGCGGCGACGAGGCGAGCAGCGTGCGCAACCGCTCGATCGCCCCCTCGGCGTAGCGAGATTCGACCAGCCACCAGACCTCTTCGCATGGAGCGAGCAGTTGGGGCAGTTCGGTTTCAAGCCCCGACTGCGTCAATTCCAAGAGCACGCGATCATGGCTGCCACTGACCTGCTGAATCCGCTCGCGAACGAGCCTGACTCGATCGGCGCTGCTGGATAATGCAGGGATCCGTTCGACCAGGTACCGCCCCTCTGGCCGCCACGCTTCGCTGCGATCGCTCAGCACTTCGATCGATTCATGTTGCTCCGCCAGCGCGTCTGCCAGCGGGCGGATGACGCCCTGCGTACGTTCGGACGTATTCACCAGGCCGATCACGGTCGGCCGCTCGTGCCGCCGCTGCCGCGTCATTTCCAATTCCAGCCTTCGAACCAGCGCTCGGCTGAGATTGACGGCAAAGCCAGGCACGTGCTTGAGCAGCCGATTGAAGCCGTCCTGGTCCAGTTCCAGCAGCCGGCTGTCGACTACCGCCGTGATCGTCGCCGGCCGCACGTTATCGGCCAGCAGGGCCATGTCGCCGAAGTGATCGCCCGGCCCCAAATACTCCAGCAGCCGCTCCGCCGCATGCGGTTGAGACAAAGTGACGCGAACACGTCCGTCGGCGATCAGATACATGCTGCGGCCGCTCTCGCCTTGGCGAAAGATGGTCTCGCCTGCCGAAAACGAGACCACTCTCAGAGCATCGATCAAACGACGAAGTTCTTCGTTGTTGAGTCCTTGGCAAAGCGTGCAGTGCCGTAGCAATTGTTGGACAGGAAGCGTGGAATCGGCGATAAGAACTCTCCGCAAAAGCAGCACTCGGTTGGTCGCAAGCCGAGCCTGCAGGTTGTCCTCGGCCGCCCGAAGTGTCAAGCCGTGGCGACCGCTTGCCCGGCAGGCGCCTCAGCCCAATAATCGTCGTGATGAATACGCCCGCCGCAGCTCCCTATGATGCTCTGCTCGTCGTCTCCTTCGGCGGTCCCGATCGGCCCGAAGACGTGATGCCGTTTCTGGAAAATGTCTTGCGCGGCAAGCCGGTGCCGCGCGAGCGAATGCTGGAAGTCGCAGAGCACTACTATCACTTCGGCGGCAAAAGCCCAATCAACGAGCAGAATCGCGCCTTGATAGGCGCCTTGGAAGCCGAGCTCGAGCGGCATGGGCCTAAGCTGCCGGTCTATTGGGGCAATCGCAACTGGCATCCGTTGCTCGCCGACACGCTGCGCCAAATGAAAGATGCCGGGGTTCGCCGCGCATTGGCCTTTTTCACCTCGGCCTTCAGTTCCTACTCGGGCTGTCGGCAATATCGCGAGAACATCGAGCAAGCGCAAGCCGAAGTCGGCGCCGGTGCGCCGCAGGTCGACAAGCTGCGAGCGTTTTTCAACCACCCGCTGTTCATCGAAGTCATGGCCGAGCGAGTGAGTGATGCGCTGGCTCAAATTCCCGCTGAACGGCGAGCGGCAGCGCGGCTGCTTTATACGGCGCACAGCATTCCGCTCGGCATGGCGCAAAACTGCCGTTACGAAGACCAATTGCGGGAAGCATGCCGGCTCGTCGACGAAGCGATCGGCCGCAGCGACGGGCGACTCGTCTATCAAAGCCGTAGTGGCTCGCCGCTGCAGCCATGGCTGGAGCCCGACGTCAACGACGTGCTGCGCCAGCTCGCGGCAGAAGGCGCCAAAGACGTGGTCGTGACGCCGATCGGATTCATCTCCGATCACCTGGAGGTGCTTTACGATCTCGACACCGAGGCGCAACAGTTGTGCCATGAGCTCGGCCTGAACATGGTACGAGCCGGCACAGCCGGCGTGCATCCCAGGTTCATCGCCATGATCCGCGAGCTGATCCAGGAGCGCATGACCGCCTCGCCCCATCGTCGTACCCTCGGCCTCTTAGGCGCCTGCCCCGACCTCTGCCCCGCCGACTGCTGCCTGTATGAAGTCACGCGGCCGAAAGGCTGACGAACGGCGGTTGCGGACTTACGATTCAGGGGCAAACGCCTCGGTCAATTCGCCCGGAGTTGAATTGAAGCTGGATATTTCATCATGACACGACCTACGCGCAAGCAGCGCTGGGCGCAATTCAGCCTCAGAACGCTGTTCTGGGCCGTTACGGCGTTTTGTGTTTGGATTGCTGTTCAGGTGAACCAGGCTCGCAAACAGCGCGTCTCCGTTACAGCCGTCGAAGCCCACGCCGGCGCCGTTGTCTATGAAAATGCGTGGCGCTTTCCCAGCGATTCATTGAGGCGCTGGCTGGGAAGGGATTATTTCGACCGCGTGGTCAGCGCGAGCTTTCGGCGTACGCAGGCCGGCGACGAGGCCATCACGCAGCTCGGCGGACTCGCGCATCTTACCGAGTTGAATCTCTACAACTCGTCAGTAACCGACGCCGGCATGGCCCATGTGGGACGCCTTAAGTCGCTCAGGAAACTGGATCTAGGCTACACAAGAATAACCGACGCCGGCGTGGCCGAGCTGAGAGGACTTACTGGCCTGCACGAATTGTCGCTGATGGGGACCGGCTTAACCGATTCCGGCCTTGCCCACTTGGAGGAGATGACGGAGATTCGATCCTTGAATCTAGGTGGAACCAAAGTCACAGACCATGGCCTCGCGCGCCTGAAAGGGTTTCCCATGATCGAATCGTTGAACCTTCGCGTCACACGAGTGACCGATGCTGGCGTGGTTCATCTCAAAGGGATGCAATCCTTGAAGTCCCTGTTCCTGTATGGCACGCGCGTGAGTTCAGTCGGGCTTGCGGAACTAACCGAGCTCAAGTCGCTCAGTTCGCTGGAATTGCACGGGCTTCCCGTGTCGCGCGAAAGCGTGGCGGCGCTTAAGATCGCCCTCCCAGCATGCAGGATAAGTCACTCGCCCTGGTAGGCTTCTATGGAAATGCATCAAATCGGGCGCAGACGATTGGCGGATCGTCCGAGCTTCTTAAGCCGCTAATCGTCTATTTCAATCGCCTCGCGTTTGCGGACTTTTCTGGCGGCTGCCTGGGTGGCGGCGTTGGGACTGTCGCTCGCCTTCTTGAGCAACTCGTGATGGTCCTCGAACCATTGCGGTTTTTGTCCGAGCCCTTGCAGTAGTTGTGGCCCGCAGGAATAGTCGGCCGAAAGCAATCGCTTCTCCAACACCGGCAAGACCTTGGGCGAACCGAGCAACGCCAAGGCGTACGCGGCGTGCCGGCAGACTTCGCGGTCGTCGAGCAGCGGCTCGATGACCGCAATCGCCTGCTCGCCGCCATGATGGCCGAGCGCTTGCAACAACTGCGGTTTTTCAAGCGCATTGTTGGCGCTCTTCAGCAGCTTGGCGGCCTCATCAACGGCGCCCGGCGCGTTCAACTTAAGCAGCGCCTCGACGTAGGAAATCCGTCCGCGAAACCCGTCGCCGGCGGTTGCCAGCGCCTCGCGAATCGGCTCGATCGCGCGCGGATCGTCAAGTTTTCCCAGCGAGATGACGAGGGGGATCTGGTCGGATCCGCGGGCGCGCTCGAGTGCATCGATCAACGGCCCGACCGCCTCGCGATCGCCGAGATCGGCCAGCGAGTAGGCCGCCATCGCCAGGTTCGTGCCTTTCAGCTCGGCGACGATTGCAGGCAAGGCGCGGCGGTCCTTAGTCTTGGCGAGCGCCTGCAACTCGGTCCCCGAGGCATGGCCCGACTTGATCTTCTCCAACAGCGCATCGACCTCCGACAACTGGCCGATAGCCTGCAGCGCATCGAGCGCTGCGGTACTGAGCCGCCGATCGGGGCTCGCCCGGAGAGCTTGCAATTTCTCAACGCCCTCTTTGGCTTTCAGCTCGCCTAGGCTCGCGCAGGCCGTGAGTTGCACCGCCTTGTCTTTGTCGTCAAGCATGGCCGCCAGCGCCGTTCGCGCCCGAGGGCAATTAAAGGCGCCGGCCGCATAAGCCGCGGCATTGCGGATGGCCGCTTCGGGCGCGCGCATTGCGCCGACAACCGCCGCCGTGTCGGCCGACTCCTCTTGTCTCGCTCTGGCAGGCAGCTCCGTCTTGCGGTCGCCCAGGGCGCGCAGCGCCGCCGCTCGCAGGGCTGGCTGCTGGTCCTGCACCGCCGCCAGCAACTCCGTCAGAACGTCAGCTTCAGCCAGGTGAGGCCCCATGGCTTCGGCGGCGCCGATGCGCGTCGTCAGTTGCTCATCGTGCAAGTGGCGAACGAGCGTCGGGCCCGTGCCGGCGCGGCGCCCCAATACCGCCAGCGCCGCGGCGGCTTCTGACGCGGCGGTAGGAAGCATCTGGCCTCGCCATGTCATATTCACGCCAGGGGTTTGCACGACGATCGGCGGCGCCTTGTCGCGTCTGTGTCGGCCTAGCCAGCCTTGCCAACGCTGGGCAGCTTCGTACTCGAAGGAGCAATTCGGGCTGGTCGGCAGCAGAACGAACCCGGGATCGCTGGTCGGCACTTTTTCGGCGATTGCAGTCAAGCTGCCGAAATTAAGCAGGTTGATCTCGGAACTGAACTCGATGACGCGCACGCTCGGTTCGATCTGCGACTTCCGCAGCTTCGCCGCCAAGGCGCGCGACTCGCTCTCGGTAAGATCCAACGTAAAGCGATGTTCTCCCAACTTTCCTTCGAGAACCCATGGTTTCTCCGTCAACGAAAACCACTCGCGTGGATTGCTTCGCAACGGCGCGAGGTCGTAAGACAGCCAACGCGCGACCGTATCGTTCGGCTCGAACACGCAATCTTCGAAATAGGGGAGCGAATCGGCCCGCTCGCGTGGATACTCGCCCCGGAACAAAGTGACGTTGATTGGGAGCGGCCCCGCCAACGGCCGCAGGTATGGCAACCGTTTTTCGCCGATGCGCAACGCCAGGTCGGCAATGGTCAATCGGGCGGGCTGGTCGGAAGCGTTGGTCAGCGAGAGCCGAAAGAACAGATAGTTTGCCTGATTGCGCAACGGCATCTGCACCAACTCGGCCGCGGCATAGACCTGCGAAGGAGCGTCGGGCGCCGGCGACTCATCGGTGAGCGACGGATCGACCACGGCGCGCAGCTTGTCGCTAAGCACCCAACCTTCCTTGCGGTCATCTCCCTCCCCAATGACGATCGCCGTCCAGGCGCCTTTCCTTTGAACCAGCCGATAGCGCTCGCCGCGTTTGACGGTGGCCACGGTCGTCTCGCGGACTTTGACCGGCGCCGACTCGGCGATGATTTCCACTTCCTCCGTCGCCCCGCAGGGCGCCGCGATCAGAGTCGCCGCGAGCGCAGCGGCAAAAACTTGTAGCCTAGCCATTCAACACCCCCACGGTATTCGCGATTTTAACTGCCAAGACTCCGCACGCGCGACCGCTTCCGAGAGTTGACGGTCGAGCCGAGCGAGATAATGCGACCGCGCCTGTCGAGTTTAGGCCTTCAATTTGCTGCGGGCAAGCAAGGCCGCAACGCGATCGAGCAATATCGGCGATGCGTCGAAATTGCCGATGACCATTCCAACGTAGGACGTATGTGGCGCAACGAAAAAAGAGGACTGCGGCCGCTGATCAACCTCGCTCCGCAATATCCTCGGACATTGGCAAATAACTTGGCGTACTGGCATTGCGAAGGAAGAATATCTAGGGTTGAATTTCGCGCACAGTCCAGGCCCCCGCAACCCGCCCTCGCCGTGCATTGCGAATGATTGCCGAGCGATGGAAAACGCGGTTACGGACCGTGGCCGCCTTGGGCAGTGGCGATCGTTTGGCACGTGCAAAGGGAGTTGCGCGATGAGTAAAGAAATAAAGCGCCGCTTGCCCTTAGGGACCGTGGTCGCCGCGACATTCGCTTGCGTCACGGCTGTCGCCTTGATCTTGCAGCGTCCCGACCCACTCACGCCGGCGGAACTGCGTTGCGTTGGAAGCTGGGCCTATCTTAGTCCAGATCACGCCGCCAAGACGCGCATCGTCTACCATTTGGCCGCCGATCGCAGCGTCCAAGAGGAACACTACTATCTGACGTCGGCCTGGCCAGACGTACCGCGAATTACGATGCGGGGCAAATGGAGCATCGATTCCAGCGGTCGCCTGATTGTCGAGCCGAATGACGGCATCTCGTACGTGCGAGATTCGGTCAGCGGCTGGCTCAACGAATACTTCGACAACGGCCGGCAATCATGGCCGCGTCCGGCCCTGCGGAGAATCTACGACGTCAAGTCGGTGACAAGTACCGGCATTCATGTGGAGACGAATCGCAGCGGCGGCGGCGGTCGAACGCGCATCAACATGGCGACCCTCACACAAAATCCTGATAGTGCATCAATTCGTTCGTCTGCGCGCAAGCAAACAGGCAGGACTCAAGGCAAGTAAGAGTCCGGCGTGAGTTGACGCCCCGGGGTCAAAGATGCCTCGCAACGCCCAAGCACGCTGATTTTGTGACATTTTGCGCGGCGGACGGCACATGGAATTTGCCTGCGACTTTGGCGGGCAGACGGGGAGGAGCTCTCGCCCCAAGCCAGCCGCGACCTAAATTCGGCGCCAAGCCTCTCGCCCGAGGCGGCGTTTTTCACAGGAGCGTCATTGCGACGCCCCGGGCGCCGATTCCCGAGCGGCGGAGCATCGCTGAGGATCTAGAAATGTCGCACAAACATGGCAAAGCGCAGGCGCCCGACCGCGTGCAGGCAGGTTCTCAGCAGCCGACTGAGAAAACACTGTCTATTTGCCCGCCTTCCATTCAATCTTCGCGGTGGATTCCGCCGCCCGGAAGGCCGGCGCCGGAGAAGTGGACGAGGCAGGTATCGGTCATCGGCGCCGATCGTGTCGAGCCGGCGGCGTACGAGTGGTTGGCGGGAGGACGCGTGCCTCGCGGGGCGCTGTGTGTGGTGGCGGGAGAGGCGGGCTCGTGCAAGAGCCTATTGGCTGTGGAATGGGCGGCGCGAGTGAGCGAAGGGGCCGGCGATGCCGATGCAGCGCTGATCGCGCACGCCGTCGATCTGCCGGCGCCCCTGTTGCGAGCCAGGCTCGATGCGGCCGGCGCGCGAGTCGAACGGGTCGCGGCGGCGACGCTCCGCTGGCCCCAGCCCGGCGAAGACCAATCGTTCGCCGAGCTCGAACGGCGCATAGCAGCCCTGGAGTGCAGCATCCAGGAAGGGCGGGCCTGCAATCTGCTCATCGTCGACAATCTCGAAGCTTGGGCCGGCGGGCTCGACGCGGCGCCCTGCCGCGCACGAAAGAATTACTGGCTGGTCAAGCTGGCGGAACTGGCCGTGCGAACAAAGACGGCCGTCGTGGTGCTGGCCCGCTTGAGTGGCCCTGCCGGCGGACGCATGGCGACGCGCGAACTGGCCGAACTGGCGGCCATCGCTCCCGTCGTGTGGCTCTCCGTCAACGACGCCGACGATCCTGAGCGTCGCCTGCTCTTGCCCATTAAAAACAGTCTCGGCCCGACGCCGCCAGCCGCCGCGTTCCGGATCGAAGCGGGGCGAGTCGCCTGGGATCCAGAGCCGGTGGAACTTTCCGACCTCGCGATCTCGCCGCCGAGCGCCCGGCGCGTGGCCGATCAGCACGATCGGGAAGGCGCCGCCGAGTGGCTGCTATCGGCCCTCAGCCAAGGCCCGGTCGAGTCAGGCGAATTGTTCCGGCAAGCGCGCACTTGCGGCATCTCGGCCAAGACCTTGCGCCGCGCCGGCAAGGCCCTGGGATTGAAACCGGGCAAAACGGCATTCGACGGACCGTGGCACTGGAAGCTGGAGGCGGCAGCCGAGGTCGGAAGTCGGAATTCGGAGGTCGGAGCAGAACGCGG
>JAICIG010000113.1 GCA_025924495.1 Pirellulales bacterium | reverse complement strand
CGTCGGCGCCGAACAGGTACGATATTTGGGCCGCGTTGCTCGAGCACCCGACATCCTAAAGCAATAGAGCATAAAACCGCGCCGAACGTTCGGCGCTAGGCAGTTGCAACGTTTCCGCCAGCCGCATGCCGATCAATGCACTGCGCATGCAGTGACCTTCAGGTTGCCCTTGCGTAATGTCCAGGGCCACGGAAAGAGCAGAAATGATTTCCGAGAACCGAATCTCGGTGCACTCGACGAGTCGGCTCGATAGCGGCGGTCCATCACCAACCAATGGCGCCGATGGTTCAGCAAAGACGCTGGTCTGCATGTAGTCGAACTCCGCGAGAAATGAGTAGCCGGGGCCCGACAAAGTGCCCCGGGGAAGCATACGACACTGCAGAAACCAGTGCGTAGGGGTTATGCCAGCGATGGTTGTCGCGCCGGTGTTGTGCGTTATGCGGCGCGACGGCACAAGCCATTGGGAGGGGGTGATCAAACCGGCGCACCGCAAGCCGCAGACTGCAATTGGGATATGCGTCGCAACCACGATGGCGCCCGTGGCGAGAATGCTGCCGGCCAGCGTAGCCTACAGCAACTCGCCGATCGGCGTTCCTTCGGAGAGCGGGGTAGGACGGCCGTCTTCGGTATGGTAGGCCATCGCGCGCGAGTCGTAACCGAGCGCCTTAAATACCGTGGCATGAATATCGGCCGGCGTCACCGGCCGTAAGCGAGGCACGGCTCCGATGCGATCCGACTCTCCAACCGCTTGGCCGCCACGAATGCCTCCGCCTGCGAGGACGACCGAGTAGCATTGTGGCCAGTGATCTCTTCCCGCTTCCTTGTTGATGGTGGGCGTCCGACCGAAGTCTCCCATCCAGACAACCAGAGTGCTGTCGAGCAGGCCGCGCTGGCTCAAGTCGTCGAGCAAGGCGGCATAGGCTTGCTCCATCGGAGGAACGAGCCGTTGCTTAAGTTGGTTGAAGTTATCTTTGTGCGTATCCCAAGTGATACTCGGACCATTGACCGTCGTCACGAAGCGCACGCCGGCCTCCACCAGTCGCCGGGCCAGCAAATGGGATTGCCCCCAGGTATGGCGTCCATAACGTTCGCGCACTTGTGCTGGTTCTCGCGACAGGTCGAACGCGTCGCGAGCATCGCTTGCCGCCATCAGCGCGAGCGCCTTAGCCTGGTAGGCTTGAAAATCGGCGACGGCCGGCGTCGCAATCGGCCGATCATCGAGGCGCCTTAAAAGTCCCCGACGCTCCGTCAGACGCTCGGGACTGACGCCTTGCGCCGGCCCCAAATTCGGCACCTGGAAGGACTCTTTGTTCGGATCGTCATTGATCACCAGCGGATCGAACCGAGCGCCGAGGCAAGAACCATATTGTCCCGGCGTGATGTACTGGAGGCTATCGCAGTGCGGCGCCGGCGTGATCACGTACGGGGGCAAGGCGCCCGAATAACCGTCTCGCTGCGCCAACCAGCCGACCAACGTGCCGAAGCTGGGATAATCAGAACGGCTCGGATTGATTAGCGTGCTGTCAATGCGGTAGGGTCGGCCAACGATCGACCAATACATGCCCGAATTGTGCCCGCCGTGGCTGTGATGCACCGTGCGAACGATGGCGAGCTTGTCGGCGCGCTCTGCCATCCGCGGCAGCAATTCTGAAACCTGGATTCCCGGCACATTGGTCGCGATCGGCTGAAACGGGCCGCGGACCGTATCGGTCGCGTGGGGTTTCATATCCCACAGGTCGAGATGGCTCGGTGCGCCGCAGTTGAAGATCAAGATCACCGACTTCGCTCGGGCTTTAGTCGCTGGATTGCCGGCAGTCGCGGCGGCGGCCCAATCGCTCCAAAAAGCCCCCAGGGCGCCGAGACCTGCGGAACCAAACTGCATGGCCTGGCGGCGGGAGACTCGCGTTTGGCAATAATGAGTCGCCAAGTCGATCATCGCGGTGCTTTCCTTCGCTTCCTTGGCAGAGTGATCCCCAAGCTCGAGTCGCGATATTGCATCGCTCGTCGTTGATGCGTTGTGTATTCTACGGGAGAAGCCCGACGATGGGAACACTCGTTTCCGCTGTCGACGAGCTACCGCCGCGCCTCGCTTGAATGCGCCGCTGCCGTCCGACGGTTTAGCCGCTAATATGAGGCATAGCACGGGTTGCCGGAGCGTTTCGCGAGTCCATTGGATTGCTATGATTTTGTACCTAAATGAAGATCGCGCTTATCTGTCTTGGGTTGCTCACCATCGCGGCGGGTTTGTGTTGGATTGCAGCCGCCAACCTCGCGCCGGCCATGTCGTACTGCATCGATCGACGTGCGCCAAGATTAAGCATGCCGAGGCCAAGAAATCGCATTGGACCACTGGTCGGCACATGAAAGCGTGCTCGCAGGACCGCGCAGAGTTGGTCGCTTGGGCGATCGAGCAAACGCAAACGGAACCGACCGTTTGCCCCGACTGCCTGATCGAGCAGCCTGCCACTGATCATCCGGTGCATCTCACCCGCATTGACCGCGACGTGCTATCATTCGTGCTTGAAGTAGCCGCGCTGCACCTGGACGAATCGGACGACTATTATGCCTTGACCGTCGGCGCGGCGGCCAAATGTCTGGGTAAGACTGCGGGCCAGTTATCGGCTTCGTTTCATCGCCTGGTGGCTGATGGCCTGCTGAAGGTTGTCGGCAAGACGGCCGCCGCCGAGCTCATTTCGCCGAACTGTGCGTTATTGCCCACCGTCAAAGCGCTCAGGACTTTGCCGGTCTACCAGTCTGCGAGTGATGAAGAGGTGGCCGGAGACCTGGCCAGGCTGGTCGATGAGCTCGAATTGTAATTGGGCGGATTGAGCCACTTTGAAGGCGTTGGCCGCCTGCGTCGCCTGCACCAGCAAGTGCTTTGGCTCATCGCCAACCGCCAAAAGCGACGGACCAGCGCAGAAATATCTGTCTGGCGGCGTAACCTGCGTCCGCCGGCCGCCACTGAACGTTTGGCGCGGCATTACGTTATCCGCCGGAACACGGCGGCGGCGGCTTCATCCAAGCTTAAGGTTGCCCTGATAGAATGAAGCCGCTGGTGAGCGCCATAGATTTCTTCTGATGGTTGAGGCGCCGCAGAATGATCGCACTTGATCTGTCATCACCTCACCCCAATTCATGGTCCAAAACATGAGTCAGCCTTTCTCGCCCGTCGCACGCCGCAATTTCCTCCGCACTGCTGTCTTGGGGACGGCCGCGTTTTATTCAGCGCCGGGGCTGCTTGCCGAGGAGCTTACAAGGACTCCGGCTCAGACCGAGGGGCCGTTTTATCCGGATCATTTGCCGCTCGACACCGACAATGACTTGCTGATTGTGAACGATGCAATCACGCCTGCGGTCGGCGAAGTCACCCATCTGAGCGGTCGATTGCTCGATGCACGCGGCGAGCCGGTCCGCAATGCGACGATCGAGATCTGGCAAGTCGACAAGCATGGCGCTTACTTGCATTCGGGCAGTAACAATGGCGACCAGCGCGATCGGAACTTCCAAGGCTTCGGCCGATTCTTGACAGGTTCGACCGGCGAGTATTACTTCCGCACGATTAAGCCCGTGCCTTATCCGGGCAGAACGCCGCACATTCATTTCGCCGTCAAGACAAAAGGCCGCGAGAAGTTCACCACCCAGTGCTATGTCAAGGGAGAGCCGGGCAACGAACGCGACGGCCTCTTGAGCCGGATCCGCGATCCTCGCGCCAAGGCAGCCGTGCTGGTCGACTTTGCCCCGATCAAGGAATCGCGGGCCGGCGAATTAGCTGCTCGATTCGATATTGTGCTTGGCTTCACGCCTGAGGCCTGATTGGCGCGGGGGCAGCCTGCCGACGCCACGGAACGGAAGAGAGAGGTGTGCGGGCAGTTGTCGTCTAATCCCAGGAGCCTTTCTCATGCGGCAAATTCCATCGCGGTTGTTTGGCATTGTCAGCTTAACGGCCTGCTTGTTTCTTGCGTCGAGCGTTCTCGCCCAGCCGCCGGCTGGTTCCGGGCGCGGCTTCGGCGGACCACCAGGAGGGCCGCCGGGCGGACCGATGATGATGGGCATGGGCGGCGGCATGGGCATGGGCAGCAATCCGATTTTCCTGCTGAAGAACGCCGCCGTGCAGGAAGAGTTGAAACTAACCAAGAAACAAATCGCCCAGGCCGAAAAGCTCGTCGACTCATACCTCGAAGATATGCAAAAGCAGATGCAACCGCCCAGCTTCGATCCCGCGAAGTTCGGCGAGATGTCGGCCGAGCAGCGCACGAAGATGTTCGAAGAAATGCGCGCGAAACAAGAAAAGACGACGCAGAAGCTCAACGCGAAGTTCCAGCCGCGTTTGGCCAAGCTGATGAAACCGGACCAGGTCAAGCGATTAAAGCAGATCGGTTATCAGTCTGCCGGCACGATGACTTTGCGCAATGACGAAATCGTGAAAGCCCTGAACCTGTCGAAAGACCAGCAAAAGCGGATTCAAGCTGCCTTCGACGCTGCGGGCGAGAAAATGCGGGAAATGTTCGCCAGCTTGATGCCGCCGGGCGGAGGATTCGGCAGCCCAGGCGGACGGCCCAACGGCAACGCGCCTGGCTTCGGCGGCAATCCGCTGCAACCAAATGGTGATGCAAAGCAGCCCGGTGGCGGCTCCAGAGCGCCCGGCGGCGATGCGCAGCCCCAGGGAGGCCCGCCGGGCGGTCAACAATTCCAAGAAAACGTCGAGAAGATGCGAAAGCTCAACGAAGATCGCGATTCGCAAGTGCTGGCGGTGCTGACCGAGGATCAGCAAAAAGAATTCGATGAGCTCAAAGGAGAGTCTTTCGACCTCGCCAAGCTTCGTCCCCGCGGATTTGGGCCGCCAGCCCAGGGGGCCAGTCCGGGCCAAGAGCGTGAGCCCGGAGAAAAACGTGAGCCCGGTCAACAGCGAGGCCCCGGCCAACGCTCGCAGCGACAACGTGCGGGCGTCGAGTAGCGCGGCCATGCTCGGCGCTGTGGCTGGAATTCTTTAGTCGGACCGGCGCAGTTTTTCGTCGGTCCGCCGAGCGGCTTTGCCAGCCGTCGTTTTCGGCGGAATCCGTCTGAGTTGCTCAAGTTCGCAGAGCAATGCGACGATACCCCGAGGGCTGCGCCATCCGTGCAGGCATTTCCGGCGCAGTTCTCCCATTTTGAACCATCCTGGGCAGGGCAATCACGCTTGGCTGGGGGGATATTTGCGTGCTGCTGCGTGCAACCATGGTCGCCCTAGCGCTAGCTTCTTGCTTGGGCTGCACCCACTTTCAATTGGCGCGCAGTACGATTGGCCAGGGCAGCACCTTGTCGGACCTGCAACGTCGGCAGGTGCTCGATAATCTGGCGATGTTCACCTCGAATCCCGATTCGCTGGCCTGGCATCTCAAGCTGCGCGGCGGCCTGGTGCAAGTCGCCGATCAGGGCAGCCTATCGCTCGATGCTTTCTTTCTCTTCAACCGCAGCCTGAATCCCAGCGTCGGCGGCCAGCGTGGCGTGGTCGGGCAGTGGGACGTAGAGCCAGCCGTAGACGTCGATGAACTCGAAAGCCTGCAACTCGCCTATCGCCTGGCAATCAATCCGCAAGATGCCGAAGCGCGACTCGAAGTCTATAAGACAATTGGCGAGACCGCCGTCAGCCATCACATCGTGCTTTCCCAGCGGGCGCTCGACGAGCTGATCGAAGCTCTCGTCCCCGATGCGGCGCAGCGTGAAGAGTTTCGACAGCAGAATCAGGAACTGCGCGACGAATTGCGAAATCAGGAAAGCATTATCGATCAATTGCGCGCGGCCGATGCGACGCGCACTGCGCCGGGCCGACCCCAGCTCACCCAGCACGCTCCCACAGACGGCGTCGGTCCGCTGAAGGCCATGCTCGAAGCGCGCGTGCTGACTGCCGATACGGCGCAGGCGTGGGTGTCGCTGACCACCGAGGCGCGCGTCTTGACCGAAGACAAAATCATCAAGCTCACTCAAGAAGTATGCGGAGCGGAACTACACTTTGTGCCTCGCTTCCCGGTTGACGGTCGCCGCGAGAGGAACGTCGCCATCGTCGATCAGGCGCAAGAGAAGATCGACAAGTTATTCGAACTTCTCGAAGACGAGGCCTTTCAGCGGCCGTGGCTGTTCGTCGGAAGTAAACGAGACGTGCCGCCTCATGCCTGCGACGTCGGCCGCTGCGGGCATTGCTATGTTTGGGCGGCGCCTTGGGCGAGCCGGTCGCTGACCAAGTTTGTGCTGATCGTGCTGGCTCTCGTGCCGCCAGATGAACAAGACATCTCAGGCGGCGGCGGAGTTTCCAATGCAGGGGGCGGCGCCGCTTACAGCCCCAGCATCGCCAGCGGCTCTTAAGCCATACGGAATTGATGAAGAGCATTGCGCGGTCTTAAGCGAGCGCGGCGGAGCGGACTTTCGACGCCCTCGAATTTCGGACGCCTCCGTCCGAACCAAGTAGGCGCCCTGCCATCGTCTGTCTCAATCGCGTTGACAAGCGCAATCTCCCCGCCTAGCCTAGCCAGTCGTCGCCTCGTTGCTCGCGTTGGACGCCAGGCGCCGTTTATCACGACGGAATGAGCGCCTCGTATTTTATTGGATCGCTAACAGAGAAAAGGGATACGATGAGTATTCGCCACGGCCACCGCCTTGGGCGCCTAATCGTTTTATTGCTCGCCGTGGTTCATGCAGGCCCGTGGTCGGCGGAGGCCAAAGAGCCGGACGCCATCGCTGCGGCTTTGCAGCCGTTTGTCGACAGCCATTCGCTGGCCGGCGCGGTCGCGCTTGTAGCTGACAAAGACAAAGTGCTGAGCCTTGAAACCGTCGGTTTTACCGACGTCGCCGGAAAAAAACCGATGCCGGCCGATGCCCTGTTTTGGATCGCTTCGCAATCGAAGCCGATCACCGCCACGGCGCTGATGATGCTCGTCGATGAAGGAAAGGTGAACGTCGACGATCCAGTCGAAAAATATCTGCCCGAGTTCAAAGGCCAATGGCTGACGGCCGAACAAGATGGCGATCATCTCCTGCTGAAGCGGCCCAAGCACCCGATCATGGTGCGAAATATTTTGTCGCATACCAGCGGACTGCCCTTCAAGTCAGCGGCGGAACAGCCCACGCTTGACCTGTTGACGCTACGAGTTGGCGCTCTGACCTACGCGATGACGCCGCTCCAATTCGAGCCTGACAGCAACTATCAGTATTCCAACGCCGGCATCAATACGGCCGGCCGGATCATTGAGGTTGTCAGCGGCATGCCTTATGAAGACTTTCTGCAAACGCGACTGTTCGATCCGCTCGGGATGAAAGACACGACTTTCTGGCCGAACGAGGAGCAATTGCAGCGCCTGGCGAAGTCGTATAAACCGAACGCTTCCAAAGACGGCTTGGAAGAAACGACGGTCACTCAGCTCAAGTACCCGCTCAACGATCGCCAGCGGCAGCCTATGCCGGCGGGCGGATTATTCTCCACGGCTCAAGACGTGGCGCGCTTTTGCCAGATGGTATTTAACGGCGGCGAGTGGCAAGGGAAGCGATACCTATCTCAGGCTGCCGTCGAGAAGATGACGAGCCGGCAAACCGGCGAATTGAAACAGGGTTACGGTTTCGGCTGGGCGGTCGGCGGCGATTGGTACGGCCATGGCGGCGCTTATGCGACGAACATGACCGTCTCTCCCAAAGCAGGTTTAATTACGATCTTCATGGTCCAACACGCCGGCTTTCCCGGCGATGGCCAGCAAAGCCATGAAGCCTTTAAGCAGGCAGCCTACGCCGCTTTTGGCGCCTCGAAGCAATGATATTGTTCGAAGAGTGAAGCTGCAGGCCGCTCCATTTGCAGGCGATAGCGGCCAAAGCAAATAGCGATTGCATGATGCAATCGCTATTGTTCGCTGCCTCGCGCGAGCTCGTCTTGTGCGTCTTCTGCCAAAGGCAGCTCATAACAGGCCGCCTCTTCGGCGTTGCGCACGAGGAGGCGCCGTCCGGCAAGCACGGGATCGTTCCAGGTTTTGCCCTCGATCGCTTGGAATCGAGTCAACTCCGAATAACGCTTCGGCGTCGCCTCGACCAAGGCTACCGCGCCCGATTCGGCTTGAATCAACAGGAGATCGCCGACGAGCAGAAGCTGGCCGTGGCCGTACTTGCCGTCCTGCCAACGGCGTTTTCCCGTGGCGAGTTCCAGGCAGACGAGGGAACGGCCATCGTCCAATCCATAAACAAAGCCGTCCTGCAAGACGACGTTGGTGAACTTGGGTTTCAGCTTCAGGTTATGCGACTTCCAGGCTTCGTGGACCGAGAATTCTCCGTCGCCATCCTGCTTCACGTCGAGCAACATGCAGCCGACGCCGTAACCGGCTGCAATGAACACTTGATCGGAGCCGACGGGAATCGGCTGCGGCACCTTCGGTTGCGTGCCTTGCCACTGGTAGCGCCACAATACGCGACCATCGGCAGGATCATGGGCTGCTAGGCAATGATGGTTGACGATCAGAATTTGCGGCATGCCGACCAGCGTGGTCAGCACGGGCGAGCTGTAGCTCGATGGATCGTCGCCGCCGTGCCAGACCTCCTCGCCAGAACTCTTGTCGTAAGCGACCAAGGAATGGCCGTTTGCGCCACCCGCGCTGACCACCACCAGGTTATCGACAATGAGGGGCGAACAGCTTTTGCCCCACTGCACGTTTGCCGCCTGGCTTTCATCCAGTATGTTGTGCGTCCAAATCGACTCGCCGGTCGCGCCGTCAAGACAATTCAACGTGCCTGCCGCCCCCAAGGCATAAACGCGGCCATCGGTAATTGTCGGAGTCGAACGAGGCCCGTCTCCCGCAATGACTTCACTGAAGCGACCTGCGTCTGCATGGGCCCACAATAACTTGCCGGTGAGCAGCTCATAGCAACTAATCAGCTCCTGCTCGCCGCGCTGCTCCTGGGTGACAGCGTAAGGCCCAACGACGGCGAACGACGACCAGCCGGCGCCGATCGGTTGACGCCACATCTTTTTCGGCGGCTGAGCATCCCAGTCGCGCGCCAACCGCGGCCCGCTGAGTTTGGCGTCGCGGTTCGGCCCGAGGAATTGGGGGAAATCGTGATCGGTCGTTTGCGTCAGGTCGACCGTCGCGTCGGCAGCCTTCCCTTCGTCAGTGATTTCACGAGTCAAGCGGTGGTCGGCACGGGGCCGCCAACGCCAGGCGAAGGTCGGGCGCATGTCGCCGCTGACCCCTTCCACTCGCACCAGCGCGAAGAATCCAACGACGAGTGCGATGCCCGAGAGCAGCAGCGCTGCTCGCTTTCGTCGGGGCAAGCCCGTAAAGAAGATTGCCCAGAACGCTGCCAGCATCAAAGTCAGCGCGATGGCCGAACTGGTCGCCAGGAATTGCACCGCCGCATCGTTCGCGAAAAGGTCAGTCGCTTGGATCGTCGCGACGAGCGCCCCGCCAAGCGCAAGCACGATTGCCAGCGGCCACAGCCGGGGTCGATGCCGTAGCACCGGGCGATCGGAATCCGTTTCGGCGCCAGCTTGTTCCATGAATCCATTCCTTGCCTCAGGCCTATGATCGATGCCGGCTCCGATGGCTCCGCGCTCAGTCGGTGCGGCTCGTCACCTCCAGCAAGTGCCAGCCGAACTGCGTCTTGACCGGCCCTTGCACGGTGTTGACGGGAGCGCTAAATACAACCCGGTCGAACTCCGGCACCATCTGGCCGGGGCGAAACTCGCCCAGGTCGCCCCCCTCTTGTCCCGACGGACACTGCGAGTGTTGACGGGCCAGGTCGCCGAAATCGGCGCCGGCGGCAATCTGGTTCTTGAGATCTTCGCAAGTTTCTTTCGTTTTCACCAAGATATGGCGTGCACTGGCTTTCTTGGCCATCAGAGCACCTTCCTTCGGCATTGGGCAGCCGAGTTAAATCCCATTGGTTCTCGTGCGGGACGCACGAACGGTGCGCCAGCTGCACTTAGCTTAGCCGACCACAGCGATGAGGCAATCCATCTTGATTGGCAGCCGAATTGACAAAAGAAGTTTGATGGATGTGCCCCGATGCGTAAAACACGGTCTTTTGACAGGCCTGGCGCCGCTTCCAGCCTACAATGAAGGGCGATGACTCACTTGCGGAGCCAATCGCCATGAAACAAATCAAGGGAGACCGGCTGTACGTTGAGCTCAACGCATCGCAGGTGCGACGCCGACTCAAAGGACATGGATTCGGAGTTCGTACAGTCGAATCGGCGGGCACGCATCGGGCAGTCATCATTCATACGGCGACGGGCCAGCACTTGCGCGAACTAGAACAACTTTTTCAAGGCGTCATCGCGCCTCGACTCGCCGCGGAAGCCGATCTGCCGATCGAACGCACCGAAGAATCCTGATAGTCGGATCAACGAGCGTTGCGCAGGTGTGCAATTGGGCCCGGTACGTGATTGGGCGGACTTGGAAAGAGATCCGCTGCAATCGTAGAGTCGTTGATCGGCGCCCCTAATGGACGGTCCCCGGACGGCCAGGGCTGTCGCCTCAAATAGAGGTAGGTCCTCTGCAGTCGCAGCCAACGCGTTAAAGCAGCTTCAAGCCGCGACCCGATGCAGAGCAATGACCGCAATGACGCGCTCCCCGCGACGCTCCCATCTAGTGCTCCACAACGGCCTGGCCGGAGTTCCAAACGACCGCGGTGATCCGTTTCAAACCAGCGGTTTGATCGAATGTGGAGATGGGCGGTCGATGTCTCATAAAGTCGAGATGTCGGGTATCTGGTAAAAGCAGGGTGTCTAAACAGGTTTGGCAACTTCTGGCGTTATTTGGACCAGATGGGCACATCCGTTGCTGGAGGGGGACCGGACTGCTGGGGCGAATCGCGTTGACTGGACCTTTTCAGGGGAAGGTCAGTCGTTTTCCGGGAGATTCGTCATGTGGAAGTTTGTGTCTCAATTCGGTCGGTCGCGCACTCGTCGTCTCGCCGTTCGCAAGTCGTCGACGGTTTGCCGAAGAATGGAATCGCTTGAAAACCGCCACCTATTGACATCCTATGTGCAAACGAACCTCGTCGCCGATCAGGCCGGCGCGGCGCTCTTGCAAGATCCCAATCTGATCAATCCTTGGGGAGTGGTGGTCGGCGCTTCCAGCGGCAACTTTGTGGTGGCCAATAACGGCTCGGCGACGGCCACGCAATATCAAGGGCTCGTGAGCGGCGGGGCATTCTCTGCGGCCACGCCCACGATTAGCATCCCTGGCGGATTCCCGACGGCGGACGTCATCAACACGACGGCTGATTTCAGTATTACTAACCCGAGCGGCGGCTCCAGCGGTCCGGCGACCTATATCTTCGCCACGCAAACCGGTCAGTTGGCGGCCTGGAATTCTTCACTTTCGCCTTCGGGTCAGGCTCGTAGCGTAGCGAATGTGACGGGCGCCGATTTCACCGGTCTGGCGATCGGCAGCAGCGGCGGCCACAACCATCTCTATGCGGCCGACTTTCAGAATGGGAAGATCGACGTCTTCGATGGCAGCTTTAATCAGACGACACTGGCTGGTTCCTTCACCGATAGCGGTTTGCCTGCCGGCTACTCGCCATTCAACATTCAATTGATCGGCGGGCAGTTGTATGTGACTTATGCCTTCCAACAAAGCACGGGCGAAGAAGGAGGCGGCGGGGGCGCCAGCTTCTTTACGCCCCGGTCGACGGGTGGTGTGGTAGCGGAGTTCAATACCGATGGCACGTTCGTCAAGGAGTTCAACACCGGCGCCAATCCCAATGCGCTCAATGCCCCGTGGGGCATGGCGGTAGCGCCGGCCAGCTTCGGGTCGTTTGCCAACGACTTGTTGGTCGCCAATTTTGGCGACGGCACAATCAGCGCCTTCGATCCCGCCAGCGGCAATTATATTGGCCAACTCGAAGACGCCAGCAGTCATCCGATTTCGATCGGCGGCCTGCGCGGCCTGTCGTTTGGCAATGGCGCCACGGCCGGCGACGCCAATGCATTGTTCTTTACCGCCGAACCTGGCGCGGTCAGCAATCCGCCGGAAAGCGTCGGGGTGGCCCTACTCGATTCGTCCGGACAGGGCGCTCTGACCGCCGTGGGCAATGGCACGGTGAATGTATCGGGCGGCGGTGAGATTGTCGTTAATTCCAACAACGCTTCGGCGGTCGTCGCCATCGGCAACGGCCACGTCTCGGCCTTGGAGATCGACACCGTCGGCACGCCGGGCGTGTCGAGCATGGGCGGCGGAGTAGTCTCGGGAACGATCGATGCGGGGGTCGCGCCATTGAGCGACCCGCTGAGTTCATTGCCGACGCCAGCCGTCCCGTCGCAAACTTTCTCCGCGGTGCATACAGCAGGGAAAGACAACATCTCATTGCAGCCTGGCACGTACGTAGGCGGCATTCACGTCTCCGGCCGCGCGACGGTTACGCTGCAGCCTGGCATTTATTACTTGCAGGGCGGCGGGCTATCCGTGACGGGCCAAGGCAAGCTGCTGGGCAACGGCGTCATGATTTATGACGCGCCGCAGGGCCAGGGCGATGGCCTCAACGTCACGGGCCGAGGCAGCGTGACTCTCACAGCGATGACCAGCGGAACCTATCGCGGCATCGTGTTGTTTGAAGCTCGCGGATCCAACACGCCAATCCGGATCGCCGGCAACGGCTTCCTGAACTTGACCGGTACGGTTTACGCCGCCGGCGCGACGGTGCAGATCTCCGGCAATGGCCAACTGACCATGCAAGGCGATGCCCAGAACGGCATCGCTGCGCAGTTGGTTGCCGGCGATTTGAACGTCTACGGCAACGGCGACTTCGACCTGGCGAGCAGCCCGACGGCCGGTCCCAACAGCGGCGAGCACGGGATGTTTGGCATGTTGCAAACCGCTGGCGCCAGCCCGTTGGCGGCGATCAGCGGCAACTTCTCGGCGACGGAAGGCCAGCAGTTTTCCGGCGGCGTAGCGGCTTTTACGGCCACCTCGCCTACGGCCGCGGCGGGCGACTTTACAGCCACCATCGATTGGGGCGACGGCACGACGACGAGCGGCACAGTCGTTTCCAGCGGCGCTGGCGGCTTCCTGGTCACCGGTTCGCATTTATATGCCGAAGAAGGAGCGCAGAGCGTCTCGGTGACGATCCATGACAACAGCAATACGATCACCGCCCACGACGCCGTGACCGTGGCCGACGCTCCGCTGTTCGGCGCCGGAACGCACTTCCTCTCGGCGCCAGGGCAGACGCGCCACGGCATTGTCGTTGGATCGTTCACCGATACCGGCGGCGCCGAACCCGTCGGCAACTATTCGGCGACGATTGATTGGGGCGACGGCACTTCGTCAGCCGGCACGATCACGTCGCTCGGCGGCGGGACCTTCAGCGTTAGCGGAGACCATGTTTATGGTCATCCCAGCATGTTCTCGGTGACGGTCACCGTGACCGATGAAGGAGGCGCGACGACGACGATCCATTCGCTGGCCGGCAATGGCCATGCCGACGACGACAGCGTATTCGTCTCGCAAGCGTTCGAAGACATTCTCGGTCGCGATGCCGATCCCGCTGCAGAGGCCCACTTCACGAGCCTGTTGCAGCAAGGCGTTTCGCGCTCGACATTGACGGTACTGTTGACTCACTCGGACGAGTACTACGACAACCGCATCCAGCAAGCGTATCAGGACTATCTGGGCCGTGGCGCCGACGCGGGCGGTCTAAATTTCTGGCGCTCGCTGATGCGAAGCGGCCTGACTGACGAGCAGCTGGAGGCTGCCTTTATCGGCTCGGCCGAGTTCTATAACCATTCCGGCAATTCCGACCGCGCATGGGTCGACGAAATGTACTTCGATCTGCTAGGACGGGCGCCCGACGCCGCTGGCGAGGCTTATTGGACCAATGTCCTGGCGCACGGCGGTAACCGCTCGCAGGTCGCCGCCGGATTTGCCGCCAGCACCGAGCGCGAGGGCCAGACGGTGCGCAATGATTATCTCACCTTCCTGGGCCGGCAACCCGGCCAGGCCGAGGTGGACGGGTGGGTCAACGCATTCCACCAGGGCGTGAGCAACGAGCAGGTTGTGGCGGGCTTCGTTGCTTCGGACGAGTACTTCAGCGAGCAGACCGCCGGCGATTGAGCGGACGGAGTTGGACGGCCATCCGCCGTCGTCGCCCAAGGACGTCGCCTCGTTGTTTTAGCAGCGCCGGCCTGATGAGCACTCGCTTGTCAGGCCGGCTATTTCGCCGCACTCTGGCGGATCTTCGCTCTTTCACCCAGAGTACACCGCCGATTGACCACCCTGGATCAGGTGCGCATACTGGCCCGCGATACGCTCATACGTCTGGCAACAGCCGTCAGTTGGTTGGCTGGCGGCTAAACCCTGGCGGATCCTCGGTTCACCGGGACATCGTGACGCTCTCCGCCAGCGATGCCGAATTGACTCAGAGTTGAATGGGCGCTAGTCGCTTCTGTCCATGGGGGAGAACCACAATGCGGGCCACTCCGGGGCTATCACTCTTGTTGAGCGCCATTGCCCTTGCGTCGAATGCGCAGCAGGCCGCCGCCCAGCGGCAGATGGAGCGGCTAGGCCGCGGCCTCGTCGCCATGTGCCAGCCAGATGGGAAAGTCTTTCTCAGTTGGCGGCTGTTAGGAAACGATCCCGATTACATCGCATTCCATGTTTATCGCGCCAGCGGCGCCGCTCCGGCGGTGCGTGTCACCGATTCGCCGCTTGCCGATGCGACGAACTACATCGATACCAGCGCCGACCTGACTAAAGCCAACGCCTGGTTTGTGCGGCCCGTCTTGGAAGGGCGCGAGCAGGAGCCATCGCAGCGCTGCGAACTGCCTGCCAATCCGCTCGTGCGGGCTTACCTCTCGGTTCCCTTGCAAACGCCGACCGATTACTCCCCCAACGATGCCTCGGTGGGAGATCTCGATGGCGACGGCGAATATGAGATCGTTTTGCACCAGGTCGGCCGCGGCCGAGACAACTCGCAACGCGGCGAGACGACGGAGCCGATCCTGCAGGCATATCGGCTCAACGGCGATTTGCTTTGGCAGATTCGCTTGGGCAAGAACATTCGCGAAGGCGCCCATTACACGCAGTTCATGGTCTATGACCTCGATGGAGACGGCCGTGCGGAAATTGTCTGCAAGACCGCCGACGGAACCATTGACGGCGAAGGCGCGGCGATCGGCGACGCAGCAGCCGACTATCGCAATTCCGCCGGCTACGTCCTCTCAGGGCGAGAATTCCTCACCGTGTTCGACGGGCAAACCGGCAAGGCGCTTGCCACGAAAGAATACATCCCGCCGCGCGGAGATGTTGCCGCGTGGGGCGACGACTACGGCAATCGGGTCGATCGATTTCTGGCGTGTG
The DNA here is from genome assembly GCA_025924495.1 of Pirellulales bacterium. The sequence continues at coordinate 3,591 of JAICIG010000113.1, read as the reverse complement.
TAGCATATTTGGATGGCACGCGGCCGAGCGTTGTCATGTGCCGCGGCTACTACACCCGGACGGTGCTCGCCGCCTGGAATTGGCGCAAAGGCGAATTGACGAACGCCTGGACGTTCGACAGCGACGACGGAACGCCGGGCAATCTTGCTTATCGGGGGCAAGGAGACCATTCGCTGAGCGTCGCAGACGTCGATGCCGACGGCAAAGGTGAGATTGTCTATGGCGCCTGCGTCATTGATGACAATGGCCAGGGCCTCTATACCACAGGCTGGGGGCACGGCGACGCGCTGCACCTTGCCGATATCGATCCCGACCGTCCGGGCCTTGAAATCTTCAACATCCACGAACGACCGAAACATCCTTACGGCGCTGAATTGCACGAGGCAAAGACAGGCAAGCTGATTTGGGGCAAAGCTTCGCCCGACGTGGGGCGGGGAGTTGCCATGGATCTCGATCCGCGTCATCGCGGCTACGAGATGTGGGCCTCCGGTCCGGGACTGGAAGGGCTATGGAATGCTCAAGGAAATATAATCAGCCCGCGGAAGCCGCGTAGTTGCAACTTCGGCGTCTGGTGGGATGGGGATCTGCTCCGCGAGTTGCTCGACCGAAACCAGATTTCCAAATGGGACTGGAACAACGAGCAGGAAACGACGTTGCTGATCGCCGACGATTGCCGGGCCAACAATGGCTCCAAAAGCACGCCTGCGCTTTGCGCGGATATCCTGGGCGATTGGCGCGAGGAAGTGATCTTGCGATCGGCCGACAATCGCGAGTTGCGGATCTACATGACAACGATTCCAACGCGGCACCGGCTGGCGACGCTGATGCACGATCCGCAATATCGGCTCAGCGCGGCTTGGCAAAACGTCGGCTACAACCAGCCGACGCAGCCAGGGTTCTATCTCGGCGAAGGCATGAGCACAGCGCATGGCATGAAGATCATGACCTCGAAATAAACTTCGCTCTGGGGACGCTCGCCGCAATGGTCTTGGACTGGGAGGGTTGATTCGCCGCTTGGCGATTGCCTGCGAGAACTGCTTTCACTATCAGCCCCAGGTCAAATACAACAGCAGGCCGAATTGGAACGATGAGACGCCCCAGGCGATACGCTGGGCCAACCGTGGATCGCGAAGGTAGAACATGGCCATGGCTGCCAGAACGAGCACGGTGCCCGCTGCCTTGATTCGTAAAAAGAAAGTTGCATCGCCGTCGCCGAGCGACATCAGGTACAAACATATCGGGTTGCGTTCCATCATCGGCATGCTGTCCCAATAGCGCAGGCTAAGATAGGCATCGTACGTCGAAACAATGCCGACGAATGTCCACATCAATGAGAACCAAAGCGCGTTGCTTGCATTTAGCGCCGAGCACGCCCAATTTGTTAGCAGTTGTGCGCTGGCCGCGGTCGCGTTCATGTTGAGAGCATGATTGTCAATGTGAAAAGGTTCAGTGCGTTGTGCGATAAGAGGTTGGTTCTTCATAGCGGTGCAGTCGCAGGCCCTTGTCTTTAGACTTCCGTTTTCAATCCTCGCCGACCGTGGCGAACGACGCCCAGTTCTTCGCAAAAGGCATGCCCCGCTAGTTGCCAAGCTCAAGCTGAGATAAGCTGGCGAAACTCGGCGACCGCCGCCAGAAGGGGTGCTTGGCCAAAAAGAGTTCGGGCGCGTGTATTAAATGAGGCAGATCGTGCTTGGCAGCATTTCAGCAGCATCCGCGTCGGCGTCGGCTGATGAACCGCAACCGCCGCTCAATGCGAAGGACTGGCTGGCGATTGCGGTCGTGTTATGCTTTCCGACCGTGATGACGTGGGGCTATTTCGTGGTGCTAGCAGGCTCTCCCTATGCCAAGGGCGTCTATGCCGCAGGCAAGGTGGTGCAGTTCTCGTTGCCGCTCGCCTGGTTTGTCCTGGGACAGCGCCGATCGCTGCGCATAAACAAACCGTCCTCGCGCGGAATGGGCGTTGGCATCGGATTGGGGCTGATCGTCGTCGCGAGCATGCTGGCGCTGTATTACGGTTATTTGAAAACCAGTCCGATCATGCAGCATGCACCTCGCGAGATCGCAGCGAAGCTGATCGATTTTGGCGTCGACTCGCCGCTCAAGTTTCTGGCCTTGGCCGCCTTTCTGTCGCTGCTGCATTCGTTGCTCGAGGAGTACTACTGGCGCTGGTTTGCGTTCGGTCAACTTAGCCGCGGCCTCCCTTTCGCGGCCGCCGCGATCATTTCCAGCCTCGGATTCATGGCCCACCACGTGATTGTGCTGGGCGGATTCTTTCGAGGATACGGCGCGCCGACATGGTTCTTTTCCCTATGCATCGCGGCGGGCGGCATGTTATGGGCGTGGATTTATCGTCGCACCGGCACGCTGTACGGCCCGTGGCTAAGCCATTTGATCATCGACGCGGGTCTGATGTGGATCGGCTACGACCTATGGCAGCAAGTCATGCGGTTCGGAATCTGAAGCGGCGTGAGCGCAAAAAAAGGCGAAGCCCATTCCGGCTTCGCCTCTTTCGTAGATCAACCGGCCCGTGTATCGCCCAAAACGTCAGGCGGTTTTTTCCACCTCGAAGCCGTGCTGCAAACGGTGGTAAGGTCCGTCGAAGAATTGCGTCGACTTGAACAATTCATGGCGACCGTCGCTCCCCTCGGCCGCCGTTTGCACGAGCAGTTTGGCCATTTGTTCGTCGGGCATTGGCTTGAAATTGCGAGCCACCCCCAAGTCCTGCTTGAGATCATCTCGCGAGGTAATGCCGCACACGAGCGAGCTGATCGGCAAAGAGAGCGCGTAGCGACGGCAATCGACGGCGCTCAAGCCGGCCTTGTCGGGCAAGCGTCCTTTCGGGTAGCCGCCGGCAAACGATTTCATGCCAAGCACTCCGATGCCGCGGCGATTGCATTCGGGAACGACAAGTTTCTGGAAGCTGCGATAGTGCGCGTCCATGACGTTGATCGGCATCTGGCAGGCATCCCAGGCGTAATCTTTGCCAAGCATCTTCAGATGGATCTCGGGATGTTTGTGCCCCGTGAAGCCAATGTAGCGCACCTTGCCCGCCTTCTTTGCTTCAAGCGCTGCTGCTAAGGCGCCATGGTCGAAGATCCAGTCGGGATCGTTGTCGTAATTGATCTCGTGAAACTGCCACAAGTCGATGCGATCGGTCTTCAGACGGCGCAAGCTGTCATCGAGATGCTGCATGCTCCCTTTGCGATCGCGCGCACAGTTCTTGGTCATCAAGAACACCTTGTCGCGGCGCCCGCCGGTTGCCAGCGCCTTGCCCATCACTTCTTCGCTGCCGCCGTCGTGGTAGTCCCAGGCATTGTCAAAGAAGGTCAAACCCTGATCGATCGCTTCGTGCATCAGCTCGATCGCCAGTTTTTCTTCGATCGCGCCGATGTGCCAGCCGCCGAGACAGATGATGGAAACCTTCTCCCCGGTCTTGCCCAGCGGACGCTTGGGCAGGCCATCGGGACTATCCTCCTGAGCATCCAGAATCGAAGCGCCGATTCCGGCCAGGGCCACGCCTGCCGCAGTCGCCTTCAGAAAATCGCGTCGATCGGAATCGCTCATCGCTGGAATCTCCTGGCAGCAAGGAAT